>CANRNV010000007.1 GCA_947632125.1 uncultured Clostridia bacterium
GAGGTCTTGCCGTGGTCGACGTGACCCATGACCGTGATGACGGGCGGACGCTTTACGAGATCCTCTTCCCTGTCTGCCTCTTCGTGAGCCTCCTCGATTTGAGCCTCGACCGATTTATCGAGTTTGAGTTCGAGTTCGACGCCGAGTTCGTTGGCGACGAGTTCCATAGTCGGGAAGTCGACTACGCTGTTTATGTTTGTCATAATACCGAGAATCATAAGCTGTTTTATGATTTCTTGGGCGGTTTTACCTATTTTTTCGCTCAAAATCTTGACCGTAAGGTTTTCGGTCGTGATGACGGCTTTTTCGATCTTTACGGGAGTGAAAGCGGGAACCGTCTTGGGCTTTTTGTTTTTCAGCTTTCTCGTCCCCATGCGCTCTTCGCCCACGCCGTCCGTAATAAAGCCTTTGCGAATGAGCGTGCGCTTATTCATGGTCTTTTTGTCGTCGGGCTTACTGTGATCCTTGCGCTTGTTGTCGAAAGATTTTACCCTTTCCTTGACTACGGGCAACTCTATCTTGGCGGGCATTTTTACCCCGCCTTGCGGCTTGGGAGTGCGAACGAAATCCCTCGACTTAACATCAGTTTTTCGAGTTTTATCGATCGGCGATTTGCGCTGCGAGGACGGCACGATCGGCTTCGGAGGCGGGGGTATGACTACGCCCTTGACATAACTCGGCACCTTTTTGGGCGGTGCTTCGATAGGCTTCGGAGGCGGAGGAGGCGCAACAGGCTCCCTCTTCGTTTCCTTGACGACAGGCGACTGTTCCTTAACCTGCTCTTTGACCTGTTCCTTTTCCTGCGGCTCCTTAACTTGCTCCTTGGCTTTTGTTTTTTCTGCCGTCTTGTAAACAAATAACATCTCGTCAATCTTACGCCTAATGTTTTTAGCATCGACCAAAAGCGCGTTAATATCGCTGTTTTGCGCTAAAAAGGTCTTTAAGCGCTTGATGTTTTCGTATTTTGCGCCCTCTTTTTCATTTTGCGTGTTTTGATTTTGAGTAGTCAATTAAATTTCCTCCGACTTTATAAGTAAATAATCCTTTGAATTTACCGTAAAATTCATTATCGCATCAGCCATTTGCTTGTTGGCTATTCCGATCACCTTGATATTGTCCTTGTGAAGCGCCGTAAGCAGCGCCTCGGACCTTATGAGCGGCACATTATCCCGCTTGGCAACGGCGAAGATATCTTTTTTTGTGCCGTCCGATACCGACGGCGAAAATATGATAAGATACCTCTTGCGCTTCGTTTCCTTCAACGTATCCAGCCCGTAAATTACTTTGCCCGCTTTTACCGCAAAGCCTATTATCGATTCCGCCTTACCGTTCATTTGCCCTCTTTACAAGTTCCGAGTATATCTCGGGCGGCACGTCGCACTTGAACGCCTTGTTGAGCAATTTGTACTTGCACACCCGATCGATACAAGCGGCGTCGCCGCACACGTAAGCGCCCCTGCCCGCCGCCTTAAAGGTGTCGTCGAAGCGAATTTCTTCGTTGTTTTTAACGATTCGAATAAGGCTGCGTTTGTCTTTCATCTTCTTGCACGAAACGCACATTCTTTGCGGGCTTTCCATCTCAGTCGAGCTCCCCGAGATCCTCCGCTGCGGTTTCGTCGGACAATTCGTCCCCGAGCGTTTCATCACCGATATTTTCCTCGGATTGAGCATCCGTAAGCTTGGACTTCATGTAATTGCTGTACGACTTTACGTCGATCTTCCAGCCCGTGAGCCTTGCCGCCAAACGAGCGTTTTGTCCGTCCTTGCCGATCGCAAGGCTGAGCATATTGTCCTCGACCACCACTTTCGCCGAGTGTTCGTCGTCGTTTACCTCGACCAAAGCGACCTTTGCGGGGCTGAGCGAACGGGCGATAAATTCGAGCGTGTCGCTGTCCCACGGAATGATATCGATCTTCTCGCCGCCGAGTTCCGACACGATGGCGTTGACCCTCATTCCCCTGTTGCCTACGCAGGCGCCCACGGGATCGATGTTGCCGTCCTCGCAGTAAACCGCCATCTTGGTCCTGTAACCGGCTTCTCGAACGATACCCTTTATCGTCACAAGTCCCGCAGCGATCTCGGGTACTTCGAGCTCGAAAAGACACTTTACAAAGCCTGCCGCCGTCCTGCTGACGGTGATTTGCGGTCCTCGCGTGCCCGCCTTTATCTTCTTGACATAGACCTTTATCCTGTCCCCAACGTTGAAGCGGTCGGACGGAACTTGGTCCTGAGGCATAAGGAGCGCTTCGAGTTTGTTTATCTCGACATAGACGTTTTTGCCGTCGATACGCCTTACCACGCAAGTGGTGAGTTCGCCCTCCTTTTGAGAAAGTTCGCTGTATGCTATCTCGCTTTCGACTTCCCGAAGCTTTTGCATAATTACCTGCTTTGCGGTTTGAGCGGCTATGCGGCCGAAATCCTTTGCCGAAACTTTCTCCGCCACTTTGTCGCCGAGCTTATACTTTTTGTCTATATAGCGGGCGTCCTCGAGGCTGATTTGCGTATCGGGGTCGGTAACGACCTCGACTACCTCTTGGTACGCTATTATGTCGATCGTGTATTTGTCGGGATCGAGTTTGACCTCGACCGCCTTAGCCGAGCCCGTATGCTTTTTGTATGCTATGACGAGTGCGGATTCGAGCGCCTCGATAAAAACTTCCTTTTTTATGCGCTTATCCTTTTCGAGCTCATCGAGCGCAAGAAAAAAATCTTGGCTTTTCATTAATGGTTCCTCCTCTTTATTCGAATTTGACGAGCGGTCTGACGTAAGCCGCCTTTGAACACTCTATGGTAATTTCCTTGCCTTTATCCACTATCGTAAAGACATTATCTCGCTTTTCCTTTAATATGCCCTCGTAAAGCTTTTTGCCCATCATAGGTGCATACAACTTGACTTCGACTTCCGTCCCGTAGTTGCGTTCGAAATCGCGCTGCGTCTTAAACGGTCTGTCGAGCCCCGGCGACGAAACGTTAAACGAGTACGGCGCTCCGGATGTCGGGTCGAGTTCGTCCATTATCGGGTCGAGCGCACGGCTTACCGTTTCGCAGTCGTCGAGCGAAACTCCCCCATCCTTATAAATAAAGACCGTAAGAGTGTTTTGCCCGTATTGCTTGCCGTACTCTACGTCCACAAGTTCATAACCGAGGCTGTCGAGAACGGGTTTCACCGCATCTTTGGTGACATTGACAACGTTCATATTCTCTCCATAATGATTGAGAGCAAGCCGCAAGGCTCACTCTCATCATCGAATGATATCATATTTATTATATCACAAAAAAACGCTTTATGCAACTGTTTTGAGGCACAATTTTTAATTTTACCTGCATTTTACCGTAAAAATACCGATTTTCAGGTCATATTTGCAGCTAACTTTATAAAGATCTTGGCTGTCGTCACCGTATCCGAGATCGCCCTATGTGCTTCTTCGTTTACCACTCCGAACTGTTTGGATAAAAAATCGAGGTTATATTTGCCGAGTTCGGGATAGAACTGCTTGGCAAGCAACATAATGTCGAGTTGCTCGTTCTCGAAATATATTTTCATCGGCTCCGCCTTTTCTCTGAGAAAGGGCCAATCGAATTGAATACTGTTTTGCCCCACCATTATCGCACCATCGCAGAATTTGTAAAAGTCGGGCATTACCTCGGCTATGGTCGGAGCGCCCTTTACGGCGGCGTCGGTTATTCCCGTGAGGGCGGTCGTCTTTTGCGGAATGAGGCACTCGGGGTTAATAAGGGAGGAGAACGTTTCGGTCATTACCCCGTCCTTAATTCGTACCGCGCCTATCTCGATGATACGGTCTTTCGACCTGTCAAGCCCCGTCGTTTCGAGGTCGTAAACGACAAATTCCTTGCCGATCAAAAACTCCGGAACGGGCTCCTTTACCTTGAAAACGTTGTCCTGTTCGTACTCGACGTACGGCTCCGGCTTGACCGTTTTGTACTCGGAGGGCACGACCATTCTCGCCCTGTTGATAACGAAATTCTCGGGCAAGGTGCAAAGGGATATATAGCGGATTTTGTAAACAAGCGATTTAACGCCCCTAAAAGTGTTGTTTTCCACCGTGCCGAACGCCACTATCGCCTTGCCGCTACCAAGCAGCCTGATCTTGTCGAGCGACTTCTTGGTCGGGAAGTAGATACATTCGACCGAGCCCGTAAAGTCCTCGAGGCGGAATTTGAAGAAGTACTTTTGCTCCGTTTCCCCCTCTTTCATGTTGCGCTTATATTCGACAAAATCTTTTACCACGCCCGTAAAAACCTGTCCGTCGCCCAAGCGGATATCCGCTATGTATCCGGGCGGCTCGTAAATGGGATCGCCTATAAACGCCTCAACGTTGGACACCTTGATGTGCCTGCCCCCCTCGAAATCATAAACGTATTTATTAGCCTCGTCCTCAACAACTATCTCTTCGTTTTCGAGCGGCACGCCCACTATCTCGACTTCGATCTTCTCGCAAAAATTGTTGTGAACAAAGGCTTTTATCTCGGACATAATGTTGCCGCCGGTGATGTAATCGGCGACGGTCGACGGCACTTTGATAAGCGCCTTGATAAGATCGCCCTCGTATTCGAAGTCGAAACTCTCGCTTTTTACGTTGTGATGTATAAGAGGAAATTTCTTCAAAAAGCCGAGCAAGGTATACGAAAAATACGCCTCCTCGAAGTAGCTTTTCTTGATCTTTATCCTCACCTTAAACGACGTTTTGAGTATCTCGGTTGCCGCCTTGGAAAGCGCGTTTGCCTCGTCAAGAAGCGCTTTTTCCTCATTTTCGGGGCATAATAAAACAATCTCTATCTGATTATGTCTGACATAAACAGTGGCTTCGACAATTCTAACATTATCCAAACTTAGATTTGTACGCTCTTTGAGTTTGTTAATCAGTTCGTTCAATCTTCTTCTCCAACGAAAGTGAGGATATAAGCTTACTCAATTCGGGCAAAATTTCGTCCTTAGTTACGGTCTTTATTATTTTGCCCCGACTGAACAAAACGGCTTTGCCTTTTCCGCCGCCCGCCACTCCGCAATCGGCGTTTTTCGCCTCGCCCGGACCGTTTACCACGCAACCCATGACCGCCACTTTAAGCGGCACGTTTATATCCGAAACGAGTTCTTTGACCTGCCTGACCACCTCAAACAAGTCGTAGCCGCACCGCGAACACGTCGGACAGGAAATGACCTCGCAATAGTTTTTGTCAAGCCCCACCGCACGTAAAATGCTGCGAGCAGCCGAAACCTCGTCTACCGGATCGCTCGAAAGCGAAACTCTTATCGTATCGCCTATTCCGTCAAGCAGAAGCGAGCCTATGCCTATCGCCGACTTAACGGTGCCGTCGCTTATATCTCCGCTTTCGGTCACTCCGAGGTGGAGCGGATAGTCGCATTCTTTGCTTATAATCCTGTTGGCATCGACCATAATGCGAACATCGCTCGATTTTGCCGAAATGACTATGTCGTAAAAGCCGAACTTATTGAGCATGGCGACGTTTTTAAGTGCGCTTTCGGCAAGAGCTTTTGCTCCGTTTTCATTTAGCCCGTTTTCCAACGAGCCGCCGTTGACGCCTATCCTTATCGGCGTGGAATTGGCTTTGCAAGCGGACACGAGCTCCCTCACTCCCTTTTCGCTCCCGATATTGCCGGGGTTTATGCGCACCTTGCCAAAACCGATGTCACTGCACATCACGGCAAGCTTGTAATCGAACTGAATATCGGCGACAAGCGGAACTTTTGAAAAAGCGATATACTTTTTGCACGCTTCGACCTCCTCGTTTGAGCAGACAGCCAAGCGGATTATGTCGCAGCCCGCCTTTATAAGACGGTCGATTTGCTTGGTCGTGGCGTCAACATTCGATGTGGGCGTGTTGGTCATGGACTGAATGGTTATTCTGCTCCCGCCGCCTATAATCGAATTTCCGACTTTTATCGCTCGCTTTGTCATGTCGTCAGCCTCAAAATAAAGTTGACGATATCAAGGAGCACCACAAGTCCGAGCAAAACTATAAGCCCGACAAAGTGTATGGTATTCTCAACTTTGGGATTTATCCTCTTGCCCCTTATCCACTCGATTATCGTAAATACGACCTTTGAGCCGTCGAGGGCGGGAATGGGAAAGAGATTGAATATTCCGAGGTTGGCGGCGATAAGCGGCATCAAAAGCAACAAGTAGTTGGCATTTTGCATACCGTAGTCCGCCATTTGAGTTACCGTTCCCACGGGACCCGAAACTTGATTTAGCGGAACTTTGCCCGTAATCAAATTCCAAAAGGTGCCGAGAATGAGCCAAGACAGCTTTGCGGTATACGGAACGCAATACTTAAAAGCCTCGCCTATCGACGCCCTGTTGTAGTGGAGCGAAACGCCAAGTCCTACGCAATCATTATTCTCGTTATCGAGATAGTGGCGTATCTTGGTGGTTATATCTATCTTTTCGCCGTTTCGGATCACGGTGAGTACCACCTCTTGCCCGAGTTCCTTATTCGCCAGAAGTTCGGAAAAGTTGTGATAGAAGTCGACTTTTTGTCCGTCGACGGCATATACCTTGTCGCCGGGCTCAATGTCGTTAATGTCGTAACTTGTCACACTTGTCGCCGTAGGCGCATCGGGCAAAACTCCGTCAAGTGTCGGAGTGCCGGCACCCGCCGCCGCTATGAAGATAAACGAAAATATCACAGCCGAGAGTATGTTAAACACTCCGCCCGCCATAAGCACAATGATCCGCTTCCACGGGGGTTGGTCGTTGAATTTTTTCAAATTTGACGATTTATCGGTCGGTTCATCGGTAGCCGCGTTTCCCTCTTCGGATTTAATAGCGGTCGATTGGGCTTTTGTTTCGCCATTATCGCTTTGTTCCCCCGACGACGCCTCGATCTCTTGAGACTGTTCCTTTTTCAGCTTTTCGGGAGCGAGGACTTTTTCCTCGTCCGATTCGCCGGCAAAGGCGCAATATCCGCCGAGCGGCAAAAGACGTATCGAAAAGAGTTCCCCGTTCTTCTTCTTTTTTTGAAAGAGTTTGGGACCGAAGCCTATCGAAAATTCATCTATTTTGAAGCCGAGGAGCTTGCCTGCGATATAGTGCCCAAATTCGTGTATGGTGATCATGAGCAACAATATAAGTATGGCTACTATAAGATAGAGAACGTAAATGGTCGTATTCCTCCTTATTTATTATTGATTACTTTATTTTTTATCTCATCATGTATGGCGATTATGTCATTTAGCGACGGGTCTTTTACTATTTCCGCTCTTTCGAGTTCGTCACGCACCAACTCCGCTATGTCGGTAAAAGCGATCTTTCCGTCCAAGAAGAGTTTTACCGCACCTTCGTCGGCTGCATCGAGCGTCGCGCCCGCGCTTCCGCCCTTTTCCAAGCAACGATATGCGAGCGTCGGAGCAAAAAACACGTCCTCACGCTTATCCAAAAACGTAAGCGGCTTGTCAAACGCAAAGTCGGGCGACGCCCCGATCACTCGGTTCGGATAGCCGAGCGCAACGGAGATAGGCAACTTCATGTCGGGAAGCGAGAGCAAAGCCGAGAGCGTCCCGTCCTTGAACATGACAAACGAATGAATTATGCTCTCGGGGTGGATAACATAGTCGATGTCTGTCGTGCCAAAAAGCCACCTCGCTTCGAGAATTTCGAGCGCTTTGTTCATCATGGTGGCGCTATCTACCGAGATCTTCTTGCCCATCTTCCAATTTGGGTGCCTTATCGCCTCGTCGGGCGTTATCGACGCAAGCCGAGCCCGCTCGTAACGATAATACCTGCCGCCGCTCGCCGTCAAAACAATTTTCTTGACATCGCTTCGCTTCCCCATTCTCAAACACTGCCAAACGGCGGAGTGTTCGCTGTCTACGGGGATTATTTGCCCCTCTTTGGCTTTTTTCATCAGTATTTCGCCCGCCGAAACGAGGCACTCCTTGTTGGCAAGCGCGATTTGCTTGCCCCGCTCGATATAGCGGTCGAGCGCTTTGAGCCCGTCAAATCCGACTATGCAAAAGAGTATTTCATCGGCGTCAAGGCAAAGGTCGTACGCCTCGTCGCCCACCGCCACCTTAAATTCTTTCAGCTTGCCGAGCGCTTCGCTCGTGACGGCTCTTTCGTCGATTATGCCTATGCTCGTAGGTCTATGCCGCTTTGCCTGCTCAATTAGCAGTTCGATGTTGGAGTGAGTGACGAGCGTTTCCGCTTTAAGGTCGCCGCTGCCCTCTATTATCTCCAAGGCTTGACGACCTATCGAGCCGGTACTGCCTAAAATCGCTATCTTCTTCATACGAGTTGCAAAACAGCGGCGTAGAAATAAATGATCGTGCCACTTACGATAAGTCCGTCTATCCTATCCATAAATCCGCCGTGTCCCGGTAACATATTGGAATAATCCTTTATCCCCACCATGCGTTTAATGAACGAGGCGAACAGATCGCCGAGCTGAGTGGCTATCGAGCACACAAGCCCCATGCAAAGAAAATGCACGCAGGTAAGAGTGAGGTTCAAATTGCCGAAGCTGCCCATTCCCAAAAACGCGCCCACGCTCGTTTGAGAAACAAAGTACAAAATCGCTCCGCCGAGCGTTCCGCCCACAAGTCCGCCTATCGCTCCCGAGATCGTCTTGTTGGGGCTTATTTTGGGGCAGAGCTTGGGTCCCTTGATGATACTACCCGCAAAAAAGGCGCAGGTATCGGTGAGCGCGGACGACAAAAAGATGAGCAGTATGACATTCGCCTTAAACGCCCCCTCCAAATGATTTACTCCGAGCAAGTACATTAAAAGCGACACGGGATAGACCATAACAAACAGGGTCGCCACCACGTTGTTGGTATTTATCTTTTTGGTACACAACGAAACAATGATGGTGATAAGGCAAAGCAACAGCATTATGCAATAAAAGCTTGTAATTCCGCCTATATTTACCACCGTTTGAGCTATAATAAACGCGCTGTAACCTATGACGACCGCCAAGATCACGACGACAAGAATGGGGCGCGGAAACTTTTTGCCTATGGCGTTGCACATTTCGATTGCCGCAACGATCGCCACAAAAGCCACAAAAGCGTCAAAAAACGCCCAATGCACTTTGAGTGTCAGCAAAATCACGGATATAAACACGACGAAAATCGCACTGCCCGTTATTAATCTCTTCTTCAAATCTTTCATTTGCCGAAACGCCTGTTCCTTTTATTATATTCGCCTATCATTTCGTTTAATTCCTCTATCGAAAAATCGGGCCAAAATGTATCGGTAAAAAACAGCTCGGTATAGGCAAGTTGATACAGCATAAAATTGCTCAGCCGCTTTTCCCCGCCCGTACGGATCAACATATCGGGATCGGGCTGTCCCGCCGTGTAAAGGTACTTTTCGATGCCCTCGTCCTTGCCCATCAGCTTTGCCGCCCTATTAAGCTCATCTCTTCCGCCGTAGTTGAGCGCGACGTTTACCACTCCACCACTGAAACCCTGCGTATTCTTAACGCAGTCCTCGATAAGCGAGCGAAGTTTGGGGTTAAAGTACGAGATGTCTCCCATAACGTTCAATCTTCGGTTCAGCAAGGCGAGTTTGTCCGCCATCGCCTCAAGGTGCTCTTCCATAAGCGACATCAGTCCGCTTACTTCGAGCTTGCTTCTATATTTATTTTCGGTCGAAAATGCATAAAAGGACACAAAGGGAATGTTTAGCTTTTGGCAATGCTCGACAATGCCGAGCATCGTCTTTATGCCCTCCCTGTGTCCCGTATTGCGAGGCAGACGGCGCTTAGTTGCCCATCTGCCGTTGCCATCCATAATAAAAGCTATATGAGATAAAGCTTTATCAGATTTCAAGGATTTCCGCTTCCTTTTCTTTAAGCATATTGTCGATTTTGGCAATGTAATTGTCGAGCAGCTTTTGCACTTCGTTTCCGAACGACTTTTCTTCGTCCTCGGTAATTATATTGTCCTTTTTGAACTTCTTGATAACGTCCATAATGTCCCTGCGCTCGTTGCGAAGAGTGACCTTGCTGTCCTCGGCAAGCTTTTTTACCTGCTTGCTGAGTTCCTTTCTTCGCTCGGCAGTGAGTTGCGGGAACACGAGCCTTATCACCTTTCCGTCGTCGGTCGGCGTAATGCCTATATCCGAAGCCATTATCGCCTTGACCGTTTCTTTGAGCATCGAGGCGTCCCAAAGCGAGATGACTATCATTCTTGCCTCGGGCACGGTGATGTTTGCCATGCTGCTGAGCGGCGTGGGCGTCCCGTAGTAGTTGACCGTTATCTTGTTGAGGATCTGCGGATTGGCTCTGCCCGCTCTTACGGCGAGAAATTCGCTGCGCAAATAATCCAAGCCCTTGTTGAGTTTAGCCTCGTATTTATCAAATTCTTCCTTTACTTGTAAATTGGTTATAGCCATAACGACCTCCGTTTTTATAAATTGCTTAATGGCGAACTATTCCATTTACTATATTTTACCATAATAAGCAAAAAGTGACAAGTGATTTAGTCGATAATCGTACCTATTTTTTCGCCCGAACCCGCTCGAACTATGGCGTTGTCCTCGTCGAGCCCAAACGCTACGATGGGAATGTGATTTTCCATGCACATTGTGATCGACGTAAGGTCCATAACTTCGAGGCTTCGGTTCATCACTTCCATATACGAGAGCCTGTCAAGCTTTGTGGCGTTTTTGTTCTTGCGTGGGTCGCAGTCGTAAACTCCGTCCACGTTCTTCGCCATAATGAGCGCGTCCGCCTTTATTTGAGCGGCTCGAAGCGCGGCGCCCGTGTCGGTGGTGAAATACGGATTGCCCGTTCCGCAAGCGAATATCACGATACGCTTCTTTTCGAGGTGTTTGAGCGCCTTGCGGAGAATGAACGGCTCGGCAATGACGTTGATGTTTATCGCCGTCTGCACCCGAGCGGGCACTCCCTTGCTTTCTATCGCGTCGCATAATGCAAGAGCGTTCATGGTCGTAGCGAGCATACCCATGTAGTCGGCGGTCGACTTATCCATGTTTTTACCCTGCCTGCCCCGCCAAAAGTTGCCGCCGCCCACGACGATGGCGATCTCGGTGCCGAGTTCTCTTAGCTTTACAAGTTGGCTTACCACCTTGTCGACGGTGTCCTCATCAAGCCCCATTCCGTCCTTAGCCGCAAGAGCCTCGCCGCTTATTTTTAATAAAATTCGTTTATACATCGTTTTCTCCATAAAAAAGGGAACGCCAAACCGGCGTTCCCACTGCCAATTACTTACCTTGCATTTTTGCGATTTCTTCCGCAAAATTCTCGTTTCTCTTTTCAAGTCCCTCGCCCATTACGAAGCGGGTGAATTTTACAAGAGTTATCTTAGCTCCAAGAGCTTTGCCCGTGCTTTCCACGAGTTGCTTTATCGTAATCGAAGCGTCCTTTGCGAACTCTTGATCGATGAGGCATACTTCCTTGTAGAACTTGCCGAGCCTGCCCACGATCATCTTCTCGATGACTTCCTTGGGCTTGTTGGCGTTCTTGGGATCGTTGGCTGCCTGAGCCCTCAAAATCTCTTTCTCGTGCTCGGTCGCCTCGGCGGGAACCTCGTCGTTGTAGATATATTGAGGAGCGAAAGCGGCAATGTGCATGGCGATATCATGGCACATCGTAACGAATTGAGCGTTGTCGTTAAGCGGCTTATCGGTGTTTACTTCAAGCAAAACGCCGATCTTTCCGCCCATGTGGATATAAGCCTCTTCCTTGACTCCCTCTTGGCGAATGAATCTGCGGAGCGAGATCTTTTCGCCCGTCTTTGCGGTGGTGGCGGTGATAAGTTCGTTGACGGTGCCCTCGCCGGTCTTGGTGGCAAGAAGTGCGTCGTTGTCTACGGGGTTATTGTCCGCTACCGCCTTTACTATGGTGTCCGCAACCTTGGTGAATGCGTCGCTGCGAGCAACGAAGTCGGACTCGCAGTTGAGCTCGACGAGTGCGCCCACCTTTCCGTCGGGCGAAGTGTAAGCGACAACCGCGCCCTCCGAAGCTATACGAGCAGCCTTTTTTGCGGCTACCGATATTCCTTGTTCTCTGAGATATTCCGCAGCCTTATCCATATCGCCGTCGGTATGGGTAAGCGCCTTTTTACAATCCATCATGCCTGCGCCCGTTCTGTCGCGGAGTGCGGCAACGTCCTTTGCCGTAAAATTCATAACAATTTCTCCTTATAAATTATTCTGCGTCTTTTTGTTCGGTTTGCTTTTCCTCGGCGGGAGTCTCGCCGCCAAATACGTCGAGCGCGGGTTCCGACGCTTCGTTTTCGATCTCGGTTTCAGCCAAAAGCTTTGCGGCTTCCTCGGCTTCCTTTGCCCTGATTGCGGCAAGACCTTCCTCGCCTTCCTTAGCCTCGATGACGGCGTCCGCCATAGCGCCGGCTATAAGCTTGATCGCTCTTATTGCATCATCGTTGCCCGGGATAACGTAGTCGACCTCGTCGGGATCGCAGTTGGTATCGACAATTCCGACAATGGGAATGTTGAGGCTGCGCGCTTCGGCTACCGCAAGGTGCTCCTTTTTGGGATCGACAACAAAGAGCGCTCCGGGAAGCGTCCTCATTTCCTTAACGCCGCCGAGGTTTGCCTCGAGCTTATCCCTTTCGGCAATGAGCTTTGCAACTTCCTTTTTGGGGAGAACGTTGAACTCGTTCATCTTCTCCATCTGATTGAGCTTGTTGAGCCTTTCCACTCTCGAACGCATGGTTACGAAGTTGGTAAGCATACCGCCGAGCCAACGGTTGTTCACATAGAACATTCCGCACTTTTGCGCTTCTTGCATAATTGCCTCTTGCGCCTGCTTCTTGGTGCCGACAAAGAGTATCGATTTGCCCGAATCGGCTACGCTTTTGATAAAGTTGTAAGCTTCATCGATAAGTCCCACGGTCATTTCGAGGTTGATGATGTAGATATCATTCCTTGCCGTGTAGATGTACTTCTTCATTTTGGGATTCCACTTTCTGGTGGGATGTCCAAAGTGCACGCCCGCTTCGAGCAGCTGTTTCATGGAAACAATGTTCATTTTTTAATTCCTCCTGTTTAAGCCTCCCTTGCATCAACTTCGTTCTTCCCCCGCTAAATTGAGATTTTTTATCGGGGAACAGGAAACAAATCCGCTAAGGTGCGTAATCCTATACATTATAACATAAAAAAACCGATGGCGCAAACGAATTGCAAGCGCTATCGGTAAAAATTTGGTAAAAATCGTCAATTTTACTCTTTTTCGCAGTGGCAACCGTCGTGATCGCAATCGCAATCACAATCTCCGTCCCCGTCGCAATTGCAATCTTCGCAGTCGCAATCGTCGTCACAGTCGCAGTCGTCGCAGCCGCACTCCTCGGCGGTGCGAAGATATTCCTCAAAGACCTTTTCCATAAGCTGTTCGTCCTCGAGCGGAACGATAAGTTGGGTGTCGTCGTCTTGATCTTCGAGTTTGCAAATCACGACCTCGTCGTCGGCAATGCCCTCCACTTCTTCGGCGGGCGAAAGCAAAACGTAATATTGCTCCTCGTATTCCACGCAAGCTACCTCGTAGAATTTGAGCGGATTTCCGTTTTCGTCCTGAAGGGTGATGATCTCATCTTCGTCAAAGATTTCGCAGTTTTCGTTTTCCATTGTCTTACTCCTTGAATTTATTTTTGTCGAGATATGTTTGCAATATTATTTGCGCCGATATGGTGTCCACGACCTTTTTGCGCTTGTCATAGCGCATTCCCGCCTCGTCAAGCGCCCTCTCGGCGCTTACGGTGGTGAGCCGCTCGTCCATATACTCCACTTTGAGCCCGCTTATCTTGCTTAGTACCAAGCCAAGCTTTTGGGTTTTTTCCGCTCGCTCGCCTATGCTTCCGTCCATGTTGAGCGGAAGTCCCAGCAAGATGATGTCGGCGCCGAGTTCTTTCGCCTTTGCCGCAAGCATGTCTGCGTCGAGCCTCATTCCCTGCGACCTGACCGTCCCTATGGGCGAGGCAATTATGCCAAGCATATCGGATGCGGCAAGCCCTATCCTGCTGTCGCCGTAGTCGACCGCAAACACCTTCATTTAGTCACCTCCGAACTCGGGTTCAAAAAACATTGCCCTTAAAGTATACCATAAATTAAGGAAATAAGACAAGGAAAAAAGTATTATTTTGTAAATTTATTATTTATTCTTTATGAAAAATTTCCTTTTCGCATTTTGGTAACGAAAGCGAGGGAGATAATTTCTCCCCCGCTTAATAAGTACGATTTTGTGACTTAGTTTTGAGCGTCTTGCTCTTGACCACAGCCGCAGTCGCAGCCCTTGGAGCCACTGCTGAATTTGCCTTTGACGTCATCGACTATTTGTTCTGCCTTAGGGCACATTTTTACCAAAAACATTCCGCCGACAAGACCGATTCCCGCTCCCAACATAAAAGCGCTTTTGATCATAATAAAACCTCCTTTTTGTGTTATTATGACACTACACGGCGCTGATTATGCGTGACATAAGTAGGCAAATCATGTCAATTCTTCTTGTTTTTATATTCTTTTAGGTAATTGTTGATAGCTTCCTTTATCGCCTCTTCCGCAAGAACGGAGCAATGCAGCTTTTGCGGAGGAAGCCCGCCAAGTTCGTCGATGACCTGCTTGTTGGTGATTTTGAGCGCTTCGTCCACCGTCTTGCCCTTGATCATGGTAGTAGCGACCGACGAAGTAGCTATGGCTGCGGCGCATCCGAAAGTTTGAAAGCTTACGTCCTCGATGACGTCGTTTTCGTTTATCTTCATGAATATCTTCATAATGTCGCCGCAGGTTGCGTTACCCACCGTACCTACCGCATTTGCGTCTTTCATCTCCCCGACGTTTTGGGGATTACTGAATTCCTTAATAACTCTCTCATTATACATTATAGTTTACCTCCGTTATGAGTAAATTCCGCATACAGCGGTGACAAATTTCTAAGATCGTTTACCGTCTTGCACAGGCAGTCGAGGACGTAGTCGACGTCCTCCATAGTCGTGTTCTTGCCGAACGAGAAACGAATGGAGCCGTGCGCCCTCTCGACGGGCAAGCCCGTGGCAAGCAAAACGTGCGACGGTTCAAGCGAGCCCGATGAGCAAGCCGAGCCGGACGAGCAGGCTATTCCGCTGAGGTCAAGACGAAGCAAAAGCGATTCGCCCTCAATAAACTCAAAGGCAAAGTTGGCGTTTTGCGGCAAGCGTTTCTCCCTATCTCCGTTGTAAATAACGTGGGGAATACGCCTTTCCACCTCGCTCACGAAGTGATCCCGGACCGCTTTGACGTGCCTGTAATTCTCGTCCAAATGGTTGAGGGCAAGTTCGAGCGCCTTGCTTATACCGACTACCGCCGGCACGTTGGTCGTTCCGCCCCGCCTTGTTCGCTCCTGATGTCCGCCGGCGATGAGCTTGTCGGGCTTAATTCCGCCCTTAATATACAGCACGCCTATCCCCTTGGGTCCGTAGAATTTATGACCCGAAAAAGACATCATATCGACGCCCAAATCGGCTATATCGACGGGGATAGACCCCATTGCCTGAACCGCATCGGTGTGAAAAATCGCTCCGCGCCTATGCGCAATTGCCGCAAGTTCCTTTATCGGCTGGATCGAGCCTATCTCGTTGTTGGCGAGCATTATGCTCACTATCGAGGTTTCGTCATCGATCGCCTGTTCGAGATATTCGGGATGGACAATTCCGCCCTTGTCCACGGGCAGATATGTCACCCTGTACCCCTCTTGTTCGAGTTGAGCACACGAGGATAAAATTGCCGCATGCTCGATCTTGGACGTGATTATGTGCTTTCCCTTGCCTTTATAGGCAGACGCACCGCCTTTAAGCGCCCAATTGTCCGCCTCGGTTCCGCCCGAAGTAAAGTAGATCTCGGTGGGCTTGACGTTGAGAAGCTCGGCGATCTTGCGCCTCGATTCGTCCACGGCGTAAGCGCCTTCCTGTCCGAACGAATGCATACTGTTGGCGTTGCCGAACATCTCGGTAAAATACGGCGTCATCGCTTCAAGTACCTTGGGTTCGAGCGGAGTGGTCGCCGAATAATCCAAATACACTCTTTTCATTTTGTCTGCACCTCTAATAGCATTTATAGTCGTCTATCATATCTTTTAGGGTAAGCGAAGAAAATAACTTGTCGATCTCGTCATAGAGCCGAGTAAAGATCCTGCGATTGGGACAATACTCATCTCCGCACTCGCCGCCGATGCAGTCGACCTCGATATGATCGTTGACCGCTTTGAAAATCTCACCAAGCGTTATCTCGCTCGCGGGTCGGCTTAGGACGTATCCACCGCTCACTCCCCTTGTGCTGTCCACTATTCCGCCTTTTTTGAGCATGGAAAGCAGTTGTTCGAGATATTTTTGGCTCAGCCCCGTTTGTTTGGTTAGCGACGAGAGCGAAATCGTGTCCTCCGCTATCCCGATAAGGAAGCACAATCTCAGTCCATAGTTGGCTCTTGTAGAAAACTTCATAATTCCTACCCTTTTACTATGATATACATATTATATCATTGTTATTTTCGCCTGTCAACGATTTTTATATGTTAAATCGGGATTATTTACCATTTGACAATTTTTGCGTTTGGGTATATAATATATTAAATAAATGTAGGAGGCGAAAATGAATAAGCTTTTTGTAAGAAATAGCCTTATCGGGATAATATTTTTAGGCATTTCTTTGGCAATTACTGCCGTTTTTGCCGCGGCAATCGGCGCTTTGCTCAAACTCACGATCAAATCCTTTGACCCTATCTTGTATTTACTTATCGGTGGATTTTTGGGGCTTGCATATAGTTTACTGTTAAGAAAGCTTTTTTACAGAAAAAATTTTTTTCTGCCTAACGAAATTGACGAACAAACGCAAATGCGTGGATTCGAACGTATTAATCGAAAAATACGAAGATTTTGGATCAAACGCATAAAAAATAAAGAGTTTATAAAAAAGCGGTTCGTACAACTTACTTATTTGCCCTTTATTGTCTTGTGCATTGTTGCCGCCGTCCTTGCCGGCGTATTTTACTCTAAGCTTTCGACGCTTGCAGAGCAATACTATATTATCTCTTCATTAATATGCGCACTTATCGGCTCGACTGCGATTTCTTCACTCATGTACGCAGTCTTAGGGCTACTGTCTGTATCGGTATGCAAAAAATGCGGCTCAGTCAATGCCTTTGTGTACGACGAATATTTGGACTTCGAAATGGCTTCGGGCTTTAAGGGCGAAGTGTCCGGCGGCGGAGCGAATCATCACGGAATGTCCTGGGGTGGATGGCTGCCTATGCATACTTGTAAAATCGAAAAATACGGCGATGTCATTTCTCGCCATTGCGAATGTTGCGGAGAAAAGTCAACATATACGACGCAGTGGCAAGATCCAAAGATCATACAATCCAAAAATCCAACAAAGGGCTGATAAATGTTATAAGCTATTGATTGTAGATATTTTTCTTACATAAAAAGAACTTAAAGCCATATAAAAAGTCCGTACCGGGGTACGGACTTTGTTTTTTTAGTTCTTGGAGCGTTTACGAGCTTGCTCGGACTTCTTCTTTCTTCTTACCGAGGGCTTCTCGTAAAATTCCTTACGGCGAAGGTCACCCATAATGTTGTCCTTTTGGCACTTTCTCTTAAAACGTTTAAGAGCGCTTTCCAAGGATTCGTTTTCGCCGACCTTAATATAAGACATCTATTTACACCGCCTTTGCTTCAATAGCTTAGATTACTTTGGTATTATAAAGAATTGTACGGATTTTGTCAAATGTTTTTGCGGGTAAAAAGCAATTTTTTACATTTTCTCTGCCGCTTTTATCTGCCCTATTACTTATGGTAAAATTTTGCCTTGACATATAAAGCCTTTTGGTCTTATAATACAGTTCGAGCGAGGTGACCGACAAGCAGCGTCACCCGAAAATCCAAACGAGAGGTGTCGAATGAAAGTTTTATTGTTTAACGGCAGTCCGAGAGTTAGCGGCTGCACCTACACGGCTCTATATGAGATCGCAAGCGCGCTTATCGAGCAAGATATCGAAACGGAGATCTTGCAGATCGGGAATAAGCCCGTACAAGATTGTATCGGTTGCGGCGGTTGCTCAAAAATGGGTAAATGCGTTTTTAATGACGACTGCGCCAACGAATGGATAGAAAAAGCGGCGTCGGCGGACGGTTTCGTCTTTGGAACACCAATCTACTACGCTCATCCGTCCGGGCGAATTATTTCGGTTATGAACAGAATGTTCTATGCGGGCGGACGGAACTTTGCTCACAAGCCCGCCGCCGTTATCGCCTCCGCAAGACGTGCGGGAACGACCGCCGGTCTTGACGTTATGGCAAAATACCTCGGGATTTCCGAAATGCCCGTCGTATCTTCCACCTATTGGAACATGGTTCACGGAAATTCTCCCGACGACGTAAAACAAGACCTTGAGGGTATGCAAACCATGCGGAATATAGGTAAAAATATGGCTTGGCTTATAAAGTGCATCGAAGCCGGCAAGCGTGCGGGATTGCCCCTGCCCTTGACGCAAAAATCCGTCTGGACAAATTTCATTAGATAACAAATTTTTTATCTTTTAGTAATATTCCCGTGTTCACCGAGGATAAAAATTATATCGACAAACTTGTTTTTGCAAAGGAAAATTTTGAATAAATTTGATAGAAAAATAAATGCGACCGTGGAACTCAATCCATAGTCGCCTATTTTTTATTATATTACTAAATTATATTACTAACTGGTCTATCCGGTTTATTGTAAAATTTGTTGACATACTATATTCAAAAAAATAATGCCCCTGTTTTCACAAGGGCATCGTCTTCGTTCGGGATTTCTTTTTCAGGTGCTACCCTCACACCATATCTTCATTCGAGATTTTTTTAGAGTGTTACCCTCACACTGTATCTTCATAATTATTATACGCCAATGCAAGTCATTTGTCAAGAATTTTTGCAAAACAAAATATTAAATATTTATCTTTCCTACCGCTACATGTTATATGCAATCCCATAGGTAAGTTTTTTTGCCGCATAGTCTTCTTCGTTTTCATGGTCGCGAGTAATTTCACATGATAAGTCAAAGCATTGCTGACCGCAAACCCATTTTGCTTTTGAAGGTACACAAAAGAGGGATATCGGATGACACCCCTCTTTTTGGTACACCTTCAGGGACTCGAACCCTGGACACCCTGATTAAGAGTCAGGTGCTCTACCAACTGAGCTAAAGATGCTCTTTTTGGAGCGGAAGACGAGATTCGAACTCGCGACATTTGCCTTGGCAAGGCAACGCTCTACCACTGAGCCACTTCCGCATATTAAGTTGGTGCGGATGAAGGGATTTGAACCCCCACATCGAAGATATCGGATCCTAAGTCCGACGCGTCTGCCAATTCCGCCACATCCGCATATCCTCAACGATGCTACATAATTATAACAAACTTCTGAGGAAAAGGCAAGCGTTTTTATGCGCATTTTCGGAATTTTTTTTGGTGATCCATCCGCGATTCGAACGCGGGACAACTTGATTAAAAGTCAAGTGCTCTGCCAACTGAGCTAATGGACCTCACTGGCAGGGGTAGTAGGATTCGAACCTACGGAGTGCTGGAGTCAGAGTCCAGTGCCTTACCGCTTGGCGATACCCCTATAATGCGCATAAAAAGGTTTTGGCAGGGGTGGCAGGATTTGAACCTGCGAATGCGAAAGTCAAAGTCTCGTGCCTTACCGCTTGGCGACACCCCTACGCAAAAAAGAAATGGGGTGAGTAAAGAGATTCGAACTCTTGGCCTCCAGAGCCACAATCTGGCGCTCTAACCAGCTGAGCTATACCCACCATAATATGGAGCGACTTTGGCGCGCCAGGAGGGATTCGAACCCCCGACCCACGCCTTAGAAGGGCGTTGCTCTATCCAACTGAGCTACTGGCGCAACGTGGAGCGGGTGATGGGAATCGGACCCACGCGGCCAGCTTGGAAGGCTGGAATTCTACCATTGAACTACACCCGCACAAATTGCACTCTGCGAAAAGACCGCCCCTTCGCATATACTGTTGCCTTAAATCGCTCGATAAGGGTCGATAAGCAATCCTCGGCACACAGCATAAACGATAATATCACGAATTGAAAAAAAAGTCAAGAATTTTAACGCTTATAAACAATAAATTTCAAAAAAATTTATTACGAAATTATATTCTTCTCTTTCAGGAGCTCTTTCATCTTGTTAAAAGCCCGAGCTCTATGACTGACGCTGTTTTTTTCGTCCATTGTGGCGCAGCCGAACGACTTCCTCAAATCGTATGAGTAGAACAGCGGATCGAACCCAAAGCCGGCATCACCACACTCTTCGCGCAAGATCTCCCCTTCCGTTCTGCCCGTCACCACGAGTTCTTCGCCCTCGCAGACGAACGCGACCGCTGACACAAAGTGCGCCTTGCGATTTTGCACATTTTCCATTTCGCCAAGCAGCTTCTTGTTGTTGGCGGCGCTATCGCCGTGGACACCCGCATAACGAGCCGAATAGATCCCCGGTCGTCCGCCCAAAGCGTCGACCATAAGACCGCTGTCGTCGCTGAGCGTCGGACGGCGGGTCAATTTGAAGATTTCTCTTGCTTTTATCAAAGCGTTCTCCTCAAAGGTGGAGCCCGTTTCCTCGACATCGACATCTATGCCCGCTTCGGCGAGAGAAACGATCCTGACGTTTTGAAAAATTTTTTCGATCTCCCTTACCTTATTTTGATTGTTCGTTGCAAAAATAAATTCGTCCATCGTCTTTCCTTAATATAATATATAGTCATTAAAAGCGGGTCGAATATCGCACCCGACCCGCCTTGATCAATCAAGAACAAACCTTGTCGTCGATTTCTTTTTTAAGCATTTCCGCAAAATCAGCTTTCGACATTTGACCGAGGTCGCCGCTTTTGCGAGATCTTACCGCAATGACGCCGTTCTCTTTCTCCTTGTCGCCGAGAATGACCATGTACGGGACCTTTTCCATCTGCGCTTCCCGAATCTTGTAGCCGATCTTCTCGCTGCGGACGTCGATCTCGCACCTGAGCCCCTGCCTTGAAAACTCGTCTTGAAGCTGCTTTACGTCGTCCATCGTTCTGTCGGTGAGGGACATGATTTTCACCTGAACGGGGCTTATCCAAAGCGGCAAAGCGCCCGCGTACTTTTCGATAAGCATTGCCATCATGCGCTCGTAACAGCCGAACGCGCTGCGGTGGATGATATACGGATGCTTCTTTTCGCCGTCGGCATCAACGAACCACATGTCGAACTTCTCGCTGAGGAACATATCCACCTGTATGGTCATGAGGGTGTCCTCTTTGCCGTACACGTTGCGACACTGAATATCGAGTTTGGGTCCGTAGAATGCCGCCTCGCCCTTTGCTTCGACGTACTTTATGCCGAGGTGGTCAAGGATCTTTCTCATTCTGCCCTCGGCGGCGTTCCATTCCTCTGCCGAGCCGATATACTTATCCTTGTCGTTTTCATCCCACCTTGAAAAGCGGAAATAAACGTCATCGATCATACCGAGGCATTTGAGGAAGTAGTAGCTGAGTTCGAAGCAGCCCTTAAATTCGTCCTCGAGCTGCTCGGGTGTGCAAATAATATGTCCGTCGCTGAGGTGGAACTGTCTTACCCTTATAAGTCCGTGCATTTCGCCCGAGGCTTCTTTACGGAACAGCGGCGAGGTTTCGTTGTACCTTATGGGCAAATCCCTGTAACTTTTCAGTCCGTTGCGATAGATCATGTATTGGAACGGGCAGGTCATGGGTCGGAGCGCAAAGACTTCGTCGTCCTTTTCGGGGTCGCCGAGGACGAACATCTTGTCGAGATAGTGGTCCCAATGTCCGCTTATCTTATACAAATCGCTCTTGGCAAAGGACGGCGTCCTCGTGAGCCTGTATCCCCTGCGCTCCTCCTCGTCCTCGACAAACCTTTGGAGAATTTGGAAGAGTTTGGCGCCCTTGGGCATGAGTAGCGGCAAGCCTTGACCTATCTTTTCTTCGGTCATAAAGTAGCCGAGTTCTCTGCCGAGTTTGTTGTGATCTCGGCGTTTTGCCTCTTCGAGCTGTTCGAGATATTCGGTCAGATCCGATTTTTTATCGAACGCCGTGCCGTAAATACGGGTGAGCATACGATTTTTTTCGTTGCCGCGCCAATATGCGCCCGCTATCTGAGTGAGTTTGACGAATTTCACTCTGCCCGTGCTGACAAGGTGAGGTCCTCTGCAAAGGTCGACAAACTGACCCTGACGATAGAACGTCAACTCTTCGTCCTTGGGCAGATCCTCTATGATTTGAATTTTATACGGCTCGTTAAAGCCTCTCATTTGCGTTATTGCCGATTGATGCGACACCGTGAGCCTCTCGATGGGAAAATCCGCTTTTATGATGGATTGCATTTCCTTTTCGATAAGTTCGAAGTCGTTGACCGTGATCGAAGTCGGCAAATCGAAATCGTAGTAAAAGCCGTTGGCGATGCTCGGTCCGATGGCAAGCTTGGCGTCGGGATAGATGTTCTTTACCGCCTGAGCCAAAATATGGGCGGCGGTGTGACGATATGCGCTGCGCCCCTCCTCGTCCTTGAACGTCAAAACTTCGAGTTTGGCGTCATTATTAAGCTTATAGCTGAGGTCGACAAGCTTATCGTCAACTCTTGCGATCAATGCGGCACGAGATAAGCCGGCGCTGATTTTGCCTACGACCTCGAGAACCGAGGAGCCTTTGGGAACGGATATGACCGATCCGTCTTTCAGAGTAATGTTGATATCCATGTTTTATCTCCTATAAAAAAATCCCTAAGACATAGACTTAAGGACGATATTTACCGTGATTCCACCTTATTTTACGACGCTGACTGCGCCGCCTCATTTTGTCGGATTGCGCCGACCTCGCTTCCCATAAAGGGTGGTTTCGCCATTCACTCGCTACTACGTCGCTTTCACCTTATCGACGCTCTCTGTAAGTGCGCTTTGACGCTACTTGTCCCTTCTAAAAGAAATTCAAAGTTATACATATTATATACCTCGGCGCCGAGGTTGTCAACTGTTTTTAAGGAAAAATAAAAAATTAATTTTTGTCTTAAAATTGTCCGATTTTATCACGACTTTACTGATTATGCGTGACATAAACAGGCTTAATACAGTTCGGTTTTGCATTGAGCGGTGCAAAAAGTCAGCACATACACCTCATTTGCGCTACCGCCACCGAGCGCCAAGGCGCAAGCGTTGCTTGTTGCACCCGTGGTAAAAACATCGTCGACAAGCAAAATACGCTTCTTTTTAAGCTTTTCCTTTGCCTTAAAGCTGTCCTTCGCCTCCTCCATTCGCTCCTTTCTTCCGAGCCGAGCGAAGTTTTTGGAGAACTTTGTTCGTTCGAGGGCATCGATAAGCGGGACATTTACGATCTCGCTGAGCGCAGAAGCGATAAGACAGGCTTGGTTATATCCTCGTTCCTTTAACTTCAACGGGTGCATGGGGACGAAAGTAATATAGTCGATCTCCCATCTCAGCTTGTAGTACTCGTCGGCAAGATATTGGGCAATGATCTTGGCTACATATTTCGCGCCGCCGTATTTGAGCCTATGAACAAGCAACTTGGCATTTCCCTCGAAGATAAACGGAGCCCTTGCCTCCGAAAACGCACGTTCCGTCGTTGTGCATTGGTCGCAATACTTGGAAGTTGCGCCTATTGCCCTGCCGCATTTGGGACAAAAGCGGATGTTCGCCTTAAACGAACACCCGCTGCAAATTCCGTATATATTGTCGCCGAAAATGTCCCGTCCGCAAACGGCACACTTAATGCCTTGCGGATAGAGCATATCTACTGCGATCGACTTAAAATCCACTTACTTTACGAGGGCAAGCGTTTCTCTTGCGATGACAAGTTCCTCGTTTGTCGGGATGATGTACGCAAGCGCCGAACTTCCGTCAGCCGAAAGCTTGACTGCATTTCCTCTGCCCGGATTGAGATTTTTTTCCTTGTCGTACTTCATGCCCATAAATGCGAGGGAGTCGAGCACCTTAGAACGAACTTCGGGGGTATGCTCGCCTATTCCGCCCGTAAAGGCAATGATATCCAATCCGCCGAGAGCGGCAACGTAAGATCCGACATATTTAAGTACTCGATACGAGAACATATCAAGCGCCAAACGACATCTGTCGTTGCCCGCCTCAATTCCCGCAAGCAAATCTCGGAAGTCGCTGCTTACGCCGCTTATGCCGAGCACGCCGCTCTTTTTATTGAGGTACGAGGTGATCTCGCTGAGCGACATATTCTTTTTGCCCGCAAGATATTCAAGCACTGCCGGGTCGAGGTCGCCGCAACGGGTGCCCATCATAAGACCTTCGAGCGGAGTAAGACCCATAGATGTGTCGATGCACTTGCCGTCCTTTACCGCGCTTATGCTTGCGCCGTTGCCGAGGTGGCAGACGATGATCCTGCCCTTTTTACCGCCCAATATTTTTTGTGCCTCTCCGCTTACAAAGAGGTGGCTCGTGCCGTGGAATCCGTACTTACGAACGCGGAAATTTTTATAATCTTCATACGGAACGCCGTACATATAAGCGTAGTCCGGCATTGTCGAATGGAAAGTGTTGTCGAAAACGGCTACCATGGGCGCCTTGGGCATAACCTTTTGGCAAGCCCTTATTCCCATTATGTTGGCGGGCTGATGAAGCGGAGCCAAATCAATGTTGTTCTCTATCTTCTTCATGACCTCGTCGGTGATAAGCTGGCTTTTGTCGAAGTCCTCAGCTGCATGGACAACGCGGTGTCCTACCGCCGAAATCTCGTCCATGGACTTAATGACGCCGTGATTTTTGTCGACCAAGGCGTTAAGCACAAGGCTTATGGCTTCGACGTGCGAGGGCATGGGCTCCTTGATGATCACTTCGCCCGCAGCCGTCTTGTGAGTGAGCACCGATCCGTCAATGCCTATGCGCTCGCAAAGTCCCTTGGCGATGACGCTCTCGTCTTTCATATCGATAAGTTGATATTTGAGCGACGAACTACCCGCATTTATAACAAGTATTTTCATTTTGTTTCTCCCTTAGATCGAGGTCTGCAAAGCCGTTATGGATACGACGTTGACTATATCCTCTACCGAGCAGCCTCTCGAAAGATCGTTGACGGGCATATTGAAGCCTTGACAGATGGGGCCCACCGCCTCTGCACCCGCAAGTCTTTGCACGAGTTTGTATCCGATGTTGCCGGCTTGAAGGTCGGGGAAAATGAGCACGTTGGCTTTGCCTGCCACGTTGCTTCCGGGCGCTTTGAGCGTAGCGACTTTCTCGACGATAGCGGCGTCAAGTTGAAGCTCGCCGTCTACGGGAAGGTCGGAAGCGCGCTCCTTTACAAGCCTTGTTGCCTCGGTGACCTTGTCGACAAGCTCATGCTTAGCCGAGCCCTTGGTGGAGAACGAAAGCATTGCCACTTTGGGCGTAATGCCGACAACGCTCTTTGCCGTTTGAGCGCTCGAAATTGCGATGTCGGCGAGTTGCTCTGCCGTCGGACAGGGATTTACCGCACAGTCGCCAAAGACCATTATGCCGTTCTCGCCGTACTTGCAGCCCTCGGGAAGCACCATGATAAAGCAGCTGCTTACCGTGTTGATGCCGGGAGCGGTCTTTATTATTTGCAAAGCGGGACGAAGCACGTCGCCCGTGGCGTGTATTGCGCCCGAAACCATGCCGTCTGCATCGTGGCATTTTACCATGAGCACGCCGAGGTACAGCCTATCCTTGATTTGCTCGGCAGCCGTTTCCATGGTCATGCCTTTATTTTTACGAGCCTCGTAAAGAGCGGTGATGTACTTTGTCAAATTCTCCTTATCGGGATCGAAAACTTTAATACCTTTAAGGTTGACATCGGGAACGACCGATTTGATCTTGGCTTCGTTGCCGATGAGAATAACTCTTGCGAGTTGCTGCGAAGCAATAATCTGAGCAGCTTTGATGTTACGTTCCTCTTCGCCTTCGGGAAGGACGATCGTCTTATTAAGCTCTTTTGCTTTAAGGCGGATCGATTGCAATAAATCCATAATAAAATCTCCTTTTTTACCAACAAATAAAAATTTGTTTTGATTTTTAACGACTTTGTGGTATAATGAACCAAACGATTTGGAACACATACCATAGTTATTATAGCACAATCTTCGGTCATTGTAAAATATTTACGGGCATAAAAAGGAATTTTCAGAAAAATGAGCATCGGACTTATTTGCGAATTTAATCCGTTCCACAACGGACACAAGTACATTATCGACAAAGCGCACTCTTACGGAGAGCCCGTCATTTGCGTTATGAGCGGTCCTTTCGTTCAGCGCGGCGAGCCCGCCTGCGCAAGCAAGTACGACAGAACGAGAGCTGCGTTAAGCATGGGCGCCGAAGCCGTGATCGAACTGCCCGTAAAATTCGTCCTTTCGGCGGCACGTTCTTTTGCAAAAGGAGGAATTGAAACGCTTAAAAGTATCAAGGGAGTGAACGCTCTTATCTTCGGCATCGAATGTAGCGCCGATCTCCTGTTTGAGATCGCCGAACTTAAACGGCAACCGAAAACCGACGAACTTATAAAATCCGAACTCGATAACGGCGTTTCCTATCCTACCGCCGTCAAGAACGCGCTTACAAGCATAAATCCAAAGTACGGTGAGGCGCTACGCCCAAACACCATTCTCGCTCTCGAATATCTCGACGCTCTTGTTGGCACGGGCATAAAACCGCTGCCCGTACAACGTGTCGGAGGCGGCTACAACGAACTCGACCTGACGGGCGAAAAATACGCTTCGGCGTCGGCAATTCGCAATGCATATCTGTGCGGAAATGACTGCGACCGCTTCTTGCCCCATATTATGCGTGACAAAATCAGGGCGTATGACAAGAAAATGCTCGAAAAAATGATACAATACGCAATTTTGACCCGCTCCGTCAACCAATTGAAAAAGTTGCCCGAAGTGGAAGCGGGCTTTGAATATTCGCTTTATGAGGCGGCAAGATTGCCTACTTTGAGTGGAACGATCGAAAAACTCAAAAGTAAACGATACACCTACGCTCGTATCAGGCGCATATTGCTAAGCACCCTACTCGGTCTTGACACGGAAATGCCGGCAGGCATTAAGACGAGGGTGTTGGGAATAAAAAGGGACTTTGCTCACAATCTGTCCGACTTCGGAGAAAACATTGTTACAAGAAATTCGCTTGCCCCCCAAGACTTTTTTGACGACACAAGTGTAAAGGTCGACTGTTTGGCGCAAGACGTTTACGCTCTTATTACGGGCGGAAAGCTTAACGAATATCACTCCGTTCCCATGATCATAGACTGACAAATTTTCCGATTTAGCCTAATAGCAATGCGATTTTTTTGCAATAAAAAGCCTCAAAACATTACGCTTTGAGGCTTTTTTGTTATTAGTTTCGATATCGGTTATTTAAGGTTTTTCTTCATATATTCGATACCTGCTTTGAGGCACTCGATATTGGAGGGAATTACCTTGGGCTTGGATTCAAAGACGTGCTCTACCGCATGGATAGCCGCCTCTTCGCTGATTTCACCGCCGAAAATGGGAAGCAATACTCCGAGCATATACACGTTGGCCCCCCTCTTGTTGATAGCGGATGCCAAGGTGTCGACAGGCACTTCGTAGAACTTGACGTCCTTACGAGTTGTCTTTTTGTGAACTATGTCGGAGTTGATAATGATTATGCCGCCCTCTTTTACCGAATTTTCGAACTTGTCAAGCGACGGCTCGTTGAAAGCGATCAAGATATCGGGGTGGTCGATGACGGGAGCCGCAATCTCCTCATCGGAGTAGATTACCGAGCAGTTTGCCGTACCGCCACGCATCTCGGGTCCGTAGGACGGAAGCCACGAGGTGTTGAGGTTTTGCTCTATTGCCGAGTATGAAATAAATTTACCGAGGGACAGTACGCCCTGTCCGCCGAAGCCGCTTATGGTTATTTTATGCATATTATTTCTCCTCCTTCGTTATATCCTTATATACGCCGAGCGGATAGAACGGAATGCCCTTTTCCTTTACGAACTGCATGGATTCTACCGCAGTCATATGGTAGTTGGTCGGGCAATTGGCAAGGACTTCGATGAACGAAAGACCCTTATGAGCCATTTGAACTTCGAAAGCCTTTTTTATAGCTGCCTTTGCCTTGCGGATATTGGGCACGTCGCAGCAAGCGACACGCTCGATATAGGCGGGACCGGTAAGGGTGGCAAGCATTTCGCACATATGCACGGGGTTGCCGTTTACCTTGGGATCTCTGCCGTAAATGCAGGTGGTAGCTTTCTCACCCGGCATGGTCGTGGGAGCCATCTGTCCGCCCGTCATACCGTAGATACCGTTGTTGATGAAGATGATGGTGATATTCTCGCCCCTCATGCAAGCGTGAACCGTTTCCGCCATACCGATGGAAGCGAGGTCGCCGTCGCCTTGATACGTAAATATCATATTCTCGGGGTTAACTACCCTACGGATCGCGCTTGCGACTGCGGGCGCTCTGCCGTGAGCGGCTTCGAGCACGTCGCAACGGAAGTATTTGTATCCGAATACGGCGCAACCTACGGGAACGACACCTATGGTGTTATCCACCTTGCCGAGTTCTTCGAGTACTTCGGCGATGAGTCTATGAACAATGCCGTGTGTGCACCCGGGACAATAATGAAGGGGTACATCTGTCAGCATTTTCGGCTTATCTGCTACTATTTTCATATTATTTGCCCTCCTTTACATACTTGACAAGGTCGGTAGGCATCATAACGTTGCCGCCGCATCTGCCGTAAAATTCAACGGGCTTAAGACCGTTTACGGCAAGACGAACATCCTCGACCATTTGTCCCATGCTCATTTCGACTGTAATGAACTTCTTTACATGAGCGCTCTTTGCCGCCGAAGCGATCACCTCGGTCGGATACGGATAAAGGGTGATGGGACGGATAAGTCCTGCCTTTATGCCCTGTGCGCGAAGTTCGACGACAGCAGCCTTGCAAATTCTCGCTACCGAGCCGTATGCGACAAACACATACTCTGCGTCGCTGAGCTGATATTCCTCGGCACGGGTTTCGTTCTTTGTAATCTCCTCATACTTTTTGAACAAGCGGATATTGAACTCCTCGTTCTCATCTGGTTCGATACGCAGCGAGTTGATGATCCTCGGCTTGCCGTCGCTGTGACCGCAAGCAGCCCACTCGTCCTTATTGTACTTTTGGAAAATCGACGTCGTATCTTTCATCGGCGGGATCTCGGCAGGTTCCATCATTTGACCGAGCATACCGTCACCGATGATCATTACGGGTGTGCGATATTTATCGGCTGTGTCGAATGCATTGTAAGTGATGTCGACAAACTCCTGAATTGTGCTGGGAGCGTAAACTATCGGGTGATAGTCGCCGTGTCCGCCGCCCTTTGTTGCCTGGAAGTAGTCGCCCTGAGCAGGTTGGATACCGCCGAGTCCCGGACCGGAACGCATCATATTGACGATGACGCACGGAAGTTCGGCGCCCGCTATGTAGCTGATGCCCTCTTGTTTAAGCGAAATTCCGGGGCTGGACGAGCTCGTCATAGCCCTTGCGCCCGCTGCGGCTGCGCCGTAAACCATGTTTATTGCCGAAACTTCGCTCTCGGCTTGAATAAAGGCGCCGCCCACTTCGGGAAGCCTCCAAGACAAATATTCGGGTATTTCATTTTGAGGCGTGATCGGATATCCAAAGAAATATCTGCAACCTGCGGCAACAGCTGCCTCGGCAATAGCCTCGTTACCTTTCCAAAGTTTTTTCACGTTAGTTCCTCCTCTTTATTAGTCGCGATAAACGGTTATAACGCTATCGGGACATGTCGTCGCGCAACTTGCGCAGCCTATACACTCGTCCATATTAATGCACTCGACCACCTCGTAGCCCTTTGCATTGGTACGTTTCGAGATCTGCAAAATCTTCTTCGGACAAGCGTTGACACATAAGCCGCAGCCTTTGCAGTAGGCTTCGCGAAATTCAACCTTACCTTTTGCCATAAATAAAATTTACCCTCCTCTTTTATATAAAAAATACGGTAAAAACCTTATTTTTTTCGTGAATTATAAAATATGTACTGTTGAGCAAGTCCCGCCAAAGCGCCGTATCTATTAAGATAATACTCCCTCACCTTTTGCGGGGTGTTAAGTTGCCCGCTGCCACAGACCTTTTTTATCCAGGTGTCGACGGGAAAGCAATCCCACTTTCGCAGTCCGAACAGCAATATGCAATCCGCCACCTTGCCGCCTACGCCCGATAAGCCGAGCAACATCTTCTGCGCCGAAGCGGTGTCCGCCTTTACGAGCCTTTCCAAAAGATCGGTTTCGGCAAGAACCTTTGCGGTCTTGCTTATGTACACGTCCCTGAAACCCGTGCCGAGCGACCGAAGCTGCTCGACGGAAGCTTGCGCAAGACGCTCCGGCGTCGGAAAGGCGTAATATCCGTCCTTGTCCTCACCGAAACAGGTGCATATCCGCTCGATAATGCCCTTGATGCGCGGTATATTGTTGTTAGCCGAGATGATAAAGCTTATTATCACCTCAAACAGGTCCTGCCTGAGTATCCTTATACCGCTGCCGACGCTCAAAGCCGAAGCAAGTTCGTCGAACCTACTCAGCTTTTCGATATATTCTCCGTAATCGACGTCGAGGTCGAAAAACCGAGCAAAGTAGTTTGCGTCGTCGCAGATCAATTCGTTGCCGCAAGTATCGCATCTGTGCGAAGCGGAAAAGATCTCATAACCGCCCTCGATCTCCTTAAACCTGAAGATCTGACCGCAAGTCAAAATCGCTTCGTAGTCGAGCGGCTGCTCCAAAATGATCTTATTGCCATTAACAACGTAATTCATCTGCATAAAAAAGGGGGAAATATCCCCCTTTATCAACGATTAAGCAACAGGATATACGCTGACCTGCTTTTTATTCCTGCTGACCTCAAACTTTACAACACCCGTTTCGAGCGCATACAACGTGTCGTCGTTTCCTCTGCCCACATTGAAACCCGGGTGGAACTTTGTTCCTCTTTGCCTAATCAGGATACTGCCCGCATTTACAAGCTGTCCGTCCCCTGCTTTGACGCCGAGTCTTTGCGCAGCCGAGTCGCGACCGTTCTTTGTGGAGCCGCCTCCCTTCTTGTGCGCAAATAGCTGAATATTTATAAACATTTCCTTTACCTCCAAATTTACTTAAAACTTTAACTCGATAAAATCCGAATACGTTTCGTACAAGTCCGCTATTCCCAACATCATAGTGTCGAGAATCATATCGGCATCATGGCGTTTGTCGCTGCTCAGCGTCGGGACGGTAAATTCGATATATCCGTCGCCGTCGTTCCTTGAAAACTCGACGGGAATCCCCGCCACCTGCATCAGCCCGAGGAGCGCCGTTTGTATTATGCTGCTAAGCGCCGCACAAACAATATCTTCGCCCTCCACGCCGTAACCTGTGTGCCCGTCCGCTTTGAGGGAAACAATGTGTCCGCCCTCTCGTGTCACCTCGACCTTGGTCATTATTAGATAGAAAGGATCTTGATACGTGTAAACGGTTGACGATGACCTTGCTTACGACGGGAATTTTTCTTAGCCTTATACTTATACACGGTAATCTTTTTTCCTTTGCCGTGTGCAAGGACTTCCGCCTTGACAATTCCTTCGGCGGTAGTAACGTTATCTCCGTCTACCTTCAATATGGATTTGAGTTCCACCTTGTCACCGATCTCGTTAAAGAGCTTTTCAACCTCGATTTCGTCGCCTTCGCTCACTCGAAATTGTTTACCACCCGTAACTACGACTGCGTACATTTTTAAGCACCTCCTGAATTAGTCTCCGTTGAACCGGGTATCGCTTAAAGCGAATTTCGACCCTACTCATACGGCTCAAACATAATTATAACTCATATAAAACTTTAAGTCAAGCAAAATGACGGAGTTATTGCCTTGATTTTAGGCATATCCGTCCTTATTTTTGTGCACCGAGGTCACCATTTGAGTTCGGACACCGAAAGCGGCGAGTCGTTTACCGTGATACTTTCGATCCAACCGCTTTTTAGCCTTATGACTTTGTCGGCAAGAGGCAAAAAGGCGGGGTTGTGAGTGACCATCAATATGGTTATGCCCTCGTTTTTGTTGAGCGAAACGATGGACGAAATGACCTTGCGGCTGTTTTCGTAGTCGAGTGCGCCCGTGGGCTCGTCACACAACAGCAGCGACGGAGCCTTGGACATTGCTCTGGCAAGCGCCACTCTTTGCGCCTCACCGCCCGACAACTCGCTAGGAAACGCGTCCGCCCTATCTTTGAGCCCCATGTCATCAAGCAGCTTTCGCGCCGAGGCTACGTTGTTGCCGTTTACGAGCAAGATGTTTTCGAGTGCCGAGAGGTTGCCGATAAGGTTGTAACTTTGAAAGACGAAGCCCACGGTGGTGCGTCGATATTCGTTGAGCTGTTTGTCGCTGTAATCAAGGATATTGCTGCCGAGGATAAATACTCTGCCCGAGGTGGCTTTATCCATTCCGCCCACTATGTTGAGAATGGTCGACTTGCCGCTGCCGGAGTCGCCCATGAGCAGCGCGAACTCGCCCTCTTCCACCTCAAAAGAAACGCCCTTGATTACCCTGTTTTCGTTTTTTCCGCTGAAATAGCTTTTTGTAAGGTCCTCAACCTTTAATAAAACGCCCATCTACTCCTCCTTTTTGAGTGCGCTTACCACATTAACTCGCTTTATCTTGTTATTTATCAATATATTGCCTATGACGGTAAAAATTGCAGCGCACACGAACAAAATCAGGGCGCTTATTACGGTTATATGCAAGTACGCCACTACGCCCGTAACTACGGCAACCGCCTTGATGATCTTCTGCGAGATGAGCGCGCCTATCGGGAACGCCAGCAGGTACGCTATAAGCACCGAAAAGACGTTTTCGAGCGAGGAGAGCGCGTTTACCTTGTCGCCGCCTATGCCCAAAGCCTTGAATATCGAGTAATCCCTTATCCTATCGCTCAAACTCAACGAAGAGATGTTAAGCACCATGACCGCCATCATTATCCCGCATATGACTATAAGCACGAGCTCGGTGACGGATATTACGGTGAAAAGTTCTTGGAAGCGTTTGGATCCCACACTGTGCAGAGTGCCGTTAAACGCAACCGAGTAGTCGGCGCGTAACTCGTCCGTAAAAGCTTCCGCGTCGACGCCGGGCTTCTGTTTGAGGTACAGCTTTGTGTTTAGCCCGCTTTGCATATATAAATAGTAAAAGTCGGGGTACATTTGATTTATCAAGGCGAGCGGCACTATTATCCCGAACATTCCTATGTCCTTATAAGAGCCCGAAACGGGCAAGGTCATCTCGAGCGGAATTTGAGAGTAGAGGTTTATATCGATACTTTCGACGTCCCCGTACGATTTTGGGATACAAACGCCGTCGGCATTAAATCCGTCGATCTTGTAGCACGGATTATTCTCGTCCATAATGCTTACGAGCACGTTTTTCCCGTCGTATTTGGCGGGAAATTCGAGGCAAAACATTTGATTTTCAAACAAGCCCGATTGCATTGCCCGCTCGGACAACTCGGTATAATCGAGTTTGTCGCCCGCGTTCCAGCTTATGGTGTAATCGTAGTTATAGTATTTGCCGTAAACCGTGCGATTGAGGTCGGACACCGAGTCGTCGAGCATGAACGAAGTGACGAGCAATCCCAAGCACAGCGCAGCGGAAACAGTCGAAAAGATCGACTTCTTTTTGTAAGAGATAAAGTTGCGGAGCGAAAGTTTGAGCACGATCGGAGCCTTTGTCGACTTTATTATCTTGGAGCCGCTCTTGTGTGCGCTGCGCATCAAACTCGTGGGAGTGCGCATAAAAAGCGAGCTCACCGCTATGAGCAGAGCGACCGTGGTGACGACCATTAGGACGACAAGCGCGATAAACGCAACCATCAGTCCGCCAAGCGTCACGCTCGGGAGAGTATAGAACCTCGAAAGCAGGTTGATATACACGTCGGGCAGAACGATTATGCCAAGAATAGCTCCAAGCAATCCGCCGATAAAGACGTTGACAAGGTACGGCAACATGAGGGAAAAGACTATCTTGCTTTTCGACACGCCGTTTGCGCACATTATGCCGATATTATAGCCCTCGTCCTCCGCTCGCTTCGAGGCGTTTACGTACAAAATAAGGCAAAGCGATATAAGGCACACCCAGGGCAAAATGCTTATGAGCGACGTGATCAGATCTATGTCCGAGGCTACGCGCTTTACCGACACGTTGTCGCTTTTACCAATCACCCTCGACATGGAAAAAGGCATATCCGAGAGCATTTCGAGCTTTAAGCGCAGATCGACTTCGCCGAGGTCGGTTTTGACGTAAAAGGTGTTTGCGCCTATATCGAGGTCGACAAAGATCTTGACTATGCCCGTTTCGGCAATTTGCGGTATGGCGTCGCCCTTATAGAGGTGGTCGGGAAAAACGGCAAGTCCGCTTATCACCGTTTCGTAGGATTGCCCCTCTATATTTATGGGAAGTGTGTCCCCCACCTTTACCCCATTCTCCTTGGCAAAGGCAAGGTCGATGAGCGCTTCGAACGTTTCCTCGGGCAGTTGCCCCTCGACGATTTGGGGCGTATTGACGACGAAATCATTGCGAGTAAAGAGCGACACCTCGATGTTCCGCCCTATCCCGCCCACGTTGAGCGTAACGGCGTCAAGCTGTTTGGCTCCGTCCAAGACAAGCCCGTCCTCCTTTGAACGCTCGTAAAGGAGTTTCATTTTCTCGAAAGGAAGCTCCTGTGTAACGGTGTACGAAGCGAGGTTGTGACTTAGGTAAAACTCATCTATACTCGACTTTAAGCTTATTCCCGTCACGTTCAGTCCGCCGAACAGAAAGATCCCGACAAACGCCAACAGAAAAATGCTGATATTAAGCAGGATGTTGGTCTTAAAGTCCCTTATGGATTTAAGTAGCAATAATTTCATCTTTACATAAAAGAAGGCGCATTTTTTGTCGTGCGCCTTATTATAAATTGATTTTCGTTATAATCAGTTTTCGCTGACATCGTTTTGTTTGGGTTCAACGGGAGCGACATTGATTGGCTTGTCGTCCTTGACCTTAAACATTCTCGTTATGGTAAATGCAATTGTCACGACAAAAGCCATTGCCCATATAATTATCGACGTGATCATTCCCTCGGCATGGAGATTGAGGAAAATCGGGAAAACCGAGAGCAACAATGCTACGTCAAGGATGAAAAGCAAACCGTCCTTTTTGAGCATGACCGGCTTTTTGTAGCCCACACCGAGATAGATAAGTCCCGCAAAGAAGTAGAACAACAGAATTAATACGGCGCTGAGCATATATTTTGTTCCGCCGAAAAATCCCAAGACGTTGAGCGTAATGCACGCGTCGAATATCGCAAACGTGAACGCCGCCAACGCGCAAAGCAAAATTATATTGAAGTTCTTGATAAGTTTCTTAAAGTATACTTTGGGGTTCTTGGCAAATTTCTTTCCGCCGTCGGTCATAAAGAAGTCGTCCGAAGTTTCCTCGCTCTCATTGTGAGTGCTGAGCGCAAGAATGTACGTCAGTCCAAACGAAAGGAGCATTGCCACGATCCAGATCGCAAGGTTGAGCACCGAATAATTGCCAATCAAAAACAGTCCACAAAGTACCATGGTGAACAGCGTAAACAGCAAGAACGCGTCGATGAACGCCACCCTCTTGTCTATCACCCTGCGGATATAGCAAAGCACGAATACTATGCCGAATATCAAAACCGTCAAGCACGTGCCTACGGTGATAGCCGTTTGGCTGACGAACAGGTGTTTGATATCAAGCACGTACAAAATAACGCCGATCAGCGCAAAGCCGCCGATGGCTGCGCAAATGAAATTCCATATTCCGTATTTGTCGAAAACAATGTCGAAATACTTTTTCAACGTGGTGTTTGCCGCGCCGGCAGGCTTATTGACGATGAGCATACGGGGATTGAAGAACATTATCCTGAGTACGTTGAATACCACCGTAATTACAAGCGCAACCGCATACAAAATAAAATCGAGCACAACAAAGTCGACCACGATAGTGCCAAGCAACAGATAGATCATAAGAAAGTCGAGCGTGAGCAAAAAGCTGTCCTGACTTACGAGTTCGGCGCTTTTGATTTTAAGTATAAGATATACGGCAAGGAGAACTATGCCTATAATCGAGAATATCAAAAGGAAATAGTACCCTACCGCGTTGCTTGCTTTCATAAGTCCGAACAGTCCTATAAAACGAACGATGAACAGCGCCGCGAATATTAATGCAGCCCCTAAAGCGGGAGCAAAGACACCTGTCTTTTTGAACACCTCGGAAAAGTATCTTCCGAATTTGTTTTTGCTTTGGTCCATTTTGACCTCCATATTTATAGTGGGTAAATCTACCTACAAAATCACTTATATTAAGTATACCATATTAATCTTGCAATTGCAAACGTTTTGGTCGGTAATTCCGCAAAATAACATAAAATTTTGGTCACACGGTTTTTTAATAAGGTTGCGACTGATATAAGTACCGACCGCAGCACGCCGATGTCGATGTCGCCATTTGCTTTTTACAAAGGAAAGTTCGCCTCGGTTTCCCTATGCCGACAATAAACAACAGCGGTGACGAATTGCGAAGCGATACGGTCAAAAAAGCTTTACTTTTCCGTACAAAATACTATATAATAAATGATATGTACGATTTCATCTTATTCGACCTCGACGGAACACTTATAGATTCGAGGGAAGGCATTTTCCTTTCCCTAAGGCACGCTTTCGACGACTGCGGCATAAAGTTCGACGGCGACTTGACCCAATTTATAGGTCCGTCCTTTGTCACCTCCTTTCCGAGGCTGCTCGGCACCGACGCCGAACTCACCCAAAAACTCGCCCTATCCTACCGCGCGGTTTACAAAGCCGAGGGCGTTTATAGGTGCAGGCTGTACAACGGGATCATAGACCTGCTTTCCTCGCTTAAAGCAAGGGGCAAAACGATCGCCTTGGCGACGTCCAAACCGCTCGTTTTTGCAAATACCATTCTCGCTCGCAAGAGAATAGCCAAATACTTCGACTATGTCGGCGGAAGCGACCCCACTGCCTGCATCACCGAAAAGGAGCAGGTGCTTTCCGCGCTTACAAAGCACTTTTCTTCCAAGGCGCGGACGGCGCTCGTGGGCGACACGATCTACGACTGTCTTGGCGCAAAGTCGGTAGGTATCGACTGCATAGGCGTGACGTACGGATTTGGCAACAGCGACGAACTGCGTCAGCACGCGTCGATTATCGCATCTTCCGTAAAAGAACTGAAAAAAATTCTGTCAGAGTGATTGACATTTGATTTTTATTGATGTATAATCAAGATATTATTTTACAATTTCGTATTTGATTTAATGGGAGATATCCATGATAATTGTTACCGAAGTAAAAAACAAAAAAACGTACAACGACTTTTTCAAACTTCCATATATATTATATGAAAAGGGTCATCCCTACAACGTCCCCCCTTTGATGAGCGAGGAAAAGAGTGAGTTCGACCCCGAAAAGAACGGCGCTTTCGCTCATTGCGAGTGCAAAATGTTCGTCGCTTACGAGGACAACAAGCCCGTAGGACGTGTTGCCGGCATCATCAATCACAAGTACAACGAAAAGACGGGCGAAAAGCAAGTTCGCTTTACTCGCTACGACGTAGTCGACAACCTCGAAGTCAGTCAAAAACTCATCGACGCCGTTTCCGCTTGGGGCAAGGAAAATGGGATGAACAAGCTTATAGGTCCCATCGGCTTTTCCGACTTCGACAAGCAAGGTATGCTCATCGAGGGCTTTGAGGAAATGGATATGTACGTCACCATCTACAACTACCCCTACTACGTCACTCACATGGAAAAGCTCGGATTTACCAAGGAAGTGGATTGGATAGAGTTCGAGATAAAAATTCCCGACAAAATGGACGAGCGTCTTGAAAGAATCGTAAACTATACGATGGAACGCTACGGCTTCCGCTATCTCGAAATAAAGGACTTCAAGAGCGTAAGACCGTACTTTTCGATCGCGCTCAATGAGATAATGAACGAGGTCTACGACCACCTCTATGGTTATGTTGCCATGAACCAAAAGCAGATAGACAGGGAAACCGAAATGCTCAAACAAATTTGGCTGCCGGAATGTACCGTCGCCGTCATGAAGGGCGACGAACTCGCCGGCTATGGTTTCTTTGCTCCCAATATCAGCGAGGCGCTCAAAAAAGCGCACGGGCACATCTTCCCGAGCGGGCTCCTCCCCTTTATTAATTCGCTTAAACATTATGACAAGATCGATCTTTACAGCAACGGCGTGCGCAAAAAGTATCAAGGCAAGGGCGTAAATGCCATGATTGTGTACAAAAGTTTGCAAAACCTGATAAAAAACGGCGTAAAGTATGCTTATACCGGTCCCGAGCTTGAAACAAATGTGCAGATAAAGGACCAATGGAAAGGTTTCGAAAAGAGGCTCAATAGGCGTCGTCGATGCTGGACGAAGGATATCAAATAGCAAAGTAAGTTAAAAGCGTCTTGAAATTATCAAATCAAGGCGCTTTTTTTCATACCTTATTTTGATACTTTTACCGCTTTTATTCGTCGAGCAGCTTAATCATGTCGGGAAAAGGCATAAGGCTGCGGCGAAGCACTCCGTGCATGAGCGCGATCGCTATGCCGTAATTGGTTATGGGCACGTTGCTTGCCACCGCTCGGCTCACCCTGCTTTGCATTTCCCGCTCGTTAAGCATACAGCCGCCGCAATGAATGACGAGTTTAATTCCGTCAAGAGGCGGGAACTCGTTGCCGGACGAAAAGACGAGGTCGAGCTCCTTGCCCGTGAAGTCATGCAACCACTTGGGGATCTTGACCGAGCCGATGTCCTCGCACTTGCGGTGATGAGTACACCCCTCGGCTATAAGCACCCTGTCACCCGAGCGAAGTTTGTTTATCGCGCTTGCTCCCTTTACAAGTTCGGGCAGGCTGCCTTTGTACCTTGCCATCAAGATGGAAAACGATGTGAGCATAATGTCGTCGCCGACTATGGAACTCACTTTTCCGAAGGCTTGCGAATCGGTGATGACGAGTTTCGGCTTACAACGGCTCACCGCCATACTCAGTTCGTCGATTTGAGTAGCGACCGCCACTCCGCCGATATCGAGAATGTCCCTTATCACCATTTGTTGCGGCATAATGAGCCTGCCCTTCGGCGCCGAGGAATCGACGGGAATTACAAGTACGGCTACGTCGCCTTTGCTTATGATGTCCCTTACTATCCCCTTGCTTTCCTCGATTGCGGTGCTCCCGATAAGTTCTTTTAATTTGTCGATATTGAACCCCGTTTTGGCGCTGACGTAAATATGCTGTTTGTCGAGCGGAGGCAGCGTTTTTAACAAGTCGCTCTTGTTATGCGTGACATAATATGGGATTTTTCTTTCGATAAATTCGTTTATAAGCTGAAAATCCTCATTTTTCATCCCCTCGACGGCGTCGACCACCAAAACGGCAATGTCTGCAAGCAAGAGCGCTTCCCTCGCCTTTTGCACCCTCATTTCGCCGAGTTCGCCCTCGTCGTCCATGCCCGGAGTGTCGATTATAACGACGGGACCGAGCGGGAGGATTTCCATCGACTTCTTGACGAGGTCGGTGGTCGTACCCTTAACGGGCGACACGACCGACATACTTTGGCTCGTCACGGCATTTACGAGGCTGCTTTTGCCGGCGTTGCGTCTGCCGAAAAATGCTATGAAAGTTCTGTTTGCCGAAGCAACATCATTAAGTCCCATATGCCCCCCTTAAAATCTGAAATCCCTTCTATCCGAATTTTTTATATACTCGATATTTTGAGCCGCTATGGATTTTACCTTGGGATTGGTTATTTTTTTCAGTTCACTATCGATAAGAGCAAATCCGAGCCGCTTTGTTTCGTCACAGCCGTAGTCCACAAGGTACTCGGCAAGGGTCATGAGGGCGTTGGGATGGCAGCAGTTTATGATCTGACCGCTCTTGCACAGGCTCATAAAGCGGTCGCCCGTCCTGCCCTCTCGGTAACAAGCGGTGCAAAAGGACGGAATATGCCCGTTTTCGATGAGCCAACGAACGACCTCGTCGAGGGTGCGTTGGTCGGACACGTCGAACTGCTCGGTGTCGTGCGGTCGCTCTGCGCTCGTATAGCCGCCGACCGACGTTCTCGACGCTCCGCTCACCTGCGAAATGCCGAGGCGAAGAAGTCGACTGCGCACCTGCTCGCTCTCCCTCGTGGAGATGATCATGCCGGTATACGGCACGGCAAGGCGTATGCAAGCGGTTATATGAGCAAAGATGTCGTCCGAAATGGAGTTGTCGAAAGCGCTCGGGTCGATGTCGTCGGCGTGCTTGATACGCGGCACGCTGATTGTGTGCGGACCTACGCCGTGGACCGCTTCGAGGTGCTCGGCGTGCATGATCAGCCCCGCAAACTCGTACTTATACAGTTCGAGCCCGAAAAGAACTCCAAGCCCCACGTCGTCAATGCCACCATCCATAGCCCTGTCCATCGCCTCGGTGTGATAGTCGTAATCGTGCTTGGGTCCGGTCGGGTGAAGTTTAAGATAGCTTTCCTTGTGATAGGTTTCCTGAAAGAGAATGTACGTGCCGATGCCCGCTTCTTTCAAGCGGCGGTAATTCTCCACCGTGGTGGCGGCTATATTGACGTTGACGCGGCGAATTGCTCCGTTTTTGTGTTTGATACCGTAAATCGTCTTTATGCAATCGAGTATGTACTCGATCGGATTGTTTACGGGATCCTCGCCCGCCTCGATCGCAAGTCGCTTGTGCCCCATGTCCTGCAAAGCGATGACCTCGGCTTCCACCTCGGCTTGGGTGAGCTTCTTGCGCCCGATGTGCTTGTTTTTGTAATGATACGGGCAGTAGACGCAGCCGTTAACGCAGTAATTGCTTAGGTAAAGCGGAGCGAACATCACTATTCGATTGCCGTAAAAAGCCAGCTTGATTTCCTCGGCGATCTTGTAGATCTCCTCGCACTTTTCGGGAATGTCGCAAGCGAGCAACACCGAAGCTTCTCGGTGACTAAGCCCCGCGCAAACGTATCCCGTCGCCGTCTTTTGCGGTCGAGCCTTATTCAAAATCTCGTCGATAAGAGCGACATTGTGCTTGTTGCGCTCGGCGTATTCGAGGGTTTCCCGAATTTCGCCGTCGTTTATAAATTCTTCCGCTTTGAGCGATTTTGGATTGTAAATTGCCATAATTTTCTCCTTTCTTTATTTTTTTATATCTCCGCGACCGATTGCCAAGCGACAGCCTATCGACCGAACTCGCCTCGAAAGGCAGCCCTTACATTCGGCAGCCTCCTCGCCCGTGCAAATCTTGTTGTCGTACAGCTCGTATTTTCTTCGCACATTCGTCGGTGAAAGATTGGGCATCACGACGTTTGCGCCCGAAAGCAGCCCCTTTTCCCGTCCCTGCGGATCGATCGTCCCGAGCGCAGTCGTCGACGGCAACAGAACGGGCGGGTAAATGATCCGAATGACCGAAAGCAAAAAGCAAGTCAGTTCCACCGTCCCCGCCGCAAAATCCCTCATGGGCGTTCCGTGGTGCGGCACAAACGGACCGATCCCGCACATATCGGGCTTGAAGTCCTCGATAAACTTCAAATCTTTCGCAAGCGTTTCTTCGGTCTGATACGGCGAACCGACCATAAAGCCGCACCCGACCTGATAGCCGAGGTCGCGCAAGCTGCGTAGACACCGCATCCTGTTGTCAAACGACATTTCGGGCGGATGTAGCTTGCCGTAATGCTCGCGGTCCGCCGTTTCGTGGCGAAGCAGATATCTGTCCGCACCCGCCCGCCTCAACGCCGCGTAGCTATCATCGCTCCTCTCGCCCAACGAAAGGGTCACGGCGCAGTCGCTGTGACGACGCTTGATTTCGCCTATCAGCGCGCACAGCCGCTCGTCGGTGAAGTAGCCATCCTCGCCGCCTTGCAAAACAAAGGTGCGAAAACCGAGCGTGTAGCCCTCATCGCAACAGGCAAGAATTTGCTCTTCGCTCAACCTGTAACGCTCGACGTCGCCATTGCTTCGGCGGATCCCGCAATAATAGCAGTCGTTTTTACATATGTTGCTTATCTCGATAAGACCGCGAATGTAAACATCCTTGCCGTAAATGCTCTCCTTGATATTCAACGCCTCTTGCTTTAACCATTCGGCTAAGTTCGCCCTGTAACGAATAAGCTTGGCATATTCGTTTAGGTCGAGCGACCGTGTTTTCAGTAATTTTTCCGCTATTTCTCGCATTTGGTTATAACGTTGGAGAACGCGGTCTTTGCGCTGACCGCCTCGATACTGCCGATCTTGCCCGACAATGCCGATATAACGTCCTGCGGTGCGTCGACGGCTATGCTGATGATGCTTATGCCTTTCTCGCGGTACGGCAAGCCCATTCTGCCTATTATAATGTCCGAGTACTCGTGCAAAACGTTGTTGAGCTTTTCCACGGCAGTCGGGCTCTCTACGATTATGCCTATTACAGCCACTCTCGTTTCCATTGCTTTTTACCTCCCCTATAAAAAATGCCTCGCCCTTTACTCAAAGGCGAAGCATAATAAACCGATTGAATTTTGTACAAATTCCTCCCCCTAAGTGATCCCTTTAAGGTTGGATATTGTCACAGTTATCTCGTTATTTTGCATTCGCCTTATCTTCGGAACAAATCCTCGTGTCAGGCACAACTATATTTTACACTATATATTATTGTATGTCAAATATTCTTATACGCCAAAATAACTTTTGTCCTTTTTTATTTTTCGGAATGTCGCAAGCTTAGTCTTAAAACCTGCCGCAACCGTCTTATTTATCCCAAACGACTATATTGCCATTATCATCGTAATGCCAATATTTCAAATTGGGATTGTAATCATCACTTTCTTGGGGGGCGCTATCGGAATAGTAATATCTTGTTGCATCCAACAAATAGGAATTACCCTCACCTATCTCTATCTGATCCCAATCTGTTATTGTTCCACGATAGTATACATACTTTAAGTTGGTGCATTCGCTGAATGTCATATAACCTATGCTTGTTACTCCACTTCCTATCACTATGCTTTGTAAGCTTTCGCATCCACTGAACATATCTCCATCTATTCTCGTAACGCTATTTCCAATAGATATGCTCTGCAAGCTACTGCAACCACTGAACGCACCGCCACCTATGCGTATTACATTGTCGGGAATTTTTATGCTTTTCAAGTTGGTGCAATTTTCAAACGCATGATATCCTATGCTCGTTACGCCGTCGGGGATCTCTATGCTTTGCAAGCTACTGCATCCACTAAACGCACTATCATCTATAATCGTTACGCTGTCGGGAATGTCTATATTTAGTAAGCCGGTACAATTACAAAATGCACTATCCTCTATTCTCGTTACGCCATCGGGGATCTTTATACTTTGCAAGCCGGAGCAACCACTGAACGCACTACTATCTATTTCCTCGATACTGTCGGGAATGTCTATATTTTTCAAGCCGGAGCAACCACTGAACGTCATATAACCTATTTTTGTTACTCCATTTCCTATCACTACGCTTTGTAAGTTGGTGCAATTTTCAAACGCATAACCCCCTATTTCCTCTACACTACCGGGAATTTTTATGCTGTGCAAGTTGGTACAATCCGCAAACGCATGATATCCCATTTCCGTTAAGTTGTCGGGAATGTCTACGCTTCGTAATTCGGCACAACCCTCAAACACACTATACTCTATACGCGTTACGCCGCTTGGTATCTTTATGTGTTTTAAGCTGCTGCAATAGCAAAACGCATACTCCCCTATTTTAGTTACGCTGTCGGGAATTTCTATGCTTTGCAAGTTGGTGCAATTATTAAAAGCGCTAATCCCTATTTTAGTTACGCTGTTTGGTATCTTTACGCTTTGAAGATTTTTGCAAAAGAAGAATGCAGCCATTCTTATACTTGTCACGCCATCGGGAATTTCTATGCTTTGTAAGTTGGTGCAATAGGCAAACGCACCATAATAAATATCATAGCTTTTTCCGTCATAACCGTCAGGCAGAGTGATATTTGTATCTGAGCCGTTATAGCTAAGCAAATATCTTTGGTTTTTCTCTTCGTCTATATAGAACGAATAGTCCTGATATTCTTTTATCTTGCTGCTACCTTCGTTGTCGCTGTATACATTCTTAACGGTATAGCCTGTTTCTTCGATTCCTTCCGTTTCGGGCCACATTTCAACGCTTGAATATATGTCAATATTTGAATTATTGCATATCTCTATTAACTTTAAGCAATATTCAAACGCATTACCTATTTTCGTTACACCGGTCCCTATTTTTACGCTTACTAAATTCAGACAATTGCTGAACGCATAATCCCCTATTTCCGTTACGCTGTTGGGTATCTCTATGCTTTTCAAGCTAATACACATAACGAACGCTTCATCACCTATAATTGTTACACTATCCGGAATATCTATTTTTTGCAAGCCGGTACAATCCAAGAACGTGCCATTTTCTATGCTTGTTACGCCATCGGGGATCTCTATGCTTTGCAAGCCGCTACAATCTTTGAAAGCGCCATTTCCTATGCTTGTTACGCCATCCGGAATATCTATGCTTTGCAAGCCGCTGCAATAACCAAACGTGCCATCTTCTATGCTTGTTACGCCATCGGGGATCTCTATGCTTTGCAAGCCGCTACAATAAAAAAATGCATTTCCCCCTATGCTCGTTACGTTATTTCCCATCACTACGTTTTGTAAGCTTCTGCAATAATAAAATGCTCTTTCCCCTATGCTCGTTACGCTGTCGGGGATATCTACACTATGTATTGTATCTATCACTATGTCATCGGAATTTCCGGATGCGTAGGAGTAATCTTCAAATGCACTTTCCCCTATGCTTGTTACGGGAAGATCCATGTATGTATCGGGAATAACGATATTTTTGTCCTTACATTCGCCTATGCCCGTTACAGAATACGACTTTTGATCCTCGTTAAGTTCATAGCTTAATCCTTCCGAGGGTTTGCGTTCGTATCCGCATACCGTGCATTTGTTATCTTTATATGTATGAGCGGCTTCGTCCGCTATTTCGTCACAGCCGCTGCACTTATGATAATGCTTCTTGGCGTTATACGACCATTCGGACGAAAAGTTATGTTGATGTTCGCTCGGCTTTTCGGGTTCTACGCTTCCACCCTTTTTGTAC
>CANRNV010000008.1 GCA_947632125.1 uncultured Clostridia bacterium
TTGGTCGGAGTGAGAAGAATCGAACTTCCGGCCTCATGAACCCCATTCATGCGCGCTACCAAACTGCGCTACACCCCGAAAAGCGTCCTGCGACGCATTATATTCTATTGGTCGAGGTAGCGAGATTCGAACTCACGGCCTCTTGGTCCCGAACCAAGCGCGCTACCAAACTGCGCTATACCTCGGCTTTTTTGCTAACAAATTATAACATAGTAAAAAATAAAAATCAAGTGTTTTGCGGTAAAAACAAAAAATTTCTTTTCGATTTATTATATTCCCCTATTCCCCTCGTTTGTTACACCCGCGCTTTTACTAAGTTTACGGACAAGTCCCAAGCAAAATTTTTTGTAAAGTCTTGACAATTATTATCGAATGTAGTAATATAATAACAGTTATTGCCTAATATAGGATATGGAGATGGACGATAGATTACTTGAACCGCTACAAGCCTATAAAGAGGGCTACGAGCACGAGTTTCAACGAAACGCCGAGGCTTTGTTCGACGAACTCGCCGAAAAGTCAAAGGTCGACATTGCGCAAAACAAGGCGACGGTAAAAAAATACGAAGCCAAACTGAAACTCATCGAAAAGACCGACAAACTGATAAGTAGCTTAAAAACGAAAAAAAGCCTTCTTACGGCTTTAAGCGTGCTTGGCGGTATATTCGCCGTCATCGGCATTTACAAGCTTGCGGAGCGAAGCTACCTCTTTGGGGGGCTTGCCTCGCCCATCGGCTTTGCGCTCATCGTCCTGTCCGTCATTCTCATCGTTAAAAAGATAAAGCCCAAGCTTAAAGAAATGGGCAAGCAGCGCGACGGGCAGCAAAAGGAGGCTCAGAGCCTTATGGCAGAGGCCTTAAAGCAAATGGAGCCGCTAAACTCGCTCTTTGACGACACGATGACCAAGCAACTTATCGAAAAGACGGTGCCCCTTATCAAAATAGACGACAATTTCAGTATGCGTCGCTACGACTATCTCAGCGGCAAGTACGGTTTCGGCGAGGACGACAACAACGACGTTTCGACGATAGGCATTTTGACGGGCGAAATTCTCGGCAATCCGTTCGTCGTCGACCGCAAACTCATCCACACGACGGGCATGCAGACCTACGAAGGCTCACTGCTTATTACCTGGACGGAGTACACACGCGACAGCGAGGGTCACACCGTCCCCGTGCACCGCTCGCAGACACTTTACGCCTCGGTTACCAAGCCCAAGCCGTTCTACTCCACGCGCACGAGGCTTATTTACGGCAACGACGCCGCGCCCGACCTGCACTTTTCCCGCTCGCCCTCTCATTCCGAGGACCTAAGCGAAAAGCAACGCGAACGCAAGGTGAAAAAGGGCATAAAGAAAATTCGAGCCAAACAAGAAAGCCATTCGGGCTTTACCGAAATGGGCAACGAGGAGTTCGACGTGCTGTTCGGGGCGCTCAACCGCGACAACGAAGTGCAGTTCCGCTTGCTCTTTACCCCGCTTGCTCAAAAGAACATTCTCGCTTTGCTCAAAGACGCCGACGGCTACGGCGACGACTTCCACATGGAAAAGTCGGGCTGTCTTAACTACATCTCATCCGAGCACTCGGCGCAATGGGATCCCGACACCGACCCGTCGATCTTTCGCTCGTACAGCTATCTCGCCTCGAAGCAGCGGTTCATCTCGTTCAACAAGGACTATTTCCGCTCACTTTACTTCGACTTTGCGCCGCTACTTTCCATTCCGCTCTATCAACAGCAAAAGCCGCGAGAGTACATTTACAAGGAAAGCTACGAGCGCAACATGACGCGCTACGAGGCGGAATATGCCGTCAATCATATGGATCCGAGCTTCTTTACCCCGCCCGAGGCGGCGACAAGCTGTATCCTCAAAACGTCGCTGCTCGGCTCCGGCGGCAAGACCGACACGCTGAGCGTAAGAGCGCTCGCGTACAAAGCGGTCAACCGAGTGGAGCTCGTGCCCAAACTCGGCGGTGACGGGAACATTCACGAGGTGCCCGTAAATTGGGTGGAATACATCCCCGTCCAAAGCGAACGCAGGTGCTGTCTTAAAGAGGTGGGGCTAAGCAAACGCTCTTTTGCTACCTCGCCGCAAGTCAGCGAAATTTTACAAAAGCACAACATACGGAATTTCGGCTACGGGCACGGAATTTTGTGCTATCAACCAAGCGACGATTCGGACTTGATTTCCGACTTCGATATAAAATAAATTTTGGAGGAAAAAATATGGCAAACGAATTGGACGAACTTAGGGACGGAACCTTAGAGGGCGGCAACGACACCAAGGTCATTGGCAAACAGCTCGAAATCAAGGTTGGCGTAGGCTCCAAGATTTTCGATATCATGTGGTGGTTTCTTCCACCCATTATCGGCGGAATTATTTGGACCGTGATGAAAGTTAAGGCGAAAAACCGACTTCAACAGCTCCAACAGAAGCTTCAACACGACGCCTCGCAAATCGATAACTACCTCGAACAGCGCGTTCAGATCCTCAAAAACTGTGCAAAACTGCTCGACAAGGCTATCGACCTCGACGAAAACACCTTTACCAAGATCGCCGCATACCGAAGCGGTAACGGCGCGGAGGGCGACGAAGCACGTTTGGAGCATGCCGCCGAGATCGAGGCTGTGGGCAGAAAGGTAAACTTCGCTTTCGAAAACTATCCCGATCTTAAAGCGCATCGGGAGATCGCCGACGCAATGCAACAAAACTCCTACCTGCAACGCGAAATTACGGCTGCCCGCGAGGTCTACAACGACACCGTCAACGTGTGGAACAGAGAGATCTATATGTGGCCCACAAAGCAGATCGTTGCGGCAAAGGCGGGCTATACTACCCGAATTCCCTTCACCGCCGACAAGGAAACAAAAGAAGCCGCACGCGGCACGTTCTTTTAAGCCTTGTAAGGAACGCAAAGACCTGAAAAACAATCAACGACCTAAAAAACACCCCGAGAATATTTTTCTCGGGGCTTGTTTTTACTTTGATTTATTTATCGAACGAATTATTCTTCTTCGTCCTCGCTCTCTTCTTCGACGGGGTTAAGATCGACCTCGGGGTCGTACTTGTCATCGTCGTCGCGAGCTCCTACAAACTGCTTGTCATCGAGGTGGCTGAGATCCATAAACAATGCGTAGTCGTTTGCATATTCGTCGACTTCGCCGAACACCACTACGAGGTTGCCTACTACGTCCAGCCCGAAAGTTGCCGAGCTGTTCACATTTTCGGCGACGGTAACGAGTTCCACGCCGCTCGGCGTCCTATCGGCGAGATAGAAGGTGCTGCCGCTGTTGAAGTAAACGTCGGTGCCTACGACTGCGTAAATCGTATCCACGGAGGACGTATAAAGCGTTTCGAAGTAATCTGCGCCGCTTGCGATAAACAGACCGCTGCTCGATGTGCACAAAGCAAATACTTGGTTGGAGCGTTTATCCGGTCTTACGCAAACGATGTCGTTATAGGCGCTTGCGTCACGGCTGAAAGCCACGCCCGACTGATCGCCGACAAGCGGGCTGTTTTTGAACACCTCTTGTATTTGGGGCAGAGCCGCATTATAAGCCTCGGCATAAGTCGGACTTGCGGGACCCTCGTCCGTCCACATTAATTGGTCGTGAAGATTGGTGTATTTTATGACCGTTTCGGTGGCGTTTTGCTCCTCGTAGAAAAGATATCCGTTGTCGGTGTTTTTCAACGTTTTGGTACTGCCGTCTTTGAGTTCGATCATTTCGCTGCCGTCGGGACGCATAACCGTAAGCACGTTGCCGCTTTTAACGTTGTCCTCTTTGGTGTAAGCCCTTGTGTAGTAGATAAAGTCCTCTACTCCGCATTTGTCTATACCCTTAAAGTAAACGTCCTTGTAGGGAAGAAGCACGCCCGTAACGTCCGAAGCAAGCTTTTTTACCGCCTCGACCTTTTTGCTGCCAATCACTACCGAGATAAGGTCGGAGCCGTCCTGCAAGACGAGATACACCTTGTCGCCCCACTCGTAGAACGCATAAGCAGAGGACGAGGTCGCGCTCGAACTTGTATAAATAAGCTTGGTCGACGTTCCGTCAAGCTTTGTGCGATAGAACTCGGTCCTGTCGGTGGCAATCGTGCTGTTTCGATTTTCGTGATTGCTCGGTGTTGCATAGTAGATGTAGTCACCGTAAATAAACAAGCCGCCCTTTTTGTAACCGCTTGTCCCTATCTTTTTGGAAGCGACGCGACCTACCTCGGCTTGCTCGACGTCGGTCGTAATGGCGATGGGCTCGTCATTCTCGTCATACAAAATATTTCCGTCGTCATCTTTGAGATAACCGGTAATGACGCCCTTTTCGGTATTGGAAACGAAGTTATAGCTCGTGTTTGCATCGAACGAGCTGACGTAGGTATACAAATCCTTGACTTCCAATCCGAACGAATCGAGGTAGTAAAACGGCTCTTTATTTCCTTTAAGTTCGGCTCTAAACAGACCGCCTTTATTCACCTTGCCCCAAACGTTGTCGCTGCCCGTATCGTCGTAGCCGCTGTATCCGTTTATAAAGTACACGTACTTACCGTATTGAACAGCGCTTCCTCCGTTGCTTAAAACGACATAGTTAGCGTCGGAATTTTGGGTCATATCCAAAACTGCGGGGTTCGTATAGGCGGGAGTACATGCAACCAAAAGAACGCAGCTTAATAGCAAAACTATAAAAATCGCTGAAACCTTTTTCTTCATTTTATTATTAACTCCATTCGGTGATAATTATCAACCATAATATTATACCGTCTAAAAGTTAATTAGTCAAACAATTTAACAGCAATTGTCAAGTTTTTAATTTTTTTTATCGCAAAACACGCCTTAAAAGCCCGTTTACGTCAGTTTTTAAGCGTTTCGCCGCTCACTCCGTCCTGATACATCATCCAAAACCCCTCGCCCCGAGGATTGGACGCGTCGCTCGGCAACCATCTTGCGTATCCGCTCAGCGGCACGGGCGGCGTTTCGGAAAACGCGGCGGGCACTCCGTAACATATGTAGTCGGTGCCTATCACTCCCACGAGGTAGTACCTTTGCCCGTCGTAGTTTATCTTGACGAACTTGCTGCCGGGAATGAGCCGCTCGATGGGCGCATAACGTTCGTTGTTTTTAAGCAGCCTGTCGAGCGCCTCGCTGCTGCGTTCGAAATAGGTCGCCTTTCTGCCCTTGATCGGCTGCTCCTCCTTAAAGTCCCTTATCGTCTTTGCCGACTTTGCGGAAAATCGAACGGACGGCTCGGCTTGCTCACTCATGGTCGGTGCGATTTTCGCGTCGGCGTGTTCACTCGCGGTCGGTGCGACTTTCGCGTCGCTTAAAATGACCTTTTGAGCGTCGGGATCGGCGCTCACTTTCTCGTCGCTGAGTTTGACGGCAGATTCCTTTTCTTGCTTAAAAGCGGCTTTTGCGTTCGCCTTTGCGGCGTCAATGTCGACACGTTCAGCGTTTGCCGCCTTAGCCTCGCCGCCTACGCCCTCCCGAGAGGGCGCTAAGTCGACGATATTGACCGTCGTTTCGTCGTTTCTTTCGCTCTTGTCCAAAATGGACGCCGCGACTTCCATCAGGTGCAAATATCGCTGTTCGAGAACGTGCGGCATGGGTCTGTTTTCTTCTTCCACTTTTTCCTCCTCAATTAATAAAGGTTCGGGTTCGTCTTGCTCACTGCCGACATTGAGATATGCGGGAAAGTAATTTTTGTCGGCAATGGCAAAATCGTTGTATGGCGGCGGTGCGATCTCCTTAAAGTAATTACACTCCCGCCCGCTGAACTTAATGAACTTGCGCTCGTTGTCTTTAAGCCTCCGCTCCTCGCTTTTCACCTTTTCCAAAACGACCGACGGGGACAGTTTGCGCGCGCAGTTGCTGCCGTAAAGCATGACGTCCTCGCCCACCACCGCAGCGTGAACGGCGTCGAGTTCCATTTCACCTATTTCGAAAGTCTTGTTGAGCATGGCTGCGCTGAGCCGCATGACAAACATACTGCCGCCCGATATGACGACCAACCTGTCGCCCTCGTCGACGGTATAATCGAATAGGCTCAGTTTGCCCCAAACCCCAAAGCTGTTCTTTTCGAGCATGAGCGTGCCCTTCGAATAGCCGCCCGTAAGTATCACGAGTTTTTTGATAAACCGCATAAGCCGCCTCCATAAGGGCATTATACTTTAATTTATATGAAGATGCGCTCAAAAAAATGACATATTTGCTCTATTTTTGTCTTTTCTTTTGTTATAAAAAAAGAGGTTTCAATCAGGATTATCGGAAACACTAAAAAAATGCTTGATTTTCTCCGCAAAGTTTGATATAATAAAACCAACGGGAGCAAATAATGATTTTAACGTTTGACAGTTTGGCGATTAAATTCAAGGATTATACGGACGTAAAGGGCAAGATACGCCGCGAAGTGCGATCGGGGCGACTGACGCAAGTTGCGCGCGGGCTATACGAAACCGACGCATTCACGGACGGAAAGTATCTTGCGGGCGCGATCTACGGACCGTCCTATCTTTCGTTCGATTATGTTCTTTCCATGAGCTCCCTTATTCCGGAAGCGGTTTTTTGTTATACTTCCGCATCGTTTGGCAAGGGCAAGACAAAGCATTACGAAAACGCTTTCGGCGTGTTCACGTACAGGGATGTTCCCGCCGCCGCTTACCCTTTCGGCGTGGAGATACGACAGGAAAACGGCTACTCCTATCAAATCGCAACGCCCGAAAAGGCGCTGTGCGACAAACTCTACACGATTTCGCCCGTCGGCTCCGTCAAGGCTCTGAGTGCGCTGCTTTTCGACGATCTGCGTATCGACGAGGGCGACTTCGAGCGGCTCGATTTCGACGACATAAGGCAACTTGCGCCGTTGTACCGCTCGACAAATCTCAACTATCTTATCAAATTGATCGGAGGGAGATAAATGAAAACAATAATAAGCCAAATGCTTGCAATGTACCCCTCTCATTCCGCAATCGATGAAAAGAACGCTTTGACGGAAGTCATTCAAGAAGTTACGCTGTGCGGACTGTCGCGCGCGGGCTTTTTTCGCGACGCCGCTTTTTACGGCGGAACGGCTCTGAGGATTTTCTACGGGCTGGACAGATTTTCCGAAGATTTGGACTTCTCGCTTGTCGCGCCCGACGCCGATTTCGATTTGAAGAAGTATTTTTCGGTTCTTAAAAGCGAGCTGCATTCCGTCGGGCTGAACTTCGAAATCGAGGAAAAGGTCAAGACGGCTCAGTCAAATATAAAGTCCGCTTTCTTAAAGGGCAATACCAAAGAGCATATTTTGAGTTTTTATCCCGACGATCATTCGGCGGAGAAAATCAATCCGTCGGCTTCGATTCGAATTAAGTTCGAGGTCGACACCGATCCCCCGCCTTACGCGACGTTTGAAAATAAATATCGGCTGTTGCCGTCCCCCTATCAAGTGAAATTGTACGACACGCCCTCGCTGTTTGCCGGCAAGCTTCACGCTATTCTCTGCCGCGCTTGGAAAAACCGCGTCAAAGGCAGAGATTTATATGACTATATATTTTATCTTTCGCGAAAAACACCTATCAATATGCCGCACCTTAAAGCGAGGCTTGTCGATTCGGGGTTTGTGGACGAGGATTTCGACCTTACCCGCGATGCGCTTATCGCTATGCTTTGCAATCGCTTTGCCGCGATCGACTACGAACAGGCAAAGCAAGACGTACAGCCGTTTGTAAAAGACAAGTCAACTTTGAAGATTTGGAACGCGGAGTTCTTTACCGAAATAACAAAAGACATCACTTAGAAGAATTGGATACGTCCTACAAAAAAAAGAGAAGTGTTTTTTGCACTTCCCTTTTTAAGTGAGGTATGAATGTATTTTATTCGATCAACGCTCGGATCTAAGCAGTTTGCTCAGTCCGATTATTATAAACGGCACGATGACTGCCTGAGCGATAAGTCCGATAAAGCCGGCTTGGATCTGCGTCCACACCATACTTACGGGCAGGTTCACCGCCGAGCCGAATATTGCCGCAAGGATCACGAAAACAGTCCTGCCCGACACGCACGCAAGCAACGTTGCGGGGAAAGCGAGCGCGGCATTGTCGAAGATCTTCTTGCCGAACGCGCCGCTTACCGCTGCGAACACGGCAAGTTCGACGATCATAAAGGGCAGCCTTGTCAAAGCGGGCATGGGGTTACCGAAAGCCAAGGTGATAAGGTAGCTGACTATGGGCGACATGACGCCGACGCCGAGCCCCCACTTTACGCCGAGCAAGCAGCCGGCAATGAGCACGGGCAAGTACATGGGCAGCCAGGTAACGCCGCCCGAGGCTCCCGCTATAAGATGCACGAATTGCGGCAGTGCGACCGCCGAAACGACAAGCAGAGCGGCGACGACGCTTTTGACCGTAATTTTAGATTTTACCGAGGCGTTTTTACGCGCCAAAACCGATTCCAACATAAAATCTCCTCCTGTTACAAATTTATGATTTCGTAGTCCTCGGAGCCGAGCCCGAGTTTTTCAGCCGTGTCCACGGTATGAATGGCGTGAAGTTTGAGCATTCGATCCACGAGCGATTTTTTGCCCTTGTCGGTCGAATTCATGATCGTGTCGTAGCAGCACTTGTCGAGCGCAACGGGGTCGAGCGAGGCGAAAATGCCTATGTCCGCCATCTCGGGCTCGTGCGGATTGGAGTCGCAGTCGCAGTCGATAGACAGGCGGTTGGCGACGTTGATGTACGCCATATTCTCCTTGCCGAAGTAGTTCACCACCCCGAGGCATGCCTCCGCCATGCTCTCCAAAAAGCCGTCCTGATCGTCAAGCATGCCCCACATGGCATCGGGGTCGGCGGTTTTACCGACCGAATGGATCCACGCCTTGCCATTTCTCGAAGCGACGCCTATGCTCATGTTTTTGAGCGCGCCGCCGAAGCCGCCCATAGCGTGCCCTTTGAAGTGCGAAAGCATGAGCATGGACTTGTAATTTGCAATGTGCGTCCCGACGATATTGTAGCCATGGAGGTGCCCGTCGTACGGAACGGGGATCTTGATTTCGCCCTCCTCGTCCATGATGTCGCACCTTGCTATTTTGGTAAAGCCGTGATCCTCGATCGCCTTGTGATGATTGGCGACGTCGAACCTCTTGCCCCTGTACGCCGTGCAACATTCCACGATGGTGCCGTCGAGCTTCTTCGCGAGTTCGCCGATAAGGGTCGGCTGCAAAAAGTTGTGTCCGCCCGGCTCGCCCGTCGAGATCTTTACGGCAACGGGACCTTTAAGTTCGACATTGAGAGCGTCGTAAATTGCAACAAGCCCCTTACTCGAAATATCTTTGGTAAAATAGACCTTGGATTTCATTTATTACCTCCCGATAAAAGTTTTTGTTGTTTTCGCTCTTTTGCCTTGATTAGGCAATTGCCTTATATTTACAATTATTATATAACAAGCTTTTTTTTGCTGTCAAGTGAATTATGAAAAACGGCTCGCTATCTGAAAATGTTTTTTTACGCAAATACTAAGTGTATGAAAACGTTGACTTTTACTCGCCGATACCTGTATAATAGAGCCACGATGAATGGCAAACTTCTTTTTTTGATAGGCGGTTTTGCCGTCGTAATCGCGACGGCTTTTGCGATAGGTTTTACCGTTTTTTCGCCCTGCGTCTATGCGGGAGCGGCGTTTGCCGTAGCGGAATATCAAATCGTCATAAGGACTGTCGTGTTTAAGGCTATGCAAAAGTGCGCCTTTAAGCCGCACCTAAACGGCAAATTCTTCGGGCAAAAAAAGTGGGAAGCACGCTTTTACCGATTGATCAAACTTCATTCGATAAAAGATCTGCTTCCCGCGTACGGCTACGTCGACGCAAGAAAAGACATCGTCGGCGCGATCCGCCTAAGTTGCGTCACCGAAATAAGCAACGCCGTTATTATCCCGCTAAGCTATCTGCCGCTGATATATGCCGCAATTGCCCGCAGCCAACCGCAATACATCGTATCAATAGGCGTCTTATGCCTTATGATGAGCGTTTACGACCTGTTTATGCTGTTTGCCCAGCGATACAACCGTTTCAGAATGAAAGAAATCACTCGTCGATTGTCACGCTGTCAATGACGACAGGCTCGGTGGGAACGTCGTCGTAGTACATCCACCTGCCCGTCTTTACCTCGGATATGGCGATCGCATTCGATAAGGACTGCTCGTCGCTCACCTTGCCGAAAGCCGCGTACTGTCCGTCGAGATAGCCGCAATCGGCAACGCAAATAAAGAATTGGCTCGATGCGCTGTCCTTGACGTTGGTGCGAGCCATGGAGATCACGCCCGCCTCGTGGTGGATATCGTTTTTGACGCCGTTAGCCGCAAACTCGCCCTTGATTGAAGCGGCTTTTTTGGGTTCGAGCCCGTCGTTAAAGACAAACCCTCCGCCCTGTATCATAAAGTTCTTTATCACCCTGTGAAAGCACAATCCGTTGTAAAATCCGCTCTTTGAAAGCGAAACGAAGTTGTCGACCGTGATGGGCGCAATGTCGGGATAAAGGTCGAGTTTGATTTGCTTGCCGCCTACGAAATTTATTGTTGCCTTGATGGTTTTCATAAAAAATCTCCTTTTATTCGAGTTTACCACACAAAGCGCCGTGATGTCAATCGATTTTCCCCACCCTCATGGCGTTGAGAATGGCGAGGACGGCGACGCCGACATCTCCGAACACCGCTATCCACATATTGGCGATGCCGAGCGCCGACAAAAGCAATATGGCGAGTTTTATGCCGAGCGCAAAGACGATGTTCTGTTTTACGATACGCATCGTCTTTTTTGCGATGCGTTTGAGCAGCGGAAGCCCTTTTAGGTCGTCCCGCATGAGCACGATGTCGGACGCTTCGATCGCCGCGTCGCTGCCCACTCCGCCCATCGCTATACCGATGTCGGCGCTCATCAAGACGGGCGCGTCGTTTATGCCGTCTCCGACAAAGCACACCGCTTCGCCCTTGTTTTTGCCGCCGATGATCGACTTCAATTCCTCGACCTTGTTTTGAGGCAAAAGCGACGCACGGTACTCGCTTATGTTCAATCTCGCCGCCATGTCACCCGCAACGCGAGCGTTGTCGCCCGTGAGCATGACCGTGCGACACCCGAGGTTGCCGAGCGAGGAAAGGACTTCTCTTGCTTCGGGCTTGGGCTCATCGGCAAAGAGCAACGAGCCCACATACTTTCCGTCATGCGCCACGTACACGACCGTGCCTATGTCCGTTTCCGGCTCGAATTTCACGCCGTATCGGCGCATGAGCGAGGCGTTGCCGCACAAAATGACGCTGCCGTCCTTTTTTGCCTCGATCCCCTCGCCCGCTATGACGGTGGGGGTAAAACCGCTTTCGATTTCGCCCGAGTACGTCGAACAAACGGACGTTGCGATCGGGTGGCTCGAACCGCTTTCGGCGATGGCGGCAAGGCGCAAGATCTCGTCTTTACGGTTTGTCGGCGTCACCTTGACGACGGAAAAGCCGCCCTTTGTCAACGTGCCCGTCTTATCGAATACAAACACCTTGGCGCTGTCGTACTTTTCGAGATAGTCCGAGCCCTTTATGAGTATTCCGTGCCGCGACGCCGCTCCTATCCCCGAAAAGAAGCTCAGAGGTATGGAAATGACGAGTGCGCACGGGCACGACACCACCAAAAAGCCGAGCGCCCTGTATATCCATACAAGCCAATTGCCCGTGACAAGGCTCGGAACGACCGCCAGCAAGAGTGCGATCGTCACGACGGCGGGCGTGTATATGCGGGCGAACTTGGTGATGAAATTTTCGGCTTTGGACTTGTAACTCGACGCGTTTTCGACAAGTTCGAGGATCTTGGAAACCGCGCTGTCGTAAAATTCCTTTTCGACTTTTATGCTCAGTTGCGACGAAAGATTGACGCAGCCGCTCGTCACGCCGTCCCCCTCTTTTACGTCCACGGGCAGCGATTCGCCCGTAAGCGCCTTTGCGTCAAGCGCGCTCGCGCCGCTCACCACCTCGCCGTCGAGCGGGATCTTCTCTCCCGGGTTTACGACGATGATCTCGCCCACCCTTACCTCGCTCGGGTCGACCTTGACAAGTTCGTTCCCACGCCTGACGTTGGCATAGTCGGGGCGAATATCCATAAGAGCCGATATGGAGCGGCGGGACTTGCCCGTGGCGTAACTTTGAAACCACTCGCCCACTTGATAGAACAATAAAACCGCACACGCCTCGTCGAAGCCCTCGATCTTTTCACCGACCGCGCCCCTGTATATGGCAAGAGCGAACGCGCCTATCGTCGCTATGCACATCAAAAAATTCTCATCGAACACCTGCCCGTGCAGTATGTTGCGCACCGCACGCCACAGCACGTCGTAACCTATCACTATGTATATGACAAGATAGAGCGCAAAGGGCAACAGCCATGCCCACTTGCCGCCGCCCACGCTTAGCCCCACCGTAAGGTCGACCGTAAACACGACGGCAAACATACATAAAGCCGCTATTATGCGCACAAGCTTACTCTTTTCCTTTTTGCTCAATTCCATTTTTCGTGCACCTAAATTCGATTACCTTAAAATCACGCAGTCCGGCTCGACCTTTTTGCAGACCTTTACCGCCTCGTCCACTATGGCGTCGAAGCGGCTGTCCTCCGCCTCGATCGTAAGCCTTTGCCCCATAAAGTTGACGCTTACGCTTGCTACCCCGTCTATCTTGGCAATAGCCCGCTCCATCTTAGCCGCACAATTCGCGCAATCCAAATCCCTCATCTTAAAAACCTTTTTCATCTTTCTCTCCTAAAAATATGTTTTTGAATAATAGTTCAGTTAAGCAATCGTTCAAATGTTCGGCGTTAAAAAACAGGGTACTTTCCCCCTGTGATCATTTGCCCTCGTTTACGTGGGTGAGCCCGTATTCGAGAATTTTGGTGACGTGGTCGTCGTCGAGCGAGTAGCGCACTTCCTTGCCCTCTTTTACGCCCTTGACAAGCTTTGCGCCGCGCAACACCCTGAGTTGGTGCGACACTGCGGACACGGTCATATTGAGCGCCTCGGCGATCTCCCCTACGTACATGGTGCGCAGTTGCAGGCACGACAAAATTTTGACCCTCGTGCTGTCGCCGAACATCTTAAACAGGTCCGCAAGGTCGGTTATCTCCTCGTCTTGCGGCAACGCCTTGCGTATAAATTCGGCAGATCTATCCATGAGTGGGCTCCCTTATTTATTTGAACATTCTTTCAACTGTTCAATATTATTATACTACTTGGTTTTTCGTTTGTCAACCGATTTTTGCAAAATTCCTCAAAAAATTTTTCGGAAAAGGTCGGCGTGCAAAAAAAAAGGCGGTAAGTAAAAGTCCAACCGCACATTAAGCGTTGCGGTTGGACCAAACGGAATGATATTATTTGTCGTTTTTACATAGCGGGGCCGGTGGTCGAGGGCGCATAGACGCGAGCGCCGAGTTCTTGATTGAGCGCATACAAGCCCTTGGAGTCGCCGCCGAACAGCTTCATCTTTTTGATCATATCGTCGGCATTGGTTTCCTCTTCGCCCTGTTCCTTGATGAACCAATCGAGGAACTGCATGGTCCTGTAATCCTTTTGCTCGACAGCCTCATGGTAGATGGTCGTAATGAGCGAGGTAACGTACTGTTCGTGCTCGTAACCTACTTCGAGCGGAGTAAGGTGATTGTTGAAAGTCTTATTGGGCTTATCTATCGCTTTAAGTTCGACACGTACGCCGTTTTCGATAAGGTAGCGGCGGAACATGAAAGCATGGTCGCGCTCTTCCTTGGCTTGGACCTCGTACCAATTGGCGAAGCCGTCAAGTCCCTCGTCGGCATAATAGTCGGCAATGTCGAGGTAAAGGTAAGCCGAATAGAGTTCTTTGTTGATTTGGTCGTTAAGTAATTCGATGATTTTTTTGTTAAGCATAGTTTTACGCCTCCATTGCCTATTATAACACCATGAATATCAAAAATCAAGTGATTTTTAAGCATATAAAAAAATAAAGGCGAAAAGCCGCTAAGCAATTCGCCTTGATTTTTGTAGTTAATGCAACGATTACGCTTGGATCTTGCCGATATCGCCACCCTCGATGACTATCTCGACATTCTCACTCGGCATTGCCATGCTTCTGAACTCGGCAAGTTCCTCTGCGGTTCGATACAAACCATCACCGTAAGCAACATATGCGCCGTTTCCGAATTGTATACCCAAGAAGTCCAACAAATCGCTGAATTCGTATCCCTCGGCTACCCAAATCGTATTTTCCTCGACTACCGTCTGCTCTTCGTCGTCCTCATCGGTGTAAGTGCACTTGTACGTAAGGTCGAAGATGTGCATAGAGCCGGAAAGTTCGATAAGTTCGCCGGTTGCGGTATACATATTGAGTACCAAGTTGTTTCCGCTTACATAGCCCTCGCCGATCTGTACCGCCTCTCCGTCTTCCACTGTAAACAACATGATCTTGCCCATATCGATGACGTAGTAACCCGAGAGCGTCTCGTCGCCGATTACTATTGCCGCCTCGGCTATGGAAACACCCGAATCCTCAGCCTGATCCTCGCCTTGGAATACTGCGATGACCGTGTCACCGGTAGCGGTTTCGCCTTGCAAAATACCGCTGAATACGCCATAGGTAAACGCATTGGGCGAGATTGTGATTCTCCTGGTGTCCGTAGGCATGGTGACCGTAGAAAATTCGTCGACGGTATATTTTTCGCTTTCGAACTCTATGGTGTCGCTTTCGAGAAGTACGTCGTCAAGAGCGTAGATCATCGGAATACCGCCCTGAACGAATACGCTGTCAAGTTCGACTTTGGTTCCGTTATGCTCGAGATAGGTTATATAAAGTTCGTATATGTCGGCGGAGAAGCTGTACTCTATATCATTGTAAGTAAAGCTTATCTCCATATGAGTAGCGTTTTCGGTTTCCCCTATCGTACCCTCCGTAAGCTTGACGAGTTCACCCTCATCGCTTATCGAGTTTAGAGTAGTCACGCCGTCTACGTTGGAGTAAAGCAGATATTCGGTGAGCATATTCGTCCTGTCTACCAAGGTAACGACATAATTTTCGCCATATGCTTCGTTCGAGAACCTCAATACGGCATTGCCGTCTGCGGTGCTTATAGCTCCGTTAAAGGGATTATTCTCGATGTCCTTATCTATTGCCTCGGCATCGATCGTGAGCACGCAGTCCTCACTCGGCATGGTAACGGTTTCGAAGTCGGCTGCGGTATATTCCTTGCTGTTCATGCTGAACCCTTTGCCGACCTTCAATTGAACACCGACCATGACGTCCTTGACGAGAACACCGGGGCTTGCCCACAACGTAAACATCGATCCGCCCGAAGAAACGTTCAACCTGTACAGATCGCACTTGAACGAGTATATTATGCCGTCAAACATAATATTGAGTTTAAGAGTACGTCCCGCAATGACGCCGTCGCCTATGGCGGTAAGCGTGGTCGAATCCACCGCATAGAGAGCCAACTTGCCGTTGTCCACTACGTAAGCGGCATTGTAATTTGTGCCCTCATACGTGATTACCATTCCGCAGTACGCCTGACCGGATACGACCGGGGTCGAGGTAAAGCGTATGTCGGCGGTTTTGCCGTCGTCGGACTTTGCCGATACCAAGCCGTTGAATTGACTTGCAAGCACTCGGTTGGGAGTGATGTCCACGGTGCAATTCTTTGCGGGCATTTTCAACTCGACAAATTCTTCGTAGGTGTACTCCTCGCCGTCGACACGCAAGATATCGCCGTCGGTCGGCAAGTTCAACAAGGGATACATCAACGAATATCCGCTCGGAGCCATATACTCGCCCGTCTGCTTGCTGCCCGCCGTGCCGTACGTAATGGTAAGCTTATACAACGTATTGTCGAACTTGTATTCGTTACCGTCGTATTTTAACGTGATGACAAGACGATTGCCGTTTATGATCTCGCCCGTGCCGGACGGAGTATACTCATAGCCGCCCTCGCCGTCCTGTAAATAAAATTCGTACTTTTCCTTTCCGTCCTCGTCAACGACATAGTGATAGGCATAGTCCGCTTCGTCGGAATAGCCCGCAGGATAGAACATTACGCCGCTGTCCTCATTCATTACGATGGTGGTCGTAAAGTCCAATATGGAGTAGTTGCCCTTCTCGTCCTCCGAAATAGCCATTCCGGTAAATGCGCTGCCCAACTTGCTCTTGTCGGGAGAGTCCTTTTCGACCCACTTGGCATAGACGGAAATGTCCGAAGTAAGCGGGTTTGTGATAAGTCCGCTCGATACGCCGAAAGGCTGCTGCCACGTATCTTTATCGAGGTACCAACCGTCGAACTCGTAATTTTCCTTGCTTGGATCCTCGGGCATCACTATGGTTTTGCCGTCGGTTTGCACACTTTTATACAAACTTTGATCGTTATAAAAGCTTACTTTGTATTTTGTCGTGTTGCACGCCGTAGCAAAACAAGCTATTATAAGCACTATCGGTAACAGTGCGATTAACTTTTTACCCATTGTTATCTCCTTAACTGTTATTTTGCTTATGATAAACAATTGTATATATTATACCATTTATATCAAATAAAGTCAATGATAATTAAGTGAATTAAAAAAATATTATATAAACAAGTTTTAAGCAATAAAAAAGCCTCAAAAGAAGCTTTTTTACGTCATTATTTTTATAATTTTTGCACAATTTTTACTTCTCGGAGCAAAACTCGACTTTTTTGCCCTCCAAGATCATATTGGTGGTCCTTACCGCACACATTTTGCCGCACATCGAGCAAGTGTGACGATCGGACGGCGGCGCGCTCTCGAAGTACCTCTTGGCTTTTTCGGGGTCGATGGCAAGTCGGAACATCTCGTCCCAATCCACCTCGTGACGGGCTTTTGCCATTGCGTCGTCGACTTCGCGTGCGTGCGGAACGCCCTTTGCTATGTCGGCGGCGTGGGCTGCGATCTTGCTCGCGATTATCCCCTCCTTAACATCGCCGAGATCCGGCAGACGCAGATGCTCGGCGGGCGTCACGTAACAAAGGAAGTCCGCTCCGCTTGCCGCCGCAATCGCCCCGCCTATCGCCGAGGTGATGTGGTCGTAACCGGGCGCGATGTCGGTAACGAGCGGTCCCAGCACGTAGAAAGGCGCGTTGTGACACAGCCGCTTTTGCAACTTCATATTGGCGGAGATCTCGTTCATTGCCATATGTCCGGGGCCCTCGACCATGACCTGCACGTCCTTTTCCCAAGCCCGCTTGGTAAGGTCGCCGAGTTCGATGAGTTCGGCGATCTGACCCGCGTCGGTGCTGTCGTCGATACAGCCCGGACGGAGCGCGTCGCCGAGGCTTATCGTCACGTCGTACTCGCGCAAGATGTCGAGCACCTCGTCGTAATATTCGAAGAACGGGTTTTCGTTGCCCGTCATCATCATCCAGGCAAAGAGCAACGAGCCGCCTCGCGACACGATGTTCATCTTGCGTTTGTCACGCATAAACGCCTCGACCGCGCGTCGATTGATACCCGCGTGAATGGTCATAAAGTCGACGCCCTCCTCGGCATGAGCCCGAACGACTTTCAAAAAGTCGGATGCCGAAATTTCGAGCAGGTCCTTGTCGAGATAGCCGATGGCGTCGTACATGGGCACGGTGCCTATCATGGCGGGCGACTTTTCGATAAGCTTCTTTCGGAATACGTTTGTCTTGCCGTAGTTGGATAGGTCCATTATGGCTTCGGCTTTAAGCGCCAAAGCGAGGTCGACCTTTTGCATTTCGACGTCGTAGTTGTTGCAGTCGCCAGAGATCCCGAGGTTGACGTTTATCTTGGTCCTCAGCCCTCCGCCTATTCCCTCGGCGGAAAGCGACTTGTGATTGATGTTGCACGGAATACAAACCTCGCCCGACGCCACAAGCGAGCGAAGCTTTTCGGCGTCCATATACTCTTTTTCGGCTACAAGTTTCATTTCGGGCGTCAAAATTCCCTTTTTCGCCGCTTCCATTTGCGTCTTGTAATTTCTCATTATCTACTCCTTAAATTTTTGTCAGTTTATTTATAAGTTCGTCGCCGCCATCACTCATGGCGCCGCTCATTATACATACTCCGCTTGCCCCCGCGTCAATCGCGAGGCGAGCATTGTTTTCGTCTATCCCGCCTATCGCATAGACGGGCAGAGAGGTCTTTGCGCATATGCGCCTGAGTTCGTCCACTCCCCTCGGCGGCACGCCCTCTTTGCACCTTGTCGTAAACACGTGCCCGAAGGTGACGTACTCGCAGCCCAGCCGCTCGGCGTAAAGCACGTCGCTCAGGCTGTGACACGAGGCTCCCACCTTTATCTTGCCTATATACTCTCGGGCTGAGGCTATGGGCAGGTGGAGCGTCCCCCTCGCCGCCTCGATGTGGGTGTGAGCGATAAATCGCACTCCGTAAGAAAAGCAAATTTCATTCACTTTGTCGGCAAGCAAAAGATATTCGGACTTTAATAAATCCTTTTCTCTTAGAATGATCGCTTGCGGGTGGGCGGACGCGACGCGCTCGACCAACGCAAAAAAGTCGCCTTTTACCGACTTGCGGTTTGTTACGCAGATCACATTACACATACAGGTAGTCGTTCAGCACGGGTTGAAGCCCCTCGTCGCCGATGTCGTCGTACATCTTTTTGAGGCTGCGGTTGTCGTTTATTTCGAACTGCTCGTCGCCCGTGTCGTCAAGATGCGTCCCCTCGTACTTGTTCTCGTGATCGCCGATACCCGTCGACACGCCCGCCGAGATCTTGGTCGCGGCGATCTTGACGATGCCGTTGCGGAAAGACGCGCTCTCCCGCGAGGAAACGGTGATGCCCGCAAAGGGCAAAAAGATGCGATATGCGCAAAGGATTTGGCAAAGCTGCCTTTCGTGCACGTCGTGCGGATCGATCTTGTCGTTGTTTATTATGGGGCGCAACCTCGGGCACGAAAGCGAGATCTCGGCGTGGGGGTACTTGCGCTGAATGTAATATGCGTGCAGTCCCGTCGCCAAAGCGTCCTTTCTGAAATCCGCAAGTCCGAGCAGAGCCGAAAACGCAACTCCCCTCATTCCGCCCATAAGCGCGCGCTCCTGAGCGTCGAAGCGGTAGGGCCACACGCGCTTGTGTCCGAGCAAGTGGAGCTCGCCGTACATATTTATATCGTACGTTTCCTGAAAAACGGTGACGTAATCCGCGCCGCACTCGTGCAAATAGCGGTACTCGTCGGTGTTGACGGGATAGATCTCCAGCCCCACCATACGAAAATACTTCCTTGCCAGCTTGCACGCCTCGCCTATGTATTTCACATCGCTCATAGCCCTGCTCTCGCCCGTGAGGATGAGAATTTCTTCCATGCCGCTGCGGGCGATGACCTGCATTTCCTTTTCGATCTGCTCTATGCCGAGCTTCATGCGCTTAATGTCGTTGTAGCAGTTAAAGCCGCAATATACGCAATAGTTCTCGCAATAGTTGGCGATGTAAAGAGGAGTGAAAAGATACACCGTGTTGCCGAAGTGTTTGCTCGTTTCACGGCTCGCACGCTCCGCCATTTGTTCGAGGAAGGGCTCGGCTGCGGGTGAAAGCAGCGCCATAAAGTCGTTTATCGTGCAGTTTTGCCTTTCCAGCGCGGCTTTTACGTCCTTTGCCGAATACGAAAGCGGATCGAACTCGTCCATACCGCTTTTTACCTTGCTCATAATGTCCGAATTTATCCGCTCCATACCGGGCATATACTCCATGGGATCGGTTCGAGCGGACGGGTCGTTTTCGAGGCGTTTTTTGAGTTCGAGCGCCTTTTCGCCCAGTCGTTTGTTCTCTATTTCAAAGCGTTTTTCCATATTTATCTCTCACCTCAACCTCCTTTTAAGTCAGTCGCGCAAAAAGCCGATGAGCGGATCGGAAGCCGAGGCGCCGCGAGTGAGCACTCGCCCGAGCCCCGCAAGATATGCGTTGCGACCCGCCTCGATCGCCGCTTTGAACGCCCGAGCCATAAGAGTCAGATTACCCGCCGTGGCAAGCGCGGTGTTAGCCATGATGGCGGCGGCGCCCATTTCCATCGCCTCGCACGCTTCGGACGGTCGACCTATGCCCGCGTCCACGATGACGGGCAGATCGATCTCGTCGACGAGGATCCCGATAAACTCCTTGGTGCAAAGCCCCTTATTGGAGCCGATCGGGGCGGCAAGCGGCATGACGCACGCCGCGCCCGCGTCTACGAGCGAACGAGCCGCGTAAAGGTCGGGATACATATAGGGCATAACGACAAAGCCCTCTTTGGCGAGCAGTTCGGTCGCCTTTATCGTTTCGTTGTTGTCGGGCAAAAGATACTTGGAGTCCCGCATTATCTCGATTTTTACAAAATCACCGCAGCCGAGCTCGCGAGCCAATCTCGCTATTCGCACGGCTTCGTCGGCTGTCCTTGCTCCGCTCGTGTTTGGGAGCAGTGTCACGCCCTTGGGTATGTAGTCGAGTATACTCTCCTTTTTGTCGGTGTTGGCTCTGCGCACGGCGAGTGTGATCATCTCCGCGCCCGCGTCCTTTATCGCCGCCTCGATGAGCGACAGCGAGTACTTGCCCGAGCCGAGAATAAATCTCGAACCGAACTCGTGCCCGCCTATAATCAATTTATCGTCCATATTATCGTTCTTGTTTTCATCCTTATTATCGTCCATATTGTGTCCTCCTTATCGCCCGCACGCCGAGCAGTTTGGGTCGGGTTTAAGTTTTATGGTTTGAAATTTCATTGTTCGCGCGTCGAAAACGAGCAGTTTGTTAAGCAGCGGCTCGCCCTTGCCCACAAGGTACTCTATCGCCTCGGTCGCCTGAATACTGCCTATCACGCCGACGACCGAGCCGAGCACGCCCAATTCCGCGCACGTAGGAGCGTCGAGCGGGGCCGAGCCGAGCACGCACCTGAGGCAGGCGCTGCCCTTTGCCACCGTCATGACCTGTCCGTCGAGCCCCGCCGCTCCGCCGTGACAGAACGGCTTTTGGGCGGCGACGCAGGCGTCGTTGATGAGGAATTTGGTTTCGAAGTTGTCGGTGCAGTCGACGATAAAGTCGTAATTTGCTATGGTCGACGCGATATTTTGCGCGGTGAGCCGCTCTTTTATCGTATCGACCGAAACGTCCGGGTTGAACTTTGTTACCCATTCCGACGCGCTTAATGCCTTATTGACGCCGAGGGAGAGTGGCGAGTGGATGATCTGTCGATTGAAGTTGCTCGGTTCCACCTCGTCGCAGTCGGCTATGCCGATTTTGCCCACGCCCGCCGCCGCAAGATACATGATTACGATCGAGCCGAGCCCGCCCGCGCCTATTACAAGTACGCTGCTTTTAAGCAGTTTCTCCTGACCGAAGATGCCTATCTCGGGCAGAATGAAATGCCTCGAATAGCGTTTGGATTGATTTTCACTAAACATCAGCCGCCTCCCACGAAGCTTACCACTTCCACGCTGTCGCCGTCGGCAAGAACGGTGGTGTCGTACTCCGATTTGAGTAAGATCTCGCCGTTTAACTCGACTGCTATGCGGCTAAGCGAATAGCCCTTATTTTCTATCAGTTCTTTTACGCTCTTGCCCGCCGCGTCGAACATCTCTCCGTTTACTTTGACCATATGTCCTCCGATATAAAAGAGGGAAGCCCTGCCACCCGCTTCGGACTTCCCTATATTTGCCTTTGCCTACGTTGGGATTATCCAAATCAGGTCCTTGGGTCGAAGGTCATTTCCTTCCTCTCAGCCTATATATAAGCTCCCCTGCATTTTAGTATATCATTAAACGTTATAAAAATCAAGTACTTTTTTTCAAAAAAGTACCGTACTTTTTTGAAAAAAAGTAGGCAAAAAACTTTTGAGGGCGAATTGGACTTGTCGTTTCTTTATTTGCTCCGCTTCGCTTGAACTAAAAGCCAATGCGAAACGGAGTTAAAACAGAAATGCAACGCCTCGTCCGCCCTCAAAATTTTATGGGCGAATTGGACTTGTCGTTTCTTTATTTGCTCCGCTTCGCTTGAACTAAAAGCCAATGCGAAACGGAGTTAAAACAGAACTGCTACGCCTCGTCCGCCCTCAAAAATTTTTGCTCCGTTTTTTATAAAAAGTGGAACGCCCTCAAAAGTTTTTACCCCGCTTTTTTCAAAAAGCGGGAAAGGTTTTATTTAATAGGTTCGAAGTCTGCGGCTCCGTGTTTGCAAAGCGGGCAAACGAAGTCGTCGGGCAATTCGTCGCCCTCATAGACATAGCCGCAGATCTTGCACACAAAGCCCTTTTTGCCCTCGGTTTTGGGCGCGGGTTTAACGTACTTATGGTAGTAAGCGTAAGTCATAGACTCGACGCCGCTTATCACACGCGACTCGGTGACCGAGCAAATGAACATACCGTGCGTACCGAGGTCGATGTAATTTTCCACTTTGAGCGACATGAACGAATTGATATATCTCGGCAAAAAGGCGAGCCCATTGTCCGATTTGAGCGGCTTAAAGCCCTCGAACTTGTCGACATTGCGTCCGCTCTCAAAGCCGAACCGCTCGAAAATCGAAAAAGGCGCATCGGTGGACAGACAATTGAGGTTCATCTTGCCCGTCTGCTTGATCACGTGGTGCGAATAGTTCTCCTTGTTTATGGATACCGCTATGCGATTGGGCGAGCTCGTGAGCTGACTGACCGTGTTTACAATAAGCCCGTTGTCCCGCTTTCCGTCATTGGAAGTTACGACATACACGCCATAGCCAATGTTGTGCAAGGCATTGAGGTCGTTCTTATTGGCGGTTTCGTCGTGCTGAGCAAGGTAATCGCGGCAAAGCTCGTCGCTCAGCTGCTCGATCTGCAATTTGCTCTCGTCACCGAGCGCGGAATTTATCTTTACCGTCGGCTCGACAAACGTGAGGTTTTTGCACCCTTCGAGCATCCCCTTCATCACCTTGGCGGCAAGCGGCGCCCAGCTTCCGTTCTCGATAAACGCAACCGTCCTGCCTTGAAAAGCCCGCTCGGTGAGGTGCTCGATAAAGTCACGCATAAACGGGAATATGCCCGCATTGTAGGTGGTGGTGGCAAGCACGATCCTGCCGTAGCGGAACGCGTCCTCGACAGCCTCCGCCATGTCGCAACGAGCGAGGTCGTGTACTTCGACCTTGGGACAGCCCTTAGCTCTCAGCCTGTTTTCGAGCAGTTCCACCGCCTTTTTGGTGTTGCCGTACACCGAGGTGTAGGCAATGACAATGCCGTCCGACTCTATCCCGTACGACGACCAGGTGTCGTATAAGCCGAGATAGTACGACAAATTCTCGCTTAAAACCGGTCCGTGCAACGGGCAAATCGTCCTTATGTCGAGCGCAGCCGCCTTTTTAAGCAAAGCTTGGACCTGAGCGCCGTACTTGCCCACTATGCCGAAGTAATACCGCCTCGCCTCGCACGCCCAATCCTCGCTTACGTCGTTAGCCCCGAACTTGCCGAAGCCGTCCGCCGAGAACAACACCTTGTCGAAGCTGTCGTAAGTCACAATGACCTCGGGCCAATGCACCATGGGCGCGGTCACAAAGGTCAGGGTGTGCTTGCCGAGCGCGAGAGTGTCGTTTTCACCCACGACGACGCGCCTGTCGGCAAAGTCGGTCCCGAAGAAGTTTTTCATCATATTGAACGCCTTGACCGACGAAACGATCTTCGCCTTGGGATAGCTCTTCATAAAGTTCACTATGTTAGCCGAGTGGTCTGGCTCCATGTGCTGAACGACAAGATAGTCGGGCTTGCGTCCCGAAAGCACGTTTTGAATATTGTCGAGCCATTCGTGCGTAAAACGAATGTCCACCGTGTCCATTATGGCGATCTTCTCGTCGATCACGGCGTAGGAATTGTACGCCATACCGTTTGGAACTACGTACTGACCCTCGAACAGATCTATTTGGTGGTCGTTTACGCCAATATACTTGATATCATCGGTTATCTTCATATTGTCCTTTTCCCTCATTCGGTAAAGCCGTTTGGATTTATTCCGCTTTCGGCGAAATACGGCTTACCCCATATCCGCTTTATTTATTCGCCTATATTTCCGTCCTACCGTCGAGCGCCCTTTCAAGCGTGACTTCGTCGGCATACTCTATGTCGCTGCCCATGCTTATCCCTTGGGCAAGGCGCGTCACCTTTATCCCGAACGGTTTAATTAGCTTAGCGAGGTACGTCGCCGTGACCTCGCCCTCCACGTCGGGATTGGTCGCCATTATCACCTCTTTCACTCCGTCGAGGCGACGAAAAAGGCTCTTTATGTTGAGGTCGTCGGCAGAACGCCCCTCGAGCGGATTGAGCGTGCCGTGCAAAACGTGATATACGCCCGTATACGACCCGCTCTTGTCGAGCGCAATGACGTCTTTGGGGTACGAAACGACGCAGATGATCGACTTATCCCTATGTGCGCATATGTCGCAAACCTCGTTTTCGGTGAAGTTTCCACATTCGGTGCACATATGCACGTTCGTTTTTACCGCCTGCATGGCGTCGCAAAAGTCCTTTACCTCGGCTTCGCTCATGTCGATGACCGCATACGCAAAGCGTTGCGCCGTCTTTATTCCGACGCCCGGGAGCGACGAAAACTTGCCTATCAGCTTGGTTATGCTGCTCGGTTGCTTCATCTTACATCAACCCGCCCATGCCGCTCGGCATAAGTTCGGCTTCGAGCTCCTCGGCTGCGGCAAAAGCTTCGTTGTACGCCGCCAAAATGAGGTCCTCGAGCATTTCGAGGTCGTCAAGGTCGACCGCTTCGGGCTTTATCGTGAGGCGTTGCAGCCTCTTTTTGCCGTCTATCGTAACCGTAACGAGCCCGCCGCCGCTCTCACCCGTAAGTTCGGTGTCCTCGAGCTCGGCTTGCGCCGCCGCCATCTGCTCTTGAAGCTTTTGAGCCTGCTTCATCATGGCTTGCATATTCATTCCGCCGCCATATCCTCCGCCGTATTTTGCCATTTATATATCCTCCAAAACTATTTTACTATATTAACGGGCACGTCCTTGCCCACCATCGCTTTGAGCCGCTCGAGTTCCTTGTCCTTATCGACGGCGGTTCGCTTGTCGATCCGCAGTTTGTAGCCTATGTTGTATGTGGTAAACGCCCGGTTGATGGCGTCGATCGTGCTTTCGGAACAAAAGTCCATATAGTCGTCGCCGCACCACACGATAAACTCGCCGTTCTTTATCTCGAAGTCGGTGTGATTGCCGACGAGCGTTTGAAGCCGAAGCGATTCGTTCATTCGCATATAGCTTATCACCTTGCCCCACGCCATGGGCGCCGACATCTTTAAGTCGACGGCGGGCGGCGGCGCGACGGGTTCCTTGCTTTCGCCTTGCGACTTGGCGGGCACAAAGCCCCGCTCCAACCTCGCGATACGCTCTTCGAGAGCCGAAATGTCGGTTACGGCGAGTTTGCACGCCCTTATGCAAGCCGTTTCCAGCACTATGCGCGGGCTTATCGAGTATCTGAGTTCGCTGTCGAGCGAAGAAAACAGGGTGATTACGGTCGTAAGGAAGTCGTCGGATACGACGCCGAGGTCCTGCTTCATCAATGCCAAGTGCTCCTCGGTTTCGACAAGCAGCTTTGGAGCCGACCTAAGCAGCATGAGGTCCCGAGCGTAGTAAGCAAGTTCCTTGGCAATGAGCCCCATGCTCTTCCCCGAGGTGGCAAGTTCGTCGATCGCGTTAAAGCACCCGCCCGCATCCGAAGCGGCTATGCACAGAAAAAGTTTGCGAATCTTGCCTCTGTCCACCCCGCCGAGCGCGTTGAGCGCCTCGTCGTAAGTGAGTTTCCCCTGCGAAAACGAAAGGCAGGTGTCGGCAATGGAAAGGGCATCTCGCACCGAGCCCTCCGCCGCCGACGCGATGTACCTTACGGCGTCGAGGTCGTACTTCTTGCCCTCGGCGTCGTAGATCTTCGATATCAAAGCGGCGATCTCCTCCACCGAAACGAGCCTGAAATCAAAGCGCATACACCTCGAAAGTATGGTGGCGGGCAGCTTATGCGCCTCGGTCGTCGCCAAAATAAACACGGCGTGGCTCGGCGGCTCCTCAAGCGTTTTAAGCAATGCGTTGAACGCGCTGCCCGTAAGCATATGCACCTCGTCGATGATATAGATCTTGTACTTGCCGTTGACCGGCGGATAGTTGACCTTTTCCCTTATCTCCCTCGCATCGTCCACGCCGTTGTTGCTGGCGGCGTCGATTTCGAGAATATCCATGTTGGGGGAAGAGAGCGCCTTGCACACCTCGCACTCACCGCACGGCGAGCCGTCCACGGGATGCAAGCAATTGATCGCCCGAGCGAAAATTCGAGCGCAGGTCGTCTTGCCCACGCCTCGACTGCCCGTAAAAAGATAGGCATGACCTATCCTGCCCGTTTCTATTTGGTTGACGAGCGTCTTGGTGACGTGCTCTTGACCTATGACCGACTCAAAACTTGTCGGTCGGAATTTCCTGTAAAGCGACGACATAAATCACCTCGCATAATATTTTACATTAACTCGAACTCTTTGTCAACCTAAAAGAGCCTACTTATGCCCGTTACCGCCATTCCGACGGCGACCGAAAGGGCAAACAGCAGTCCGATGACGAGCAGCGTGTCCTTGATGTCCTTGTTTTCCTTTATCAGCACGGCAAGCCCCAGCCCCGCCGATACGCAAAGCCCGCTTACCGCCCCGCCGAGCGACAACGTGCCTATGGCGTACATACGCGCTATTATCACGCTCGCCCCGCAGTTGGGTATAAGCCCCACCAAGGCGGCAAAGAGCGGTTGCAGCCACACTATCTTCGACATAAACGCTTCGAGCGAATCACCTACTTTGTATATGATGAGCCCAAACACGATGTTGACAATAAGTATGTACAAAAAGGTGGTGAGGGCGTGTCGGAGCGGGTGAAGCACAAAGCGTTTGACGGCGTTCTTTCTGAAAAGCCTCTTTTCCTCCTTGCTTTCCTCGCTCTCGTCGTGCTCGTGACAGTGCCCGCACTCGTCGTCGGGACCAACGACGTGATGGTGACAGCCCACCGCGCTGACGTGCTCGTTGGCTTCGGCGAGTTCCCTCTTTCGCATAAAAAAATTGACGACGTAGCCCACTGTTATCGCATACGTCACCTTGATGATAAGCAGCGGAACAAGCTTGCCTATCGCCGAAAAGTCGCTTAAAAGCACCGCCACCGCCTCGTCGGACGTCGAAAGGTATACCGCAAGCAACGTGCCGAGCGCGATCGCTCTGCCCGTATAAAGCTTGGTCGCCACCACGCTGAAACCGCATTGCGGAATGACGCCCACTCCCGCCCCGATCAGCGGGCTCAGCTTGCCCTTGAGTAGCTTGGATGGTATCTTGGACGACACCGTATGCTCCAAAACCTCGATAAGCACGTACACGAGTATCAAAAGCGGCAGCATATACAGCGACTCGATAAGCGCGTCGGTCAATACGTCGATCATAACTTATATTTTACCACAAAAATTATAAAAATCAATACCTTAATTGTAAATTTTTACTCGATTTACCCGTTTTCTATGCCCAAAGTCAAGTCCTTGACGATCTCGCTCGCCATAATAAGACCGACTACGGGCGGCACAAACGCCACGCTTCCCACCACTCGCCTTGCTCCGCTTTCGTTTTCGGGCGATAGAGGCGGCTCCTTGGAGTAGACGACCTTCAAGCTTTCCACCCCGCGCTTATTCAGCTCCCGCCTCATAGTGCGAGCGAGCGGGCACACCGAGGTCTTGTAGATGTCGGCGACCTCGAACAATGTGGGGCTGAGCTTGTTTCCCGCCCCCATCGAACTTATCACGGGCGTTCCGCTCTCCTTGGCTTTAAGGACAATGGCGATCTTCGCCGTCACCGTATCGACGGCGTCGGCTACGTAGTCGTAACACTTAAAATCGAACCTGTCTTGCGTTTCGGGCAAGAAAAACAGGTTGTAAGTCCTTACGACGCAGCTCGGATTAATGTCGTAAATGCGCTGCTTGGCGACGTCGACCTTGAACTTTCCCACCGAACTGTCCGTAGCGTATATCTGCCGATTGATGTTGCTTTGCGAGATCCTGTCGCTGTCGATAAGGTCGATTGCCCCCACTCCCGAGCGTGCGAGCGCCTCGGCGACATAGCCGCCCACGCCGCCTATCCCGAAAACGGCAACTCGACTAGCCGCAAGCTTTTCCATCGCGCTTTTGCCGAGAAGCAGTTCGGTCCTTAAAAATCGTTCGTCCGTTGGCATCTATTTAAGCAATTTGCGATCGACCTTGCCGATCGCGTTAAGCGGCAGAGTGCGAAATTCGATGACCTTGGGCACGGCATAGACGATGAGTTTGGCTTTGCACTCGTCCATCACCTTTTGCCTAAGCTGCTCTTCGTCCGCCTCGTCCGTCTTTTCCACGAAAAGCTTTACCACCTCGCCCTTCGTTTCGTCGGGTATGCCTATCGCCGCGACGTTTTTCACTCCGTCGAGCTTTACGACGAGTTTTTCGATCTCGGAGGGGAATACGGGCACGCCGCTGACCTTTATCATGTTCTTGACGCGCTGCTTAAAAAACAAGTAGCCGTCGGGGTCGAGATAGCATAGGTCGCCCGTAAAAAGCCAATCCTCGCCGCACAGCTTCTTTATCGGCGTTTCGTCGGTGCCGTAGTAACCGAGCATCAAAAGCGGAGTGCGGATACACAGCTCGCCCACCTCGAACGGCGGAAGCTTCTTCGTCCCGTCCGTTATGCACAGTTCGGTGTCGGGGATGGGATAGCCCGCGCTCCCCTCCCGGTCGTACTTGTTGTTCGTGACGGCGCAAACGGTGACCGTTTCGGTCAGTCCGTAGCCGACATGCAGCTTAGCCGAACTTCCGCCTTGGACGAGCGCCTTGTTGAAGCGTTCGACAAGCTCTTCGGGAGCCGAATCGCCTCCCACGTAGCAGTCCTTTACGCTGCTCAGGTCGGCTTCCGCCAATTTGTCGCACGCAAGCAGTTTGATGAACATTGCGGGCACGCCCGTAATAATGTTGACCTTTTCCTTTTCGACCGCTTTAAGCATGCTTTTGGCGTTGAATTTTAAGGTCATGACGCTCGTTAAGCACTGCGTCATGCACATATGCAAATTCATGCACAGTCCGAAGCCGTGGAATATGGGCAGAACCGAATACATGGCTGTGTAATTTTTTACCGGCTCGCTCAAAAAGAAGTCTATGTGACTGCACAGTCCGTTGAACGCCTCGTCCGAATGCATGATTATCTTGGGATCGCCCGTCGTTCCGCCGCTCGGCAAGAATATCGCTCTGCCCGTCGAGGTTCGTTGCGACCCTACAAGCGGCTCGTAGGCAAAGAGGCTTTCGAACTTGCCGCTTATCTTGCCTATCTTCTTGCGATTGGTAAGCCTATAGTACAGCTTGGCAATGCCGCCCATAAAGTAACTCGAATCGGATACGAGCATTTTGCAATCGAGGTTTTTGCGCTCCTCGTACAGGTCGTAGGTTATGAGCAACTTGCTGCCCACTTTCTCCATGCTTTTGACCAAGCCGTCCTTTTTTATCAGCGGATGGACGAGGTTCGCCGTCGCCCCGAGCTTGTTGACGGCGTAAAGGGCGATTGCCGCGCTCGGACTGTTGGGAACGCACAGCGTAACCACGTCGTCCCGCTTTACGAGCCCGTTAAGTCCGTAAGCCGCACGATCGACAAGATCGAGCAGGCGAGAAAATTTGATTCTTCCGCCGTAAAAGACCATAGCCGTCTTGTCGGGATTTTTCAAAGCGCATTGACGAAAACTTTCGTACATGGTCATAGTAATTATCTCTCCTTGACTATATTAACATAAACAGCGTCACCACGAAAAGAAGGGCGACCGCCGCCACCTGATGACACACATAGACAATAAGCGCGTGCCTGCCCACAAAGCAGATCGGCTTGTTCCACTTGCCGTCGATCGGAGCGGCAAAGTACTTTATCCTATCGTCGTTGTACACGAGCCGCCCGATAAAGCCGCCGATAAGCACGACCGCCGCCCAGGGCAGAAGCGGCCAATAGTCCGCCCCGCCTATCGACGCGATCCCGCTGTTCGAATTCGGGAAAATGTTGACAAAAAACGAGGCAAAAACCGAAAGGCTCTCGTCCTTTATTACGACGTTGGAATTGAATACGTCCCCCTCTATTCCGCCGTAAAAGCAAGCAAAATACACGATAAAAAGTATGGCTCCTATCGTCGGAGCGAGATACTTGCCCACCTCGGCGGCTATATGCTTGCCCCTTTCGTCTTTTATCTTCTTTGCCGGCAATCCGCCCAAAAAGTCGAACAGGGCGTAAAGCAACATGGCGATGCCGAGCATATGCAACACTCCGAAGTAGATGGAAATTCCGATATTCATGACCTTGTCGATAAGCACGGTCACGGTCGTCACGGCGCAGGCGACAGCGAGGCACAATACCCCCCTCTTTGCGTTGGACTTTGTAAGCGTGCAGCTTATCCCGCATATCAAAAAGAACAAAAACAGCACCGGGAAGCGAATACACAGGCGGAAATTGCCGTACCAATAGTTGTCGTTCAGCCACTCGCCTATTCCGTTCCACTTGTCCGTGCCGAGCATCACTCCGATTTGCGGCATGGCGTACATGGCGACGAACAGCACGTGGTCGATGACCATCAAAATGACGCAGATCCCCCTTATAAAGTCGAGTTCCCAAAACCGTTTCTTTTTTGAAATCGCTTCGTCCATTGTCTACCTCGTAAATATCTCGAATTTGTTATTCAGTAACGTGTTTTTAAGTTCCGCCTCGCTCTTTACCTTATCGCAGATTATCCCGCCCGAGCCCTCCTGACCCTTGCGGTGAAAGTCGCTTCCGCACGTGACGATAAGGTCGTTCTCCTCGGCGAGCTTACGCACCCTTTCCTCCTCACGCAAAAAGCGATAGTGGCAGTTTATCTCCACCCCATCCACCTTTTTCATATCGTGCGGGAAGTGCCCCTGCTCCTTGCGGAACGGGTGAGCCTGTACGAGCATCAGTCCGTTCCCCTTTACGAGGTCGTACAGTTGCGCTTGATCAAGGTCGTACATCGTCGGATTGTCGATCAAAAAGTCGGGCGTCGCGCCGTAGATGAGGAACTCGGCGTACGGGCAGTCGGGCAAAGTAAGAGCGACTTCGATGCCGAAAAACACGTCGAGCCCTTTCGATCTCGCGTAGTCGACGGTACGATAGAATTCGTCGACGTAGACCGAGGGGTAGCTGCGCCTGTCGTACTTGCCGCCGTACTCCTTGGTGTACAGGGCGTTGTAGTGGTTACAAAGCACGGGAGTTATCCCCGCATCCTTATAGGCGTCCACAAGTTCGATATAGTTCGTCGAGGCGCACTCGCTCAACCCCGAATGTACGTGCAAATCTATCTTCATAGGTCGGTCGCCATGGTGCCCGTAGGGCTGTCGATACTGAATGCGATGTTGGTTACGTGGTCGGCGACCCTTTCGAGCTCGGTGATTATATCGTAAAAGTACGTCCCGCCCTCGACCGTGCACTTTTGCTCGTGCAGACGCCTGATGTGGTGGTCGCCGTACAGCGTTTTAAGCCCGTCTATCTCGTTTTCCAAAGAGGCGATCTCTTTAAGTCCCGCCTTATTTCGGGTTTCCACTATGCTCAGCCCCTTGGTGAACATATCTATTACCTTTTCGAACATATTTTTAAGTTCCGCAACGGCGTCCTCGCTGAGTTCGGCGTTTTCCTGCAAGATCGCCGTCGCGAGCTCCATAAAGTTCTCGGCGTGATCGCCTATCCGCTCGATGTCGTTGATGACATGGTGAAGCGTACCTACGAGTTTTTCGTCCGACGCGCTGATATTTAGCGAAGAAATTTTTATAAGGTACGAGGCTATCTCCTTGTTGAGCATATTTATGTCCGCCTCGTTGCGTTCGAGCAGCTCGTCGCTGTTGACGTCGTAGTTAATAAGAGCGTCTTTTGCGAGGATGAGGTTGGTCTTGGCGAGTTCCGCCATGTGCAAAACTTCCTTTTGGACCTGTGCCACCGCTATCGTGGGTGTGGAGAGCAGTCTGTCGTCTATGTACTTTACCGCCGTATGCTTCTCACTCTCCGACTCCTTGATGACCAGCCTGCTGAACGAGGTGAGTTGGTTTACGAACGGGAGCAAGATGAGGGTGTACGAAAGGTTGAACACCACATTGAATATGGCAATTCGCCACTGCGGAAGTTCGATAAGCCCGTCCATAAAGCTCTCTATCGCCTTGCCGCAAATAACGAGCAGCAGCGAGAACACTATCGCTCCGAAGATCGAGGTGATAACGTGTAAAAAAGCCACCCTCTTTGCGTTGTTGCTCGCCCCGATCGCCGCCAGCACCGCCGTTATGCAAGTGCCGATATTTGCGCCGATCACGAGGAAAAACGCTTGATAGGTGGTCATTACGGGCAGCCCCGTAGCTACGTCGATAGTGCCCATTAAGGTGATATAAATACCCGTCGACGCGCTCGACGACTGAATGAGCGCGGTAAAGAGCAACGAAATCAACATAAGCAAAAACACATTGTCTATGGTCTTGAACAGATTGGTGAAAAACGTACTGATTTGTTCGGTTCCCATGGCGTTTTTCATAAAGATAAGTCCGACGAAGATCAATCCGAAGCCCATAAGGATATATCCCACTCTGTTGATACGCTCGCGCTTGGAGAACAGTATCATGGATACGCCCACTACGCTTATCGCCGCAAAAAAGACGTTGAGGTCAAAGCCGCCGCTCCCGAAAGCCGAAAGTGCAACGATAACGCCCGTTATCGTCGTCCCGACCTTGGCTCCGAGTACTATGGACGTAGCTTGCGGCAACTTCATTATGCCCGCATTTACAAGACCCATCGCCATAACCGAAGTCGCTGCCGACGATTGAATGAGCGAGGTAACTCCGGCTCCGATGCCGTAGCCCGCCAAACGCTTGTCGCTTAAACGGTTGAACATCTGCCTCATTCCCTTGCCCGCGCTCTTTTGCAAGCCGTCGCTCATAAACTTCATGCCCGCCATAAACACGCCTACGCCGGCAAAAAGTTGTAAGATACTCATGAATACGTCCATAATATTCCTTTATGGGTCAAACTTACCCGATACAATAATAGAATATTTCGCGTTGTTTGTCAAGAAGATTAAACGGCTCGCCCAAAAAAATCGCTTCGGTTTCTCTTAAAAAAATAAGGACGAAAGCTTTCTTCGTCCTTATTGCGTTTTTATTGTCATTCGGTCATTACCTTTATCGTAACCAATATCTTCATCACCATGGACACGACAAAGTAGGTAGTAAGCACTTCGCCCACCATAAACAGCGTACAAGCAAGGTAGACGGGGTTATCGAGGTCGAACGGCACGATGTCGAGCGCACCGCCGAACAAAATCATGACGCCGAGCATAAGGAGCGACGTTATGATCGTAAGTATCACCCTGTACGCATTGAACGGCTCGCATATCTTGATGAGTACCATAAGCCCCGTAAACGCCAGCGTCACGACGAGCATGGACGTAAACAGATCGCCTGCCTGAGTGCTCCAAGTGCCGAGCGCCACCACGATCGACGGATCCGCCGCCCCATAGTGATCGAGCAAAAATTCCCGAAATAGGTATATGCCCATTATGTTGATAACGAGGGCAAACGCTCCGGGTATCGCTCGCGAAATGACGTTTGCGAGGAAGTTGCCCTGTATCCGCTGCTTGTTGGTTTGCAATGCCAAGAAGAACGAGGGAAGTCCGATGACGAACACCTCCAAAAGCAGCAGGTTGTTGGTTTTAAGCGGGTACGGCTTTTGCATGAGAACGAAAAGCAAAGACAAGATGATGGACATAAACGTCTTCATCAAAAAGAGCGAAGCCGACTTTGTTATGTTGTTGACCACTCGCCTGCCCTCGATAACAACGCTCGGCATGGACGAGAAGTTGCTGTCGAGAAGCACCAAGTGGCTGACATTGCGCGCCGCCTCGCTGCCCGACGCGACCGCCACCGAGCAGTCCGCCTCGCGCATGGCGAGGATATCGTTTACGCCGTCGCCCATCATCGCCACGGTGTGCCCCTTGGCTTTTTGCGCCCTTATAAGCAAGCACTTTTGCTCGGGAGTGACGCGCCCGAACACCGTGTATTGATTGGCGGCCTCGAGCACCTCTTGCGAGGACAGCCCGTCGAGCGAAATATACTTGTCGGCACACTCCACACCCACGCGCTTTGCCACCTCGGACACGGTCACGGGGTTGTCTCCGCTGATTATCTTTATCGTCACGTCGTTATCTTTGAACCACTTTATCGTTTCGATGGCGTCCTCGCGGATATGGTCCTCGATGACCACCAAAAAGAGCGGTTGCATATCGGACGGAACGACGTTTTCCTCGATGGGAGTGTCGCTGTGAGCGACGACCAACACGCGCAACCCCTCGGCTGCCTTTTCGTTTACAAGCTTTTCCAAAATTGCGTTTCGTCTTTTGACGACAAATTCGGGTGCGCCGAGTGCAAACGTCCCGTGTTTTTCAAACGTGACTGCGTTGAGTTTGCGTTGCGACGAAAACGGAATGACGGCAAGCGGTTTGTACTTGTTTGTCGACGTAAACTCTTGCCCGAGCGCGATCGCCGTCTGATTGTTGTCGCCCGTCGCGGCAAGCATGGACGCGACGATCTCGCTTAAAGAGTGGTTTTCGTCGGTAAGAGCAATGGTTTCCTTTACCCGCATGGTGCCGTCGGTGAGCGTGCCCGTCTTGTCGAGGCACAGCACATCGACGCGGGCGAGCATCTCTATACAATACAGGTCCTGAACGAGCGCGTGCTTTTTGGCAAGTCGTATGACGCCGATGGCGAGCGCCATGGACGTGAGCAAAAACATTCCCGCCGGTATCATGCCTATTATGGCTCCGCTCACCGAGTTTATCATGTTGCGTACCGAGTCGGGGTTGGCGTCGAACTTGCCGTTGGTAGTCAGCCCACCTATTATCATAAGCAGCGATATGGGTACGATAAACACGGTAACTATCTTTATAAGAAAGGTGATGGAGTTTTTAAGTTCGCTCCTCGGCTTAATGTATCGCTTGGCGTTGGAGGTAAGCGTTTCGATATAGTTGCTTGCGCCCACCTTATCCACCCTCGCGTAGCAGCTGCCCGAGGAGATGTAGCTGCCGCTATACAGTTCGTCGCCCACTTTCTTCTGGACGGCGACGCTCTCGCCCGTTATGACCGACTCGTTGACCTCACATTCGCCCGAAAGCAAAACGCAGTCGCTGCAAATTTGATTGCCCATTTCGAGTTTTACCACGTCGTCGAGCGCCAATTCGCTCGTGGGGACCGAAAAAGGCTTGCCGCCCCTTATGACCTGCGCCGACGGGGCTGTCATAAGGCTGAGTTTGTCTATCGTGCGTTTGGAACGGATCTCCTGAAATATACCTATGCAAATGTTGGCGACTATGATGATAAGGAAGAACAGCTGCACGGGCTTTGCTCCGGCATAGATCAGCGCTATGGCGACGACAAAGGTCAATATATTGAAAAACGTGAACACGTTATCCACTATTATCCTGCCGTAAGAGCGTCCTTTCTTTTTGGCGATGACGTTTACATAGCCGTTGCGGATACGCTCTTCGACCTGCTCCTCGCTTAAACCCTCGTTAAAGTCGGGTTGATAACGCTGAGCTTTGCTTATGTCCGAAGCGGGCTTGACTTTTTTCTTCTTTTCGGCAACAACGTCAATGCTCGCTTCGACACTGTCGTTCTCGCTTTTTTTATGGGCAGAGAAAAATTTTATGGGTTTCATTTATTTTCTTTCTCCTTGATTGCACCGCAAAATTCGCACTTTTGCTCGTCGCCGATGTCGATATGATTTTTTCCGCCGCACACGGGGCATACGAAGATCTGCTTTTCGGCGCCCGTAAACAAGTCCGCCTTTTTCCCCTCGACGTCGACCGAAAGTCCCTCGAAAAATCCCGACTTTACCATCATCTCCAAGTCGGCGACGACGACATCGGGCTCGACCTTTTTCACCTCGCATATCTCGGCGACGCTGTTGTGCGGATTACGCATAAGCACCTTTTTATAGGCGTTGTATCGTACAATGACCGCGCGCCGCTTGTTGGCGATAAAATACAGCGGCAACATCGCGGCGTAAACGACGCAGCCCGCCGCGACCAAACAAAAAGGCACAACGAAATCGTTCCTCAAAAAAAGCTCGGATATTCCGCCGCCGAGCACACACAAAAGCGATATTATCATCGTGACGGTGGCGCCTATTTTAAGCGCGCGAGTTGTTTTTTCGTATTTAATAAAGGCGGGAGTATCATTCATACGATCACCTCGATTTAGTTTAACACAACGCGCGATATCGTGTCAATTATATCGGCAAAAAAGAGAATATATTTTTTGCGAAAAGGCAAGAATAATTGATACAAGGAGAGATATCTATGAAAGACCTAAAATGCGGAAAGAAAATGTGCAAGTTCAACAAAGGCTACTGCTGCTGTGCCAAAAAAATCGAAGTGGCAAAGACCACCGACTGCCTTACCTACTCCCCGACCGAAAAAAACAACGATTTCGAAGCGGGCGAGGACTTTGTCAAAGCCGATTATTCCGTCGACACCTCGGTAGGCTGCAACGCCGATTGCATCTTCCAAAAGGAGAACAAGTGTGTGGCAAACGGCATAACCGTCATGGGCGAAAAATCCTCCGCCACTTGCCTGACATTTATCAAGAAATGACCTTATCGGTAGCAAAAAAGCGACGAAGCGGAAATATTGTCCGCCTCGCCGTTTTTTTGTTGTTGGTATTAATTATTCGCCTCGATCGAAAACGCGAAATCAATCCTTTTTGACTGTGACGTCGAGTTGATTTGCGGGCATTTCGATACCGGCTTCGTCGAGTGCTTTTTTGACGTTCTCCAATATGTCGTAGTAAACGTCCCAATAGTCCTCGGACTTGACCCAGCTCTTTAATATGATCTTGACTTCGTTGGGCGTATGAGAATCGATCCTTGCCGTGGCTGCGGGGTCTTTAAGCACCTTATCGTGCGCATTGACGACGCCGAGCATAATGTTCTCGGCATTTTTGTAGTCGTCCTTTTTGGATATGGAAAAGACCAAATCGACACGGCGCAGATCTTTCTCCGAGAAGTTGACGATCGTCGAGGACGAGAGCGCGCCGTTGGGAACGTAAACGACCTTGTTATCCACCGTTCTGAGTTTGGTGAACACGATATGAATATCCTCTACCGTGCCCTCGTATCCGCCCGACGAGATGTAGTCGTCGATCTTGAACGGTCTTGTGATAAGTATGAGCACACCGCCCGCAAGGTTGGAAAGCGCTCCGTTGACGGCAAGACCGATGCCTACGCCGAGAGAAGCGATGAGTGCAGCCAAGCCGCTGGTGTCAATACCGAGATAGCCGATAAGGCAAGTGAGCACGACGACCTTTAAGACGATGCGAATTACATAAAACAGCGTTCTCGTCAAGGTCTTGTCCGCATTTCGTTTGGTGATGAGTCGTTTTTCGATGCGCCTTGTGATAAATGTTATGATCCTGAACGAAATGAACAGAAGAAGCAGCGCGATGACAATCTTGATACCCGTACCCGTGACCCAATTTACTACGGTATCGAGGATACCTTGCCAATTTATCCCGTTGTTCGTTGCAGCAGGTGCGTTATCGCCCGCTCCTTCGGCTGCGTTTTCGACGGCAGCCAAAAATTTGTACATTGATTTTACCTCCTGTAATAAAAAAATTCAATATGAATATAGCACAACTACTATAATTTGTCAATTCATAGAGCCGAGAAAAACGCAATTATTTCAAATTAGTTGACAAGGCAGTGTCGTAAATGCTACAATAAAAGCGAATATGAATTTAATAAACGACATCGATTGCTTTTTACTTGACTTGGACGGAACGGTCTATATAGGCGACAATGCCATCGACGGCGCCATCGACGCCGTAAAAAGAATGCAACGCGTCAAAAGCGTCGTCTTTTTGACCAACAATTCTTCGAGGACAAAAGCCGCGTATATCAAAAGATTGTCCCAAATGGGCTTTTCGGCAAACGCAAACAACGTTTACACTTCGGCAAACGCCGCAGCCGACTACATTCTTTGCTCCATGCCCCACCTTAAACCCTACGTCATAGCCTCGCCCGAGGTGACGGAGGAATTTGCCGCGTCCGGCGTAAAAGTCACTTCTCCCGATCTTGCCGATTCGGTGATCCTCACTTTCGACAAGACGCTCACTTTCGACAAGCTCGTCTTTGCGACCAAGCTGATAAAAGGCGGGGCTAAATATATTGCCACCCACCCCGACATCACCTGCCCCGACCCGATATGCGATCTGCCCGATATAGGCTCGTTCATAAGGCTTATCGAGGCGGCGACGGGTAGGCTGCCCGACGTTATCTGCGGCAAGCCGTACGGGATAATGGCGGACTGCGCAGCCAAACTGACGGGTGTAAAAAAAGAGCGGATAGCCATGGTCGGCGACAGGCTTTACACCGATATTCTGTTTGCCGAAAACAACGGGCTGAAATCGGTCTTGGTGCTTACGGGCGAAACCGACCTAAGCCTCTACAAAAAGAGCGACGTCCGCGCCGATGTCGTTTTGAGTTCGATAGCGAGGTGGGACGTATGAGATACCTCTGCTTCGACATAGAAAGCTGCGACGGAGGCAAAAACGGCAGTTTGTGCAGTTTCGGTTATTGCATAGCCGACGAAAACTTTAACATAATCGAACAGGACGACATTTTGGTCAATCCCAAAAAGAAGTTCAACAAACGGCTCTTCGGAAGCGTCATCAAACTCGCTTACACCGAGGAAGTGTTCCGCTCGGCGCCTCGCTTCCCAAAAGTTTACGACAAGATCGCCTCGCTCTTTGACGGCGACGTGACCGTTGTCGGTTTCTCGATAATCAACGACGTCAACTATTTGCTCGACGCCATTCGCACCTACAAACTGCCCTTTATCGACTACGCCTTTTACGACGTGCAGCTTATGTACGCCATTCATAGGCACGAAATACGGTCGTACAGCCTCGCTGCCGCCGCCGAGGAATTCGGCATCGAGTTCTTGGAGCACCGCTCGGTGGACGACGCCGTCGCCTCGCTAAAATTGCTTAGCTGTATCCTCAAAAGCGAGGGACTGTCTTTTACCGACTTTATCAATAAGTACAGCATCGCACCCGGGAAGATCAAGCACAGCTTTATAAGAAATTGCTATACGGACATCGTTTATTCGGGCATAGACTATAACAACGTCAAAACCAAAAAGCGACTTCTGAACGAATTTATGTTGGACGCCTCGCCCATACGCAAACAGGGCTTGCCGTTCTCCAAAAAGGTCATCTGCTTCGACGAAAAACTCGAACTCGACGACATCTCGCTCACAAGGGACCGCATTGCCAAACTCTACGAGCTGGGCGGCAGATACTCCTCGGGCGTGGAAAGCAGCAATGTGTTCGTGTACTCCGATGAGGACAGCGCTCGCTATATGTTCGCCCGCTCGGTGGCGAAAATCAACAGGCGTATGCAAATTATCCCACTCGAACAGTTCCTTAATATGCTCGGCGACATAAAAAACACTCAGTACGACGACGCCGCCATCCTTTGCGCCGGCAATAAACGCCGCAGAATAAATCACGAAAACGCCATCCTCAAAAACCGCCGTGCCAAATATTCCAATCATTCAAAAAAATAGTCATTTTTTGTTCTGCAACTTTTACAAAAAAGTTGCTCAAAAAACTTTTATCTGCGGCGATGTTGAAAAGTATTTTTCAACATCGCCGCTAAATAAAACCTTTTGCGCGACCTTACTCTAATTTGTGTATATAGGCGACAGAAATGCCTCTTTTATTATTAATCGGAGAACCCTTTGTGCCATTTGTAGTCAAACAAGGGGAGCTGCCGCCCGTGGCGGCTGAGGGGATTCGCCGTATAATAACACACTCTTATTTGTAATAAAGCTATTACAAAACGAAAAAATGGGTACACAAAAAAATTTTGAGCGCCGCATTGGGAAATTCTTCCCAACGCGGCGCTCAAAATTTTTATTGTTACTTTTTTCAAAAAAGTAGCAAAATACTACTTCGAAAAGAATTTTCTCATAACAAGGGAGCAGAGCCAAAATACAGCGACGGCGAACAAGACGGCTGCGCCGCACGCCAAGAGCACCCAATCTACGATCTGTTCGGGGATAATCACGAGCATAATATACATGATGACAAACGCCGCGAGCAGCGGGATAAGCGACCTCGGCAAGACATCTTTCAGCCCACGCAGCTTTTTGCGTTCGACGACGGCAATAATCAGCGCCTCGACAGCCAGCAAACCCACGAGCAAATAGCCCGCCGCCTTGGTGCCAAGCGTAATGGTCGCATAATCGTAGCACAACCCCATCATCAACGAGGCGATCAACACCGCAATAACGAACAACACGTAGATCGCACGATAAAGCTTATCCTTTTGCCTCAACTTGGACTTGGGCAAAACGAACCTGAGGTCGATTTTCTCGCCGTTACTTTCGCCCTTTTTGATAAGCGCCAATAAAACGCCGAAGAGCACAACGAGCGCGCCCACAAAGACGAAAAGCGTCCATACGACAAACGGAGCGGCACCCGAGCCCATTCGAAACCCGCCCTTTACTTGATAGGCGAAAGTCGCAACGGTAAACACGAGCAAAAAAAGAGGCGTCGACAAACAGACGTCAAACACGAGCGCGCCGAGCGTCCTGTTTTTACCCGACCCGCCGATAGCTTTCAGGGCATGGCGATATATTTTCGGCAGTGCGAAAATGCAATATATCAACTCGATCGCCAAGCCGAACAATAACCACAAAACCCAATACAAAAAACAATTCTCCTAAGACAAAATTCGATAAAATAAACAAATCCAATATTATTATAACGGCAAAAATATATATTTGTCAACCGTAATAAAGCGATATTCGGTTATTTCATTATTTTTCCATAACGCCGCCTTAATAAATGAAAATACGGCGCGTCAACGACGTTCGCCGACGCACCATACAATCTTTGTTTTAATCCCTAAATATTACTCCTCAACTCGAACAAGGTCTATACCTTGACCCGTGGCGACATCCGCAAAGGTAAGCGTATCGTACCCCAAGGTATCAAGTCCTTGCATAAGCACCATGGAATTTCCTTGCAAAACAAACGAGAATTGATAACCGTTGGAACCCATGCCGAACGTAAAATCATTTACGCCTAATACAACGGGCGCGGCGGATCCGTTTTGTAAAGTAACACTCGTCAAGGTAATGACAACCGTGATAGTTGCGCCATAGCCGTTTGTACCTTGGAACTTGCCCACGTACATAGCCCATCTGCACTGCGTCATCGTACGCGGTTCCTTGCCCTCTTCGGTAAGGATGAGGTCGTCACCCTCAAATTTCAACACGTAATTCTTGCCCTCGTTGGTAAAGGAGCAGCTTTCGTCGGTGCAGACAATGTTTGTAGAGTCAACACCGCTCATGGTAATTCCGTCGAGAGTTACGGTCATGGAAACGTTCAGGTCGGTCGACAACCAATCTCCGCTGTACTTGGGAAGTATAATGCCGTCCTTTTTATCCTCGGGGATCGTAATGGGAAGAGTTGTTTCGTTCCAATTGCCGAACGTGAGCGTCACCATTTGAACGGTTCCGAAGTAGTCGCTGCAATCTATCTCCGCACAGTACATCTTGCCGTCCTTGATAGTAACCGAGAAGGAAAGCGGCATGGACAGAGCGTCGATTTGAGCCACGCCCGTAGCCATCTTGCCGGCGAGTTCCGCTATCATATTGCCGGACAATGCGTCGATCTCCCTAAGCGAGAACTTGCCGTTACCCATGTATTTGAGCAATGCGTAGTACTCGTCCTCGCCGTCACTGAGTTCGAACGATGCCTTGATGTCCGACAGGCTCGTGTTGCTTGCCTGAATCGAACCTACGGTAAACGTTCCGGTTGCGGTATTGTAATTGTATCTCCAAATACTGTTGTCGTTGCGGACAAAGTAGCCGCCGTCGGTGCTATCGGAATCGATATATATGCCCTCGGGTGTGTAATATGCAACGTACTCCTGCTCCGAATCTTGATATGTAACGGTATAATTTTCCGCCTTGGCAGCCTCTTGCAAAGCCTTTTTAAGCTCCTCGTGCTCGGGAGTGAGTTCGTAATCGGCAAAGTACTCGCTGTTTATTACGGCGTTGCCGTGCTCCGAAACTTCAATTCGGGCTACTATTTGATATTCTTCACCTGCTTCCTGATCCACAAGCGTTTCGTACGCGATTTCGATGTTAGTTATCTTGCCGTCCTTTTCGGTCATTACAAAGCTTTCCACTTCCGTGTCGCTGTAACCGGCAAGCGCAGTTGCGACCTCGGTGCGAAGTTCATCGTCCGCAATGTCCCAAGTGCCGATGCCCGTATAGATAAGGTCGCTGTCGGTAAGCGATACAAACGGATACATATCGCTTAAAGTTGCTTCCATTTCGTACTTTTCTATCTTACCGTCGGAGCCATGGACGTATTGATAAAGTTTTTCGTCCTCATCCTGCTTATATGCACCCATAAAGGCGTCCATCGTGCCCTCGCCGAGTTCCATCAAAACAGCCTTTTTATAGTAGTCATAAGTGAGCGTGGACTTGCTCATGCTTGTAGACGTGTTTACTTCCATCAAGTTGGTTTCGACTATGACGGAGTTTTGCAAGGATTTGAGCGGGGTTTCGATCTCGAATTGACCGAATTCTACTTCCACGTCGACATCCTCTTTTACTTCGAAAGTGTACTTGTTGTTTGTAAGTTTGCAGCTTTTGCCGCCCACCTTAAAGCTTTTTACCTCGTAGCCCACATTGGCTTTTACTTCTACCGTAACCGCAGTGCCGTACAAATACTCTTCCGCTTTGGGACTGAGCGACACCGAACCGCCTTCGCTTGCCTTGAGGGTAACTTTGTAGTTCTTTGCCTCGGCAAAGGTAACCTTTATCGTGGTGTTCTCTTTGATATTGAAGGTGTACTTGTTGTTTGAAAGCTTAGCCTCCTCACCGTTCACCGTAAACTCATCCACCATAAAGCCGTCTTTGGGCTCTACCCTAACGGTTACGGATTCGCCGTCGACATAAGAACTTTTGGCATCTACTATCGTAACAGAGCCCTGTTCTTTGTCATATGCATCGATCTTTACTTTGAAGCCGTTTTGGCTGCAAGCTGCGAGCGCGATGCAGCTTATAAGCAACACGCCGAGCATAATGACCGCAAAAAGACTCTTCTTTTTCATAACTGCCTCCTATACATGATATAATACTAAACAAATTATATCATATACTCGGACATTTTGTCAATAGTTTTAGGTGAAAAAGTTGCAAAATCGAACTGAGGAAAACATTTTTTCAAGTTCAGACGCTTTCGAGCAACAGTTTGTCGGCTACAAGCGCGATAAATTCGCCGTTTGTCGGCTTTTCGTTTTGCGAATACACCCTCACGCCGAACAGCGAATTGATATTTTCGATCTTTCCTCTGTTCCAACCCACCTCGATGGCGTGGCGAATGGCTCGCTCCACCTTGGACGGGCTGGTGTCGAACTTGGCGGCGACGCCCGGGTACAACTTTTTGGTGATGCTGTTGATGATGTCGGGGTCCTCGATCGACAATTTGATAGCCTCACGGAGATATTGATAGCCCTTGATGTGCGGCGGAATACCGACCGAAATGAAGATTTTGGCAATGCGTTCTTCGAGCGTCTTGTTCTTTATGGGGCGTTTGAACTGCTTTTGCGTGAGGGCGTCCTCCACCTTTTGCTTTATCACCTCAACGGGCGTGGGCTTGATGAGATAGTAGTCACAGCCGAGTTCCATCGCCTTGGCAATAAAGACGTCTTGACTGAGCGCCGAAACGGCAATGACCTTGGTCGCGCCCTTATTCAGCTTCTCCAAAAAGGCAAAGCCGTCCATTATGGGCATAACAAGGTCGAGCAAAATGCAGTCGGCGCCATTGGCTTTTTCGAGCCCCTCTTTGCCGTTGTAGGCTACGTCGACCTCGAAGCGTTCGGGCTCGAATTGCGCCCTGAGTTCCTCGCAAAATTCCGTGTTGTCGTCAATTACCAAAATTCTTGTTTTCATGAGGTATTATTCCTTTTTTTAATGATTTAATTGTATAAATATTATATATCGCCATCGAAAAGGCACGCAAGCGATTTGCGCCGAGAATAATTGCATTATTTGACAATTAACTGCAAACCGTGTCGCATTTTTGCTTTTTATATATTTGAGGTAATAAAAAAGCAAAGTCGCTCGTTTTTGAGCCTTTTATCTGATAATTTTTTTCGATTTTCAAATATTTTAGGTACGCTTTGCGCTCTTTGCAACTTTTTTGAAAAAAAGTTGCTCAAAAAACTTTTGAGGGCGCAAACTCGGAAAAAGCTTTCCGAGTTTGCGCTCAAAATTTTCTTGTGTACCTGTTTTCACCTTATAAAACGCAGAAATAACAATTAACACTGAACAATCGTCGAAGCCCAAATAACACTTCTTAATAATAATGAGTAAAGAAAACTAAATTTGCTCAATTTAACAGGAAACACCTTAGGGGTTTTATGCGAAGCTTCCGTAAAGATAGCTCGTATAATAGAGTAAGCTGAAATGTGAGCGTTCTGCGGGGTCAGCAACGTCAACTTTGGTTATGTCGTTTGGA
>CANRNV010000009.1 GCA_947632125.1 uncultured Clostridia bacterium
TCAGCTATATGAACCACGGCAGCTTTATCGTCAATCTTGATGTAACATCTTTCGAAGCAAAAAGCGCAACCGAAGTTGTATTTACCGCGTCGGGCTTCCCCAACAGCACCATAACCAAAGTTGGCGATACTATCTCTATTCAGCTTTCCAATGGCGGCGGCGGTGCAACCGGTCTTACCAAAAAAGCCGCTTAACCTTAACGCTTGCACTTCGACATTTATCGGAGCGAAGCGACCCCCAAAAGAAAAGTCGAGGAGATTCCTCAACATTAAAAAGCTCATGAATGCATCCTTTTTAATAAACAAAAGGGTGGGGGCATAGCCCCCACTCTTTTGTTATTGCAATTTAATGTTTTTGCAACTTTTTTGAAAAAATGGAATAGTTAATCGTCTACGAATTCGATGATTTGGTTTATGTTTTGATTGATATTGCGGTGTTCGCGCCTCAGCCTCGGGCGTTCGAGCAAGAAGGAGTCGGCGGCTTCCCACAGCGAGAAAGAGCCGACGATCGAGAGGATCTCGGCAAAGAACACATCGTCGGACGAAAGGGCAAAGTAGAAGTAGGCGGCAAGCACCAAGACGCCGAAAATCGTCAAAGCGATCATCTTTCGGGTATTGGAAGCCATATCCCACATAAGGTCGTAAGTTTTCATGGTGTAATGGCGTTTCATTATCCGTCGGATCTCGTCCTGTTCCTCGCTTGGGATCGAGCCGTGCATACGCACTTTAAGCGGAATGTTTGCGGGAATGATATTGGCTTGCTTGTCGATAAAGTCGTAGATATCGTCGCTTAAATCACGGTTCTTTTCGGTGGAAAGCGGATCGTAGAGTTCGGACGGAAGCCTTAGGTCGACGACCGCAAAGCCCTCGTCGTCCTTTATCTCCTCGACGAACTTTATCAGTTGCTCTGTTTTTTCTTTCCTTTTCGTATTCATAAAAACTCACTTCCAAAAGATAAAAATAAGATTTCGTAATGGAGGCGAAGCGGCAAAAAATCGCTTTGCATCCACCTATAAGGCATTATACTATATTCCGCAAATAAATGCAAGCGTAGGAGGACAATTCATTTCGAGTCGAATTATAGCCTTATGATACGAGGCAAAGGTAAAGAATTGATACAATCGTCGGATTTATGTAAAAAAATGTTTGATTTTTCGTAGGCTTTATGATATAATACTTGAAACCGATGGGTGGCAGTATGTCAAAGAACAGGAAATTGTACGATTTGGAAATCGAATACGAGAATCTGAGCGGCCCCTATAAGGCAATTTACGACGAACTCGGCTTGTCGCTTCAAGACATGAGCGTCCTGGAAATAAAACACTTTGCGGACGACTTCGGCATAAAGATCCCCACGTCGTGCGTAAAAGAAGAGCTCGTCGATTACACTGTCGGTAGGGTGCTGATGCCGTTTATGCCACCGTCCGAGCGAATCTGTCGCAAGCTTTGGGACCTCTTTAAGGAGGGCGACAACGAGATAATCAGGGGCTTTTGCGAGCTGCGCGACGGCGAATGGTACGTGGGAAGAGTCGTCATCTTTCCGCCGCTAGCCAAGTTGCACGATCTCCGCGAGGGCGACAAGATCGAGGGCTTGGTGGGCGACCTCAACGGTATCAAGATGCTCGTCACCATCATAAGCCTCGAAAGCGACGGCATCGAGCGAAAGCTCTTTTCGGATATCCACGTGTTGAGCGGCGGACGTATGTGTAATATCGAGGGGACCGTTGCGGGCGAACTGCTAAGCGGTTTACGGGTCGGCGAAAGGGTAATAATGAGAGATATGAGTTTGGATCTGGCAAACTCCATCGCACAGTCTTTCACTCATTCGGTACGACTGTTCATCGATTTCGCGCCCGAATTCGAGTCGGACATGGAAAGGGAGATCTTCGTTGCCGAATTTTCGCTGGGCAGAGAGGAGAAGCTGGCAATAGCGCGGCTTTCGGTCGAGAGGTGCAAGCGACTTGCGGAACGAGGCAGGGAAGTGACGTTGGTCGTCATGGGCTTCGACACGTTGCAAGACTCGGACATCGAGCGCAGCATTATCGGGGCGGGCAGGTGCTTTGATACGGGCGGCTTAACTGTCATCGTGCAGATGAGCGAAGAAAAGAACGAAGAATACAAAACGATAGCAACAAGAATAGTATAGGAGAGAATATGGGTTTAATATCTTTTATTAAGGGCGGGGACAACCGCAAGCAAATCAAAAAACTCGAAAACATAGCTTATAAAATCGAGGCGCTCGACGAGCAAATGCAAGAGCTTAGCGACGACGAACTCAAAGCCAAGACAGCCGAATTCAAAAAGAGACTCACCGAGTACGAAACGCTCGACAACATTTTGCCCGAGGCGTACGCCGTAGTCAGAGAGGCGGCAAGCCGCGTGCTCGGCATGAAGCACTATCACGTGCAGTTGCTCGGCGGAATTGCGCTCCATCAGGGCAGAATAGCCGAGATGCGTACCGGTGAAGGTAAAACGCTCGTCGCCACGCTTCCCTCCTATCTAAACGCGCTCGAGGGCAAGGGCGTGCACGTAGTCACCGTCAACGACTACCTCGCAAAGCGTGACGCCGAGTGGATGGGCAAGGTGCACAGGTTCCTCGGGCTCACCGTGGGCGTTGCCATTGCGGGAATGTCGAGCGAGGAAAAGCGCGCGGCGTACAATTGCGACATAACGTACGCCACCAACAACGAGCTCGGCTTCGACTACCTCAGGGACAACATGGTCGTGTATCAATCCGCGCTCGTGCAAAGAGGGCTGCACTACGCCATAATCGACGAGGTGGACAGCATACTCATCGATGAGGCGAGAACTCCGCTTATCATAAGCGGCGCGGGCGGCAAGAGCAGCGATATGTACACCATCGCCAATCGCTTTGTAAGGGGGCTTAAAGCCTCGACCAACATCGACGACGAGGGCAAAGCCGAGGACGGCGAGGAAAGCAACGGCGACTACGAAGTGGACAAAAAGAAGAGAGCCGTCAACCTCACCGAGCGAGGCATCGAAAAAGCCGAGCGGTTCTTCAATGTCGAAGATCTGACTTCGGTGGACAATTCCGAACTCAATCACTATATAAACAACGCTTTAAGGGCGGTCTACGTCATGAAAAAGGACGTGGACTATATCGTTCGCGACGGCGAGGTGCTCATCGTCGACGAGTTTACCGGTCGTGTCATGGTGGGCAGGCGATACAGCGACGGACTTCACCAGGCGATCGAGGCGAAAGAGGGCGTGCGTATCCAAAACGAGAACCGCACGAGGGCGACCATCACGTTCCAAAACTACTTTAAGCTTTACGGCAAGTTGAGCGGAATGACGGGTACCGCCAAGACCGAGGAAACCGAATTCAGGGGCATTTACGGATTGGACGTAGTTGTCATTCCGCCCAACAAGCCCAGCCAAAGAGTGGACGAAAACGACGCCGTTTTCCCCACGCTCAAAGGCAAGATAAACGCCATTATGGAGGACATCGAGGAGTGCTACAAGATGGGTCAGCCCGTGCTTGTGGGCACGACCAACGTCGAAAAGAGCGAGGAACTCAGCAAGATCCTCACCCAGCGACGAATACCGCACAACGTCCTCAACGCCAAGAACCACTTGCGCGAGGCGGAGATAATCGCTCAGGCGGGCAAGAAAGGTCAGGTCACCATAGCCACCAACATGGCAGGTCGAGGCACCGATATTTTGCTCGGCGGCAATGCCGAATACATGGCTATGCAGCGAATGAGGAACTCGGGCATGAGCGAGGAAGCAATCTACAACGCCACTTCGTACTTTACTACCGAGGACCCCGAAATTTTGGAAGCGAGGAGAATTTTCAAGGAGTATTACAACTCGTTTAAGGACGAGATCGAAAAGGAAAAGCAAGAGGTCAAGGCGGTCGGCGGACTGAGAATAATAGGCACCGAGCGCCACGAGTCGAGGCGAATAGACAATCAGCTTCGAGGTCGTGCGGGTCGTCAAGGCGACGAGGGCAGCACCAAGTTCTACCTCTCGATGGAGGACGACATGATAAGGCTGTTCGGCGGCGACAGAATGAAGCGTATCGCCGATATGTTCAAGCTCGACGAGGACACGGCTATCGAGATGAAGATGCTCACTCGCGGTATCGAGAGCGCGCAACGCGAACTCGAAGGTCGCAACTACCGCACCCGAAAAACGGTGCTCGAATACGACGACGTTATGAACGTTCAACGTCACACCGTCTATGAGGAGCGCAACCGCATTTTGAGGGGCGAGTCGGTACACGAAACGATCTTGGACATGATGAAAGGTCAGGTCGACCTTATTGTCGACACGTATGCCAATCCCAAACTCGATTGGAAAGATTGGGACTACGAGGAACTTATCAAGGAAGTTCACCGCAAGTTGCTGCCGGGCGACGAGGAGTATATCGACGAGGACGTGCTCAATCGCTACGACATCGACGAACTCAAAGAGTATATCTACAACGAGATGATGAGCGTATACAATCAAAAGATCTCGGACGCAGCCTCGCTCGGCTTGGACTTCGAGGAAGTGGAGCGCATAATCCTCCTTAAAATCGTGGACTCCAAGTGGACCGACCATATCGACATTATGGACGGATTGAGGCGAGATATAGGGCTTCAAGCGTACGGACAAAACGACCCCGTGCTCATGTACAAAAAGGAGGGCTTCGAACTCTTCGAGGAGATGAACAACAACATTCGCGAGGACACGGTGGCTTATCTTATGAGGGTCAATGTCGAAAAGGCTCCCACCAAGCGTGAGGATCAGACGGGCGACCTCGTTATGAACAGCGACGGATCGAAGCCGGTAAAAACTCCCGTGACCAAGGCGAAAAAAGTCGGCCCCAACGCTCCCTGCCCGTGCGGAAGCGGAAAAAAGTACAAAAACTGCTGTATGCATAAGGAAAACGACTAAGGCATGATAGTGCTTGACGAAATAAAAGCAAGAATAAAGGCGATAAAAAGCAAACTCGACGAGTGTTGCGAGGCGTTTGACGTGGATAAACTGCTCGCCCGAAAGGCGGAACTATCCAAGCTTCAAGAGGACCCCGAACTTTACGGCGACTTAAAACGTGCGCAAAGTATCAATGTCGAGGCAAAGAACATATCCGATCGCCTCGACGATCTTGACGCCAAAAAAAAGAGCGTGCTCGACGCCGAGCAGTATGTGGAACTCATCGAGGCGGAGGACGACGAGAGCTTGCTGAGCGAACTCAACGAACTGCTCGACAGCCTCGACGTCGAGGTCGAAAAGTTGCACCTTACCTCACTTCTTAAAGGCGAGTACGACATGAAGAACGCCATACTCACCCTCCATGCGGGCGCGGGCGGCACCGAGGCGCAGGATTGGACGCAAATGCTGTATCGTATGTACCGAATGTACGCCGAAAAGAGCAGGTATTCGGTGGAGGTGTTGGATGTCCTCGACGGCGACGAGGCGGGGCTTAAAAGCATCACCTTTTTGGTGAAAGGGCTAAACGCCTACGGATTTCTCAAAGCCGAAAAGGGCGTGCACAGGCTCGTCCGCATTTCGCCGTTTGACAGCAATGCCCGCCGTCACACCTCGTTTGCCAGCCTCGAAGTCATGCCCGAGATAGAAAACGACATGACGATAAAGGTTTCGCCCGACGAACTGAGGATCGACACCTTTCGAAGCGGCGGCGCGGGCGGTCAGCACATCAACAAGACGGACAGCGCGGTGCGAATAACTCATCTTCCCACCGGCATTGTCGTGACCTGCCAAAACGAGCGCAGTCAGATCCAGAACAAAGAAACGGCTATGAAGATGCTGTACAGCAAGCTTGCCGAACTCAGAGAGCGGGAACTCGGCGAACGCAATGCCGAGATAAAGGGCGAACTCAAAAAGATAGAGTGGGGCAGTCAAATTCGCTCGTACGTCTTCCAGCCGTACACCATGGTCAAGGACCACAGGACGGGCTACGAGGACCCCGACGTCTTTTCGGTAATGGACGGCAACATCGGCGAATTTATATTCGAATATCTCAAAAAGGCTTAGATAATGTACAACGACTTGACCAAGGACAAATTTTTGCGTCTTAAAGGCGCAGACCCGCTGGTGCTCGGGATCGAAAGCTCGTGCGACGAAACGGCGGTCGCCGTTTTGCGGGGCAGAACGGTATTGTCTAACATCATCGCTTCGCAGATCATGACCCACCGCAAGTACGGCGGCGTCGTGCCCGAGGTCGCATCGAGGGAGCATACGAGCATAATTATCGACTGCATCGACAGGGCGCTCGGCGAGGCGAACGTGACGCTCGACGACATCGACTGCGTGGGCGTGACTTACGGAGCGGGACTTATAGGCGCGCTCCTTGTGGGCGTTTCCGTTGCCAAGGCGATCTGCTTAGCCAAGGACATTCCGCTCGTCAAGGTCAATCATATCGAGGGGCACATTTGCGCCAACTATATAGGAACGGAACTTACCCCTCCGTTCATTTCGCTCGTCGCGAGCGGCGGGCACACCTCGTTGTTTTCGGTGCGGGGCTACAATGACTACACGGTAATAGGCGGCACCAAGGACGACGCGATAGGCGAGGCGTTCGACAAGGTCGCGCGGCTACTCGGTCTGCCGTATCCGGGCGGTCCCGAGGTGGACAAGCTCGCAAAAACGGGCAAGCCGTGCATCAAATTTTACAAACACGCCAAGGGTGTAAGCCCCGACCTTTCGCTCAGCTATTCGGGGCTTAAAACGGCGGTCGTAAACTATATCCACACGCTAAAACAGCGTGGCGAGCCGATAAACGAGGCGGACGTATGCGCCTCTTTCACTGCCGAGGCGGTGGATCTGCTCGTCGATACAACGCTCGCTGCGGCAAGGCGATACGGGCAAAAGACGATCGTTTTGGCGGGCGGCGTGGCGGCAAATTCGTATCTTAGGGACAAGCTTGCTCTCGAAGGGAAGCGCGGCGGCTTCGACGTCGTGTACCCCCCTCTTTCGCTTTGCACCGACAACGGAGCGATGATCGCCATGAGGGCGTATCTTTCGGCGGTCGAGGGCTTTGACTACGCCGATATGACGCTCAATGCGAGGTCGAACATATGAGTACGGTAGTGGTAGGTATGAGCGGCGGCGTCGATTCGTCGGTGGCGGCTCTCCTCCTTAAAGAGCGGGGCTACGACGTGGTCGGGCTGTTCATGCACAATTGGGAGGAGGAAGAAGAGGATGGCGGCGCGTGCACCTCAGCCGAAGATTGGCAGGACGTGCAGGCGGTGTGCGGGTATCTGGGTATTCCGCACTACTCCGTCAACTTCGCTCGGGAGTATTACGAGCGGGTCTTTGAATACTTTTTGAACGAGTACTTTAAGGGCAGGACGCCCAATCCCGACGTGCTTTGCAATCGAGAGATAAAGTTCGGGGCGTTCAAAGACTACGCCATGAAGCTCGGGGACTGCGTCGCCACGGGTCACTACTGTAACGTGGGTGAGGAAAACGGGCTCCCGACACTTTTGAAAGCGGTCGACGGGGATAAGGATCAGACCTACTTCCTTTGCGACACGCGGACCGAGCAGCTTAAAGATGTGATGTTCCCGCTCGGCAATTTGCGCAAGAGCGAAGTAAGGGCGATCGCCGAAAAGAACGGGCTCGTCACTTCCAAAAAGAAAGATTCCACCGGCATATGCTTTATCGGCGAGCGCAAATTCCGCGCTTTCCTCAAACAGTATCTGCCGGCAAAACCCGGCGTCATCGTCGACACCTTCGGCAAAGAGGTCGGTCGGCACGAAGGGCTTATGTACTACACCCTCGGTCAGCGTCGTGGGCTGGGTATAGGCGGAGTAAAGGGCGAGGCACAGCAAAGGTGGTACGTCGTGGACAAGGACATGACGCATAACAGGCTGATTGTATCGTGCGGCGAGGGCGAGGAATTGCTTACCTGTGGCTTAAAAACCGAGGGGTTCAACCTCATCGGCTGCGAAAATCTGCCGACCGTGTTCGAGTGCACCGCCAAGATGCGATATCGCCAACCCGAGCAAAAGGTGCGCGTAAAACTGTCGGACGGCGTGGCGACGATAAAATTCGCCGAGAGGCAAAGAGCGGTGACGTGCGGACAGTTCGCCGTGCTGTACTTGGGTGACAGGTGCCTCGGCGGCGGCGTTATCGGCTCGACTTTCGCCTCCGCCGACGATGGGGAATTGGATTTTTAAGGAAGAGTTTCAAAGCGACACTCTTTCTTTTGAAAATAAGTATCGAATTTAAGGAGGTCTGTAATTTTATGGAAACGGACAAGGAATATCTTTTGCAAACGTTAAAGGAACTTATGGCGATAGACAGTCCCACGGGCTTTTGCTCGGAGGCGATCGGCTATATAGGCAAGGTCGCCGCCTCGCTCGATCTTGAATTTTCGGTTACGGGCAAGGGCTGCGGCAAGATAGTCGTAAGGGGCGTCGAAAGCGGCAAACGCGTCGGGCTTGCCGCCCACACCGATACGCTCGGGCTTATGGTGCGCTCGCTCGGGGCGGACGGCTCCATAGCCTTTACAAAGGTCGGCGGTCCGCAGCTTCCCACGCTCGACGGCGAATATTGCCGCATATATACGAGGGACGGCAGGGTGTACACGGGCACGATACTGTCGCGCAGTCCGTCGTCGCACGTCTATCCCGACGCCGACCGAGCGAGAAAAGAGGACGGAATGTACGTCAGGATCGACGAGAACGCTTCATGTAAGGACGACCTTGTCGCGCTTGGTATAGAGGTGGGCGACTACATAGCTTACGAGCCCAAGACGACGATAACGAGCAGCGGATACGTAAAGTCCCGCTTCCTCGACGACAAGGCGAGCGTCGCTTGCATACTGTCCGCGCTTAAAACCATGTCGGACAACGGAATGAAGCCGCGCTACGACACCGAGATATTTATAACCGTGTACGAAGAGGTCGGTCACGGCGGCGCGCCCATGGGCGAGGGGCTAAGCGAGATGCTTGCCGTCGATATGGGTTGTATCGGGCTGGATCTTACGTGCACCGAGCACGACGTGTCCATTTGCGCCAAGGACGGCGGCGGACCGTACGACTACGAAATGGTAAACAGGCTCATTAAGCTGAGTAAGGACAACGGATTGAAGTACGCTGTGGACATCTATCCCTTTTACGGCAGCGACGTCGGAGCCATGCATAGGGCGGGTCACGACGTAAAGGGCGCATTGATAGGACCGGGCATACACGCTTCGCACGGAATGGAGCGCACGCACGTGGACGCGCTTTTGCAGACGGTGAAGCTGATTTTGCTCTATCTCGGGGCAAAATAGGACATTAATCCGTTAAAAACTTACTTTTACGCAAGAAAAGTTTTTTTCGGCGTAAGATTTTGTTTTGCAAAGTAAAAGAATTATGTTATAATGGGGCATACTGAATAGGGGAAATTAAGTGAGCAAGGACGAAAAGATAAAGGAAAAGGATGACGGATACGCCGTCGTCGAATATTCCCAAAAAGAGAGCAAAAAGAAGCGCCGAATAAGGTCGCTTCTGCTCTTGCTTTTCAATATTGTCGTCATAGGCGTCATCATTATCGTCGAGGTGCTCAGCCATAGAAACATCGAGCCGATCGGCAGCGTGCTAAGCACCTGGGGAAAGAATTGGATCTATCTTCTCGCGCTCCTCGGCATCATAGTGGTGAATATAACGGCGCTGGGACTCAGATACAGCACCTTGATCTACTCCATGACAGGCAAAAGACGGCTCAAACTCTCCTTTTCGACCGCCGTGCTCGGCAAATATTACGACAATGTGACGCCGTTCGGCACGGGCGGACAGCCCTTTCAAATGTTCAACCTCGGGCGAAAGCTCGACGTCGGGCTGGCTACGAGCATACCCATTGCCAACTACCTCGTGCAGGAGTTTGTAAGCGTATTCATACAGATCGTCGTCTTTTGCACGACCTATCACGTAATGGACAGCTACGACTTCTTCGAGTGGGCGGCGTATGTCGGATTGGTCGTTTTCGCTTTCCCGCCCATAATAATATTGCTGTTCTCGATTTTCCCCAAGACGATAACCAAAATAGCGGGATGGGTGTGCAAAATCGGGCACAAACTGCACCTTGTAAAGGACATCGAAAAGACGCAGCAAAAGGTGATTTCGGGCGTGCAACGCTATGCCGACACCCTTAAACTCATATGCAAAAAGTGGCGGACGCTCATCGTTATGATCATTCTCTCCGCCATATACAGCGTCGGATTTAACACCATACCCTTTTTCGTACTCAAAGCGTGCGGCATCGAAGCCGACTTCGTAACCACGTTCAGTCTAAGCTACTACGTGTACTCCGCCATCACCATAGTCCCCACTCCGGGCGGCGCGGGCGCGGCGGAGGGCGTTATCTACGCCATCTTCCATCCCCTAAAAGGTCCGTTTATGTTTTGGGGAATGTTGCTTTGGAGGCTGTGTGTGTATTACAGCACCCTTATCGTCGGCTTTTCGGTCACCGTCTATCAATACGCTCACGCCGCAAAAAAGGAAAGACGTTTGGGAAACAAGCGCGTTCAAGCGGAAGCGGGCGGGGACTGCAACTCACCCCCAACCGAAGCGGGCGGGGAATGCAACTTGCCCCCAACCGAGGTGAGTGAGGAATGCAACTTGCCCCCAATCGAGGCGGGCGGGGAATGCAACTTGCCCCCAACCGAAGCGGGCGGGGGCTGCAACTCGCCCCCAACCGAAGCGGGCGGGGAATGCAACTTGCCCACAACCGAGGCGGGCAAATTCTCGCTCGACGGCGAAAGTGAATAAAAAACATATAAAAATATCCACTCGAAAAGGGTGGATTTTTTTACGTTCGGAAGCGTTCTTGACATTAAGTAAGACAGAAAGCATCAATTAAGCGGAAAATCAACGGATAAGCATTGCTTTCGAAAAACGACGGATAAAAGCGGCTCAGGCGGTAATTTCCCGCCTTACGGAAACGAAATAATCGTATTCGGTGCCGAATGAAGCATAAAGATTTTCGACTATGTCGGATTTTATTTTGTCGTCGGATAGGCTGCACTCGTTTGGGACGGACACTTCGAAAACGATCCGCATGGGCGAGCAGCGCACGAGCCGAAAGTCGTGTATGGCAAAGGGGAAGCTGAGCGACGCGCCGAGTTCGTCCGTGATTTGCGTGCGCAGTTTGACGGTAAGCGGGTCGTTCATGATTATCGGGTCGAGGTGGACGGTAAGAAGCACGTCGGTCGAGGCGGCGAAGTCGTTTTCGATCTTGTCGGCGAGCTCGTGCGAGGCGAGGAATGGGACGTCGGCGTCGACTTCGATATGCACGTAGGCGTAAAGCTTGCTCACGTAGTCGTGCACGGTGAGCGAATGTATGCCGTACACGCCCTCATAGGAGAGTAGCCTGCGGGTTATTTCGCTCAGCACCTCCTTGCTCGGTCGTTTGCCGAGCTGTTTGCCCACCGCCGAACGCAGCACCCTTATACCCGACACGAAGATGACCACCGAGATCACGCAGCCCGCGTAGCCGTCGAGCGCGACCGAGGTAAAGCGCATGATGAGCAGCGAGGCGAGCACGACGAGCGACGAAAGCGCGTCGCCGAGGCTGTCGATCGCCGTGGCGGACAAAGTGTCGGAGCCGAGTTTGACGCTTAAATGTCGGTTGAAAAAGAACATAAACAGCTTGACGGCGACCGAAACGGCGAGTACGGCGACGGTTATATACGAAAAGGTCAGTTTCGAACCCTCGATGAGGCTGTCCACCGAGCTTGTAAAGAGTTCGAAGCCGAGCAGGATAATAAGGAACGACAAAGCCATGGGCACTATGTATTCTCCCCGTGCGTGTCCGAACGGATGCTCTCGGTCGGCGGGCCTGGAAGAGAACTTTACGCCTATGAGCGTGATGATGTTCCCGCCGCAGTCGCTCAGGTTGTTAAAGCCGTCGGCGAGTACCGAAACGGCGCCGAAGATCACGCCGCAAACTATCTTTCCGGCAGCCGAAATTATGTTAAGCACGATCGACAGCACGGTCGAGAGCAGTTCCTCTTTTATGTAAAGCGGATCGTAATTTTTTTTAAGCGGGTCTTTTTCCATAATTATGAGTATTTTAGCACATTTTAACCGAGAAAGTCAATGCGAAAACGGACAATAAAAGGTCCCAAATGGGTTTTTATTGTAAAACGGTTGACTTTAACTTGCGTTTTATATATACTATACTTATCAAGGAGCCGGTAAGTTATGGAAATGAGAACTCACAATTGCAATGAACTCAGAATAGAGGATGAGGGCAAACACGTTTCGCTTTGCGGTTGGTTGAGCGGAATAAGGGATCTCGGAGCCGTCGTTTTTTTCGTGCTCAGGGATTTTTACGGTATTACGCAAGTGACGGTAAGCGACGAGGCGACCAAGGAGCAGATAAGGTCTATCCAAAGGGAATCCACCCTGAGGGTAACGGGCAAGGTCGTAAAGCGCAGCAGTCCCAATCCCGCGCTTCCCACGGGGCTTATCGAGATAGAGCCCGACAGTATCGAAGTGCTTGGCAAATGCACCGAAGCTTTGCCGTTCGAAATAGCCAATTCGCTTTCGCTCAGGGAGGACGTGCGTCTTAAATACCGCTTCCTCGACCTCAGGAATCCGATCGTCAAGGACAAGATCGTGCTTAGGAGCAAGATCGTTTCGTCCATTCGACGTCGTATGACCGAAAAGGGCTTTTTGGAGATCACGACGCCCATTCTCACGAGTTCGTCGCCCGAGGGTGCGAGGGACTTTATCGTTCCCAGCCGCCTGTATCCCGGGATGTTCTACGCTTTGCCGCAGGCTCCGCAACAGTACAAGCAGCTGCTTATGGCAAGCGGCTTTGACAAATACTTCCAAATTGCCCCGTGTTTCAGGGACGAGGATGCTCGTGCCGACCGTTCGCCGGGCGAGTTTTACCAGCTCGATATGGAGATGGCGTTCGCCACGCAAGAGGACGTGTTCGCCGTGCTCGAGGACGTCTTGCCCGACCTATTCAGGGAGTTTACCACCCGCAAGGTGGACGGCGCACCGTTTAGGCGCATACCGTACGCCGAGGCGCTTCGCGACTACGGCTCGGACAAGCCCGATTTACGCAACCCGCTTTTGATAAAGGACGTCACCGACATTTTGTCGGGCGCGGCGCCCATGTTCGAGGGCAAGACGATAAAGGCGATAAAGGTCGACAATTTCGACAAACCGCGCAGCTTTATCGATAAGACGGTCATCGAGCAGGCAAGACAGAACGAGATCGAAAACGTATTTTGGGCAAAGACCGACGAGAACGGAGCGTTCGTCGGCGGCGTCGCCAAGTTTCTCGGCGAAGTCGGGGACAAGCTTAAAGAGCGGCTCGAACTTAAAAACAACGGGTTCGTCGCTTTCCTTGCCGGCGACAGCCGAGTCGTCAAGCAGGCGGGCATCGTGCGCAACATCTTGGGCAACGAGCTCGGGCTTATCGACAAGGACGTATATAAATTCTGCTGGATAGTCGACTTCCCCATGTACGAGATAGGCGAGGAAACGGGCGAAATCGAATTTTGCCACAATCCGTTCTCCATGCCGCAAGGCGGACTTAACGCGCTCAACACCATGGACCCGCTCGACATCCTCGCATACCAATACGACATCGTGTGCAACGGCATAGAGCTCAGCAGCGGCGCCGTCCGCAACCACGACCCCGAGATCATGGTACGCGCTTTCGAGATTGCGGGCTACGGCAAGGACGTTATCGAAAACAAATTCTCGGCGCTGTATAACGCCTTTAAGTTCGGTGCGCCGCCGCACGCGGGCATTGCTCCGGGCGTCGATCGAATTGTCATGTTGCTTTGCGACGAGCCGAGCATAAGGGAGATCATCGCTTTCCCCATGAACAAAAACGCCAAGGATCTGCTTATGAACGCCCCCAACTACGTCACCGAAAAGCAACTTAAAGAAACTCACATAAGAGTGGTGGAGGATGACAAATAATATGGATGACGACAGAGTGACCCTTACCACCGACGAGGGCGAGGACATAGAGTTCGAGATAATTTCCGAGATCGCTCTCGGCGAGGATTTTTATGCCATAATGCAGCCGATAAAGCCTCTTGACGGCGTGGGTGAGGACGAAGCGCTCGTTTTCAGAATAATCGAAAACGAGGACGGCGACGAGTACGAACTTGTCATCGACGACGACATCATCGACAGCGTACTCGACAGTTATAATTGCTTGTGCGAAGAATAACTAAAAGAAGAGCAACTTAAAAAAATAATTAATGAACAAATTCAAAAGCAAAGTCATCGATTTTTATTGCAGCGATTGGTTTTTATCACTTCTCGTCATCTTAATTTTGGCTTTTTGGGTGACGGGATGGGAGATCGCGGGCACGATCGTCATAGTTTCGCTTATGTGCCTGTACCTATGGATAGGCAGCGATCTTCGCCCCGTCGCTTCGGTAATATTGATGATAACGATGATGTACTCGTTGGAGCAAATCAAGACCCATACGTTTATTGTCGTCGTTTATTGCCTTGTTCCCGTCATTATACTCAGTTTTGTTTACAACATTATCCGCTTCAAAAGAGTGCGCGTTTACACCAAGGGCAAGTTGTACTATCCCATGGCGATCGCGCTTGTTGCCGCCTTGTGCAGCGGAATATGCTTCGATCTTTACAACAAGATGTGGACCTTTGTCGTTTTGGGCGTGGGGGTCGGCATCTATTTTCTTTACTTTTTGTGCAGGTGTTGCGTGGGCGAGGGCAAAAAGGAGCTGTTTTGCAAGATCCTGTTCTTTGCGGGAATGATCGTGTGCGTGCAGATCTTCGTTTGGCTTTTGCGCAACCCCACGTATCTGAAAACGCTTTCCGCTCGCGAGCAGCTTCGAGTGGGCTGGGGAATGAAAAACACCTTGCCCCTCGTGCTTGCCATGGCTGCGCCCGCCGTCGTGTACCTCGGGCTCAATCAAAAGGCGTACTCCTATTTGATGTTCCCCGTGCTCGCCCTGTTTACGATAGTGCTTGTACTGACCCTTTCGAGGGGCAACATTCTGTTCGGCGGACCCGTCATAGCTTTAAGCTGCTTAATCGCATTTGTCAAGGGCAACTCCAAGGTGAAGATAACCGCCGTCGTCATCGTGGCTGCGTGCGTTGCGGGACTTTTATTGTGCGCGCCGCTCGTGCGACTTACCTGGGAAAAACTTATGCACGGGCACGCCGACGGCTTTTTGGACGACAACGGCAGGGATCCGCTCTACGAGCAGGCGATGCAAAACTTCTTCAATAATCCGATTTTCGGCGTCGGCTTCTTTAAGTACGAGGGCGCGCACGCCGGCGACGGTCCCGCCGTGAAATTCCTTTGGAAAACGCACAACACGCTTATGCAAGTGCTGAGTTGCGGCGGCATAGTGGGGGTAATAGGGCTTTTCCCGTACTTTGTAGGCAGATATCGATTGCTTTTGACCGACCTTACGCTGTTTAAGCTGCTTGCGCTTCACAGCCTTGTCGCTTACGAACTCGAAGGCATGGTGGACATAAGCTTTTTGAGCGTGCACCAGCTGTTTTTCCTCATCGGACTTTTCGCCGCCGCCGAGCTCGAGGGCTGCGAAAAACAGGCGATCGTTTCGCCTCAAAAAAGAGTAAAGGTAGTTCTGATGCAAAAAGTGCGCTTACGTAGTTGACAAGTACGTTTTTTTCATATATAATTATCCCAAAAGGAGGATTTTTACTATGGATATAATCAAAAAACTCGAAGAGATAGTTTCGGAATATAAGGGCGAGCAAATCACTTTGCGACCCGACACCACCTTCGACGATCTCGGGTTCGACTCGCTCGACAAGGTGGAATTGCTTATGAAGATCGAGGAGGAGTTCAACTTCCAATTCCCCGACGATATTCAAGTCGGAGCCGTCGGCGAACTCGAAGCGATCATCAAAAAACATGTTAACGGTTAAATGAAAATAAGCGGTTGTATACCGCTTATTCGTCCTTTGACGGTGTGCCGTTTGCGCCATTGCCCCGATAGTGGGGCTTTTTTCGGTGGCGATAAAAATGGAAAAAAGCGGCTTGCGGAAATAGGGAGGAAAAAATTATGTCGGTTGTCTTTGTAGTGGATTCCGCTTCGGACGTGGACATCGAGGAAGCGGACAAAAGGGGAATATGCCTCATTCCGATGGAGATCAAATTCAGTGACGGCGAATACCTCGACGGCGTCAACCTTTCGCACAGGCGATTTTTCGAAAAGCTCATCGAGGAGGACGTCTTGCCCAAGACGAGCCAAATAAACGAGTTTCGATTTAGGGAATGTTTCGAAAGCAAAGTGCGTAACGGCGACGAGGTGGTGGCAATCACCATCTCATCTAAGCTTTCGGGCACTTACGAGTGTGCGGTAAAGGCGGCAAGCGGACTGAGCGGCGTGTACGTGGTCGACAGTCTCAATGCTTGCATAGGCGAGAGGCTCGTGCTCGAATACGGCTTAAAGCTATCCGAAAAGGGAATGTCGGCTGCGGACATAGCGGCGGAACTGAATAGGCGCAAGGGCGACATAAAGCTGCTCGCGCTCGTGGGGACGCTCAAATATCTTCAAATGGGCGGCAGAGTGTCCAAGGCGGTCGCAATTGCCGGTGAGTTGCTCGGCGTCAAACCCGTTGTTTCGGTCGAGGACGGCGAGGTCAAACTTATCGGCAAGGCGCTCGGCTCCAAAAAGGGCAACAACCTTCTTAACACGTTTATCAAAAGCGCGGGCGGGATCGACTTCGATATGCCGTACGCCACAGCCTATTCGGGGCTTGACGCCGGCACGCTTAATAAGTACATGGAGGACAGCCGCTACCTGTACGAGGGCAAGGCGGATAACGTGCCGAGATACCTCATCGGCAGCACGATCGGGACGCACGTCGGACCGGGCGCTATCGCCGTCGCCTTTTTTGCAGTAAACGGCAAAGGCGAAAAGGAAGATCGAAGCGACGACAAATAGTCGGAGCTTGTAAAAAGAGCCGTTTTGAAAAAACGACCGTTTTATAAAGGGATACAGGGAAAAATAACGCAGGATAAAGGATTATGATCGAAGCAATTGTTTTGTTTATATTCGGGCTTGTTTTGCTTATTCGAGGCGGAGATTGGTTTGTGGACAGCGCGTGTGACGTCGCCCACCGTTTTCGCATGCCCGAAATTCTCATCGGCGCGACGATCGTGTCGATAGGAACGACGCTGCCCGAGGTCATGGTAAGCGCGCAATCGGCGGCGATCGGACAGGGCGGCATGGCTTACGGCAACGCCATAGGCTCGATAATATGCAACACGGCGCTCATTGCCGCCTTGACTGTGGCGATCCGCCCGCCCGAGATCAAGCGCAAGGAGTTCGTTTTGCCCGTCATATTCTTTTTCGTGGCGGCGATTGTCTATCTTATAGCCGCCTACTTCTTGGGGCGATTTTCGCTTGCCGTCGGCATCATCTTGCTCGCTATCTTTGTTGTGTACATGGTGATAACGATAGTGAGCGCGATAAGGTCCGGCAAGAAAGAAAGCGAACTCGTCGAAGGAATAGAGCCGCTTGGGTCCGAGCAAACCGAGCAAACCGAGCAAGAGGAGAATAGCGGCGAGGGCAGCGGATGGAACGTCTTTACCCTTATCAGGGACGTCGTTTTGCTTGTCGCCGCGCTATGCTGTTTTATCCTGTCGATGATAAAAAAGGCGGTGCTTGTCGAGATAGTTGCGGCGGGCGTGGCGGCAGTATGCTACGTCGCATTGACGGTGGCAAACGCGCTTATCAAAAAGCCGTGCATATTGGGCGGCGGGGACAAGCCGAGGCTGGTTAGGTCAATCGCCTTTTTGATAATCGGGGCGGCGATAATCGCACTCGGAGCCAATCTGCTTGTAAATAACGGCACATTGCTTGCCAAAAAGATAGGAGTGCCCGACACGGTGATAGGGCTCACCTTTGTCGCGATCGGGACGTCGCTTCCCGAGTTGGTGACCGCAGTCACCTCGCTTATCAAAAAGCACGGGTCGCTTTCGCTCGGCAACATAATAGGGGCAAACCTATTTAACCTCGTGCTGGTGAGCGGCGTGTCCATAGTCATTTCGCCGTTTGACGTGCCGAGCGAAAATCTCATCGGCGGCTTCAATTCGTCGCTTGTGTTGGATCTGCCCGTAATGCTTTTTGTGATGATGCTGTTGACTTTGCCCGCGATAATAAGGGGCAAGCTTTCTCGAGTGCAGGGAATAACGCTGCTGTGCATATACGCCGCATTTTTCGCCGTGCAATTTGCCATTTGACGAAATAGGTCGGTAAACAAAAAAAACATCATTTAAGCAGTCCGAAAAAATTAAAAAGGGCCGCTTTTTTGTTGAAAAAAATTTTTATTTGTGGTATACTGTTCTTTCAATCAAGGAGGAACAATGCCGGATTTCGAATCACTATACAGCGAGAGCCAAGCCAACGCGTTCACCTCGGCGAAAAAGCGTTTTTACGACAACAAGGTCTGCGACATAAACGAAACCAACGCCTTGGGCAAAACGATAATCACAGCCGTTGTCAAGGGGCACCGCGACTACAAGACCAAGATCGTCTTTGACGAACAGGGCGGGCTTTACGACTATTCGTGCGATTGCTTAGGCTTCGACATGCGCAACGGACCGTGCAAGCACATCATTGCCACCGCGCTGAGCTACGAGGAGAAAAATCCGTCGCACGCTACGCCGGACAAAAAGTTCGTTTCGGACATTTGCGTCCAATCGCTCATAAGTTCGTACGCCAAGTTGCGCCGAGGCAGGGCATTAAAAGACGAAACGCCCGTAAAACTCGTCCCCATTCTTGCATTGGAGCGGGACGACAGCCTTTCGCTGCGCTTTTTGATCGGCAAGAAGCGCTTGTACAAGCTGCGCGATCTCGGCGAATTTGCGCTCAATATGCAAAGCGGGCGTTTTTTGCGCTACGGTTCGGCGCTTGCTTTCGAGCATACAGCCGAGAATTTCGACGACGAGAGCCGCAAGCTCGTAAGTTTTACGCTTAAAACGATAAAGGAAAAGGACCTTAGCCGAGGGACGTCGACATTGAAGTTGAGCCGCTCGGACCTTGACGACTTCTTCGACGTTTACGACGGGTTCGTCGAGGTGGAAGAGGGCGGAGCAAGCGAGGGGCTCTATCGCATCGAGCGCACTCCCGACGCCCTCAAAACCGTCATCAAGGTTAGTAGCGTCGAGGGGGGCTTTAAGATAAGCTCGTCGCTCAATTTCAGGCTGCTCAGCGGCAAGAGGTTCGACTATATAATGACGAGCGGCACGATCTACAGGGTGACCGACGGCTTTGTCGAAACCACGTATAAGCTGCTCAGCGTGCTCAACGCAAGGGAAACCGTTTTCGTCAGCAGCGCGGACATAAGCCGCTTTTACAACAACGTGCTTTCGGAAACGTCCGAGCTGTGCGAGATAGAAAGCGACATCGACCTAAGCCTTTACACTCTGCCCCCGCTTAAAGCCGAGTTGTATTTAAGTCGCGAGAACGACGTGATAAAGGGCGACCTCGTTTGCACTTACGGCAACGAGGAGATAGATATCTTTACCGAAAGCAACGATCCGAGGGACTACGAGGCGGAGGACATGCTTAAAGAAACGCTTAGTAAGTACTTCCCGTATTTTCCCCACCTCATTCTCGCAAGCGAGGAGGACACGTTCAACCTGCTGAGGGACGGACTAAGGGAGATCCGCAAGTTTTGCGCCGTCTATATGTCCGCCGAAATGCAGAAGATAACCATTCGACGTCCGCCCGGAGTCAAAGTGGGCGTAAAACTGAGCGGCAACCTTATCGACCTCGAACTAAAGAGCAGCGACTATACCTACGAGCAGCTTATGAAGATAATCGGCGCGGCGGGTACGAAAAAATTCATTCGGCTCGACGAAAACTATGTCGACCTCGACGACCCCGGGCTCAAAGCTTTGTGCGACGTGATAAATCTGTCGCCCACGCTCACCTTGCCGTCCTACTACGCCCCGCACGTGACAGAGGAACTCAAAGAATATTACGACGTGCAGTCGTCCGAGTGCGACGAGGCGTTTGCCGTAAAGCCCGTGCCCGTACCCGAGGAACTGTCCTCCGTCATGCGCGAGTACCAAAAGGAGGGCTTGTATTGGCTGTATTCCCTTGCCGAAAACAACTTCGGCGGCATACTCGCCGACGACATGGGACTTGGCAAAAGCTTGCAGATAATCTCGCTCATTCTTGCCAAAAAGCTGAAATCGATAATAGTTTGCCCCACGACGCTCATACTCAATTGGGCTAACGAATTCGGCAAATTCGCCCCCTCGCTACGCGTTTTGTGTGTCATGGGCGGCTCGGAAGAGCGGGCGAGGCTGATAAAAGAGGCGGACAAGGTCGATGTCGTCATCACCTCGTACGAACTTATAAGGCGCGACATCGAGCAGTACACGATGGACTTTGACCTGAGCGTCATCGACGAGGCGCAGTTTATCAAAAACCCCGAAACCAAAAATTCGCGGGCGGTGAAGTCGCTTCGAAGCAAGTACCGCTTCGCGCTCACCGGCACGCCGATAGAGAACAGCCTGTCCGAGCTGTGGTCCATATTCGACTTTATCATGCCGGGCTACCTGTTTTCGTACGCCAAGTTCAAGGAGCGGTTCGAAATCAAGATCGTGGGCGGCGACTTTAAGGCTGCCGACGAACTCCGTCGGTTTGTCATGCCGTTCATTTTGCGCAGGCTCAAATCCGACGTGCTCACCGAACTTCCGCCCAAGATCGAAACCAACATCGTCGCACCGCTTTACGGCGAGCAAGAGGAGCAGTACAACGCTCATCTTTCGCTCATTCGCCGCAGCATAAGCTCGGGTATGGACAACCAAGTGACCATACTCACCATGCTCACCAAGTTGAGGCGGATATGCTGCGACCCCTCGCTCGAGGACAGCTCGTATACGGGCAACTCGGCAAAACTCGAGGCATGTATGCAACTCGTCGAGTCTGCGATAAAGGGCGGGCACAAGACGCTCATATTCTCGCAGTTCACGTCCATGCTCGACATCATTCGGGCGCAGCTGCTCAGCCGAGGCATAACCAACTATATGCTTACGGGCGAAACGCCCAAGTCCGAGCGCATGAAGTTCGTCAATCGCTTCAACAAGGACGATACGCAGGTGTTCCTCATTTCGCTTCGGGCGGGCGGCACGGGGCTTAACCTCGTGGGAGCCGACGTCGTCATTCACTACGACCCGTGGTGGAACCTCTCGGTGATGAATCAGGCGACGGACAGGGCTTACCGCATAGGGCAAAGCAAGTCGGTGCAGGTGTATTCGCTGCTTCTAAGCGGCACGCTCGAAGAGAAGATAGTAAAGCTGCAAGAGCGCAAAGCCAAGTTGTCCGGGCTCATCGAGGAGCAGGACCTAAACGAGATCATTTCACTGTTAAGCTGACAAAAGGAGATATAGATAATGAAAAAATTCAAGGCAGAATCACAAAGACTTTTGGAGCTTATGATAAACTCCATCTACACAAACAAAGAGATCTTTTTAAGAGAGCTCATTTCCAACGCGAGCGACGCTATCGACAAGTTGCACTTCATTTCGCTCACCGACAGCAACGCTTCGAGGGAGTTCGAAATTCGCCTCGAGGTCGACAAGGACGCCCGCACGCTTAAAGTCATCGACAACGGTATCGGCATGGACGAAAAGGAACTCGAGGACAACCTCGGCACCATCGCAAGCAGCGGCACCTTCAAATTCAAAGCCGAAAACAAGACCGAGGACGAACTCATCGGACAGTTCGGCGTGGGCTTTTACTCGGCGTTTATGGTCGCCGACAAGGTGACCGTGATAAGCAAAAAGTACGGCTCGGACGCTGCGTTTGCTTGGGAGAGCAGCGGCAGCGACGGATACACGATCACTCCCTCCGAGCGTGCCGAGAGCGGGACGACAGTCATTTTGCACCTGCGTCCCTCATCCGAGGACAATAACACCGACGAGTTGCTTTCCGATTGGAGGATAGGCGAGTTGGTCAAAAAGTATTCGGACTATATTCGCTATCCGATAACGATGATGTGCGAGAGCGAACGCAAAAAGGAGGGGACGGACGAGTGGGAAACGTACACCGAACTCAAAACCCTCAACAGTCGCACTCCGCTTTGGAAAAAGAACAAGAGCGAGATCACCAAGGACGAACTCAACTCCTTTTACAGGGGCAAATATTACGACATCGTCGACCCGTTGTACGGTTTTACCGCTTCGACCGAGGGCGCGCTTACTTACAATGCGCTGTTGTTCGTGCCGGGCAAGGCGCCTTTCGACTACTACACGGCGGACTACAAGCGGGGCTTGTCGCTCTACTCCAACGGCGTGCTTATTATGGACAAGTGCGAGGAACTCTTGCCCGACTACTTCGGGTTTATGCGGGGCGTGGTGGACAGCAGCGACCTTTCGCTCAACATTTCGAGGGAGATGCTTCAAAAGGATCGCCAGCTTAAAGCGCTCGCGGCGGGAATAACCAAGCGAATAATAAACGAGTTTACCAAGCTGCTTTCCTCCGACCGCGAAACGTACGAAAAGATCTTTTCGGAGTACGGGGCAAGCATAAAATTCGGCTTGTACGAGGAGTTCGGCAAGCACAAGGACGAACTCAAAGACATAGTGTTGTTCCGTTCGTCCGTCGGCAAGCTCACGACGCTAAGCGAGTACGTCGGGAGAATGGGCGACAGTACCGAGATATACTACGCTTCGGGACGCAGCGTCGAGGCGATAGAACGTATGCCTCAGGTCGAGGGCGCCAAGGAGAAAGGGCTGGAAGTGCTGTATCTCACCGACAGGATCGACGAGTTCGCCATGAAAGTGCTGGGCAGCTACGACGGCAAAAAGATAACGCCCGTAAGCAGCGGCAAGGAGGAAACCAAGGACGAGAGCCTAAACGGTCTTACCGAGTTTATGGGCAAGGTGCTCGGCGACAAGGTGAAGAGCGTGCGACTCAACGATTCCATAGGTTCGCACCCGTCATGCCTTACCGCCGAGGGCGAGGTTTCGCTTGAAATGGAGCGAATACTCAGCGATATGCCGACGGGCAAGGGCATCAAGGCGACCCGCATCATGGAAATCAACCCCCGTCATGCGATCATCGCAAGGGCAAAGGATATGCTCGGAAGCGACGATGAGAAGCTTACAAAGCTTACGAGGGTGCTTTACGGCGAGGCGCTGCTTTTGGCGGGGCTCGAAATATCCGACGGCGCCGAGTTCTGCGGCGATATAAACGACTTGATTTAGGAGGGAGCATTATGCAACTAAAAGCCAACGTGCTCGACGAGGCGGCTGTGCTAAGGGCGCTCACCCGCATTGCACACGAGATAATCGAACGCAACAAGGGCGTGGACGACGTCGTGCTTGTGGGTATCAAGAGCAGGGGCGTTCCGCTTGCGAACATCATCAAGACGGTAATAAGCAAGGCTACGGGCGTCGAACTGCCCGTGGGCGAATTGGACATCAGTCTGTACCGCGACGACTTGAAGTCGAGCGGCGAGCCCGTCGTAAAGGACCACCTCAAAGTGCCCGTGCTCGGCAAAAAAGTCGTCCTCGTCGACGACGTCATGTTTACGGGCAGGACGGTGAGGGCGGCTATCGAGGCGATCATGCACCACGGCAGAGCGGCTGCCATTCAGCTCGCCGTGCTGGTGGACAGGGGTCATCGCGAATTGCCGCTTCGACCCGACTATGTGGGCAAAAACCTGCCCACTTCGCGAGAAGAGGTCGTTTCGGTAAGTATCCCTCCGTACGACAAGGATATTTGCGTGGATATCTACGAATTGTAGGATCTTCCGTTTTTTGTATCCGACCTTGGGTTTGACTTTTGCGTCGACTTTAAGGTCGGATTTTTTTACCTCGGGGTTTAACCTTGGGTTTTTGCTTTGGAATTTTGCCTCGGGGTTTTATTCGAAGATTGCCTCGGGGTTAACCTCGGGGCTTTGCTTCGGATTTATATATATATTCTTTTCAGTCTACCGGTAGGTAGGATTTATACAGGTGCTTTTTTTCGGAGCCGTTGTCGGTTACGTATTCGACGGTGAAGAAGGTGAAGTCCACCTTTTCCACAAAGTCGCTTGGGGTAAACCGAGCAAGGTGAAAGGAGTCGAAGTGCCGTATGTGCGATTTGAGCACCACGGGCGTGGGAATATCGAGTTCGTTGCAGATCTCGGTAAGGTAAAAGTGAAACCTGTCTATATCGAAGTCGCCGAAACCTTTATACATAAGGTTGCGGAGGATCTTTTCGCCCTTGATTATTTTCGCCCAGATTTTGAACATTTTTTCGATCTCCTTGATTTAAGGAGTATATTTTAGCATATTTTACAGGTTTAGTCAAAAGAATTGTGCGCTTTGCGCTTGTCGCGACAAAAAACACTTGATTTTTGTTCGGTTTAGTGATATAATGACAAGTAGCTTTATTAAAGGAGTAATTTTTATGGCAGATAATGTTGAATTGCTGACTATCGAAGATAAACAGGAACTCGAAGCCGAACTCGAAGAACTCAAAGTTCACGGCAGAGCCGAAATGGCGGAAAAGATAAGGGTCGCAAGGGAATTCGGCGACCTTTCCGAAAACGCGGAGTATGATATTGCCAAGGAAGAGCAGGCTAAGATGGAGGCGAGGATCGTCGAAATAGAAACGAAACTTCGCAACGCACGCATCTACGAAAAGAGCAAGTCGGACAAGGTAGGGCTTGGACACATTGTCAAACTGCTTGACCTCGACACAAACGAGGAACTCACTTACGAGATCACAAGTTCGCACAAAGCCAATCCCATGGAGGGCAAGATAAGCAACGACTCGCCCGTGGGAAACGCTCTTATGGGCAAAAAGAAGGGCGACGAAGTGGAAGTCAAGGTCAAGGCGGGCGTGGTAAGGCTCAAAATCCTCAAAATAAGTTAGGAGAAATTATGAACGAAAAGATCATCGGAGAAAATATTGCCGAAGAAGAAGCGGAACTTTCCGAACAGGAAAAGCAAGATCTGCTTAGGATAAGAAAAGAAAAGCTCAATTCGTTTATCGAGGCGGGCAAGAACCCTTACGAGATAACCAAATTCGACGTTAAGCACACCTCCAAGCAGATCTTGGACGGTATCGATAAGTTCGAAGGCAAAAAAGTCGTTATTGCGGGGCGTATAATAAGCAAGCGCATAATGGGCAAGGCAAGCTTTGCTCATATCCTCGACGCAAAAGGTCAGATCCAAATCTACGTCAAGATCGACGCGGTGGGCGCGAGTTGCTACGAGGATTGGAAGAAGTACGATATAGGCGACATCGTGGGCGTCGTCGGCAAGGTTTTCGTCACCCATAAGGGCGAAATTTCGGTCGCCGTCGAAAAGATCACTCTGCTCAGCAAGTCGCTTTTGCCCCTGCCCGAAAAGTGGCACGGTCTTAAAGACAACGATTTGCGCTATCGACAACGCTACGTCGACCTTATCGCCAATCCGTCGGTAAAGGAAACGTTCGTCAAGCGCTCCAAGATAATTTCGGCAATACGCCGTCACCTCGAAAAGAAGGGCTTTATCGAGGTGGAAACCCCCATTCTCAACACCATTCCGGGCGGAGCCAATGCGCGACCGTTTATCACTCATCACAACACGCTCGACATCGAGATGTACCTTCGTATCGCGCCCGAACTTTACCTTAAAAGGCTGATAGTCGGCGGGTTCGACAAGGTGTTCGAGATAGGCAGGCTGTTCCGCAACGAGGGCATGGACATAAAGCACAATCCCGAGTTTACAACCATGGAGCTGTATCAAGCGTACGCGTGCCTCGACGATATGGCAAGTCTTACCGAGGGATTGTTCGACGCCATTCGCAAGGAGCTCAACTTGGGCGAAACGATAACCTATCAAGGGACCGAACTCAACCTCAAAACCCCTTGGGAAAAGCTGACCATGCTCCAAGCGATAAAGAAGTACGTCGGCGTCGACTATACGAATATGAACGACGAACAGGCGGTTGCCGCGGCGACCGAACTCGGAGTCGAACTCGACGCCAATAAGCGCACTTGGGGCAATGCGGTCTACGAAACGTTCGACACTTTCGTGGAGGAAAAGCTAATTCAGCCCGTGTTCATCTACGACTACCCCGTCGAAGTAAGCCCGCTCGCCAAGAAAAAGGCGGACGACAAGAGGCTTACCCACAGGTTCGAGTTCTTTATTTACGGCAGGGAGATGGGCAATGCTTTCGGCGAGCTTAACGACCCCGTCGATCAGCGTGCGAGGTTCGAGGCGCAGGTGGCTTTGCGCAGCAAGGGCGACGACGAAGCGCAGATGATGGATGAGGACTACGTTACCGCGCTCGAATACGGCTTGCCCCCGACGGGCGGTATAGGCATAGGGATAGACAGGCTCGTCATGCTGCTGACCGACAGCTTCTCCATAAGGGACGTGCTGCTTTTCCCGACAATGAAGTTAAAGAAGTGAAGCTGTATATAGCCGAAAAACTCGAAGAGTACAATAGGCTCGACCCGCTCAGGTTCCACACTCCCGGTCACAAGGGGGCGCTCAATCGCTACGACATCACCGAGATCGACGATGCCTTTCCGGGCGACGCCGTGATCAAGGCGCAGGAGCGGACGGCGATGCGGCTGCAAAGCAAATATTGCAGGTACCTCGTCGGCGGTTCGAGCATGGGGATAAAGGCGGCGGTGCTTGCGGCAAAGGGCGACATTCTCGTCGCCGAAAACTCGCACAGGGCGCTGTTCGAGGCTGCCGCGCTTGCGGGCGTCAAGGCGTATACCGTAAAGTGTCCGGTTAAGTACGGGCTGAAAATGCCCGTTACGCCCGAGGATGTCGACTTCGAACTCAGTCGGCACCCGTCCGTCAAGGCGGTGTACGTGACGTCGCCCGACTACTACGGGTTTTGCGCCCAAAGTGAACTTAAAGAGGTCACCTCGGGCAGAGCGTATCTGTTTTGCGACGGGGCGCACGGGGCGCACTTTCCGTTCAGACCCGACCTTTTTCCCGCCTCGTTTTCGAGCTTTGCCGACGCTACCAATCTCAGCGCGCACAAGACGTTGCCTGCATACACGCAAACGGCGTATCTATGCATAAACAACGGGGAACTGCTCGAAAATATCGATGAGGCGCTTAAAAACCTCGGCACCACAAGCCCGTCGTATTTGTTTTTATCGTCGCTCGAACACGCCGCCGAGTACACGTTCATGCACAAGGCGGAGTACGACGAATTGCGACTTGCGACGGACACTCTGCGATTTTGCATTCCCACTTTGCCGAGCGACGACTTCACTCGGGTGGTGGTCGACGCCGACTCGCTCGGAATGAGCGGAAAGCAGCTGTACTTCAAGTTGAAAGACATCGGCATTATCGCCGAAAAATACGACGACAAATATGTCGTGTTTATTGTTACCGTAACGGACACTGTACAGGCGGTAAACAGATTAAGGGAAGCGTTATGCTCGGTAAGTTTGTAACCATCGAAGGGTGCGACGGCGTTGGCAAAAGCACTCAAATAGAACTCCTTAAAGGCGAGTTGCTAAGGCGCGGCAAGGACTTTGTGTTCACCCGAGAGCCGGGCGGGACCGAGATTTCCGAGCGTATCCGCTCCATAATTTCCGACCCGTCGCTCAAAATGGACGCATATGCCGAACTGTTGCTTTACGCCGCCGCTCGGCGTCAGCACACCTACGAGTTCATTCGCAAGCAGCTGTCTGTCGGCAAGTTGGTATTTTGCGACAGGTACGTCGACTCCACTGTGGCGTATCAGGGATACGGCAGAGGGATCGACCTCGACGTGATAAACTCGCTTAATGCTCTTGCCGTCGGCGACACGAAGATCGACCTTACGCTTTTTATCGACCTCAGTCCCAACGAGGGCTTTATGCGCAAGGGCGGCGCGGACAAGGGCGATCGGCTCGAATGTGAAGCGTCGGACTTTTACGACAGGGTGTACATGGGCTTTAAGTCGATAAAGCACGAGCGTATCGAGGTCATCGACGGGCGAGGCTCGGAGCATGAGGTGCACGAGCGGATCATGTCCGCGCTCGAAAAGAGGGGCGTGCTATGACCAACGAGCAAGCGGTAAAAACCAACCCCGTATATCGACGTATCGAGGCGGAGGCGAAGTCGCCGTCCCATTCGTACATGATCGTTACGCCCGACACCGTGACCTCGTTTCTTTGTGCCGAGGGGCTCATTAAGGCGATATGCCCCGGGGCGAGCCTCGAAAGCAAGGACGTGTACGTACTTCCGTTCGGCGACAAGGTGCTTACTTCCGACGCCGACTTTATAGGCGAAACGGCATATATAATGCCGTCGGAACTGAGCAAAAAGTTCTTTATCGTCAAAGCGGCGGAGTCCGCCAACGAAACGGCTCAAAACAAGCTGCTCAAGATCCTCGAAGAGCCGCCCGAGTCGTCGATACTCATTTTGCTTTGCACCGTCGAATACGCAATGTTGCCCACGGTCAGGTCGAGGTGTCGAAGCTTTTTCCCCGCTCCTTACGGCGGCGACGTTATGAGCGAGGTGCTCGGCGAGGAGTACGGCGAGGTGCCTAATCCGTCGCTTGTGCTCGCGCTTGCGGGCGGGAGCCTAAGCGGGCTGAGCGAGGCGGCAAAGAGCGGCAATGCTTCGTTTGAGTTCACGGTGAAAATGCTCGAATGTATGCGAAAAAGCAGCGACATTCTTCCGTACGCGACCGAGCTTACCAAAAAGGGCGACGTTACCTTGTCGGGTGTGCTCGACAGCCTCGAATTGATACTGAGGGATTGCCTCGCTTATGCGACCTCGCCCTCGAGGGTGTGGCTTAAAGGCAATATGATGGATCTTAGGGAGATCTCGGCTATGTATACGCCGAGCGTGGTACTTAAAGAGATGCCCGTTATCATGCGGGCAAAGAAGCGAGTTCTCGGCGGCGGAAACGCGAACAGTATCGTCGACGAACTGTTATTTTCGTTATTGGAGGAAAAGGCAAAATGCCTAAGGTAGTAGGAATAAGATTTGTAAAGACGCCCAAAATTTACTATTTCGAGGCGGGCGACCACGAGTACACCAAGGGTGGCGGCGTGATTGTCGAAACGGCGCGAGGTATCGAATACGGCGAGGTCGCGCTTCTTCCCACCGACGTGCCCGACGAAAAGGTGGTGGGCGCGCTCAAACCGATCATTCGCTTGGCAACGAGCGCCGACGCCGAAAAGTTTCGCTCGCTCGAAGCTAAGCGACCGGAACTTATGAAAACAGCCGCCGAAAAGATAGCGGCGCGGGGACTGCCCATGAAGCTTGTGGACGCAAAGTACACTTTCGACAGTTCAAAGGTCATTTTGTATTTCACCGCCGAAAACAGAGTGGATTTCAGGGAGCTTGTAAGGGACCTTGCCGCCATTTTCCACGTGCGTATCGAGCTCAGGCAGATAGGTTCGAGGGACGAGTGCAAGATGGTGGGCGGTTTGGGTCCGTGCGGCAGAGTGTGCTGCTGTTGCGATCACAACCTCGAATACGAGCGCGTGTCGGTAAAAATGGCTAAAAATCAAGGGCTTGCGGTCAATCCCGGCAAGATAAACGGCATGTGCGGCAATCTCATGTGCTGTCTTAACTACGAAAACGACTACTATGCCGAGGTGAACAAGATGATGCCCAAGATGGGCAGCGAGGTCACTTTAAGCGACGGCAGAAAGGGCGCTGTCGTCCAACTCAATCAGATCAAAAAGGAAGTCACGGTAAAGATCTTGGATAAGGACGACGACTACGTTTTGGAGAATTGCCCGCTCGAAAGCCTTACCTTTACCAAGCGACAAATCGAGGATAAAAGCGAAAGTGCCGACTAAGTATCTTGTGCTTTTCTCTGTCTTACTCGCTGTGCCCGTGATATGTCTTGTGGGCGCCGTGGCGTATTGTTGCTTTAAGGCGAGTTTGACGGCTGGGCTTGTTTCGCTTGTCGTTTTATGTCTTATAGTCGGCACGGCGGCTGTGGCGATTATTTCAAGGGCTAAAAAAAGAAAATAATTTTAACGATTTTGTGTGCTAAACGGTTTACAAATCGGGTTTTGTATGATACAATATCTACGTTAGGCGGTATATACGCCTATACATCCGGCGACAGCCGGTATTCTTAGAAAAGGAGAGTTTATAATTATGCCGAGGTTTATCAGTGACGAGTGTATTGCTTGCGGATCGTGCGAGGCTACTTGCCCCGTAAGCGCTATCAGCATGGGAAGCGCTCATTATGAGGTCAATGCTTCCGAGTGCATCGACTGCGGTGCGTGCGAGGGAGGTTGCCCCGTAAGCGCTATCAGCGAAAAGAAATAAGTTAAACTTGTTTTTACGGAAAGAAGCTTCTTTTTTGAGGCTTCTTTTTCCTTACTTAATTGACGATATGGGGAGGGATTTTTTTATGGAGAAAACCTTTTTGGGTCAAAGCGAACGCGCGGCGTCGGCTTCGACTTGCTCCGAGCGGCTGGATGAATTAAAGGCTATGCTCGGGGACGAGATCCGTTGCGCCATCGACGGAGAAAGCGATGTGTTTACAAGTGACAAGCCGGGGATCGCGCCGCTCATCGAGGCGGTGGACAGCGGCAAGTACTTCGGCTGTGTCGCCGCCGACCGAATTGTGGGCAAGGCGGCTGCGCTCCTGTACGCCTACCTCGGCGCCGAGGAAGTGTTCGGGCAGGTGATGAGCGAAGAGGGCGAAAGAACGCTTTGTCGCTTCAATATCCCCCATTCGTACGCGGTACTCACTCCGTTTATCCGCAATCGTAAGGGCGACGGAATTTGCCCCATGGAGCAGACCGTGTCGAATATCGACGACCCCGCCGAGGCTCTGTCCGCCCTTAAAGCAAAACTCCTCAGCCTACGTGGGTAGGGGGTGTGTTTGTTTTTTTGCAACTTTTTTGTAAAAAAGTTGCGCAAAAAACTTTTATCTGCGGCGAGGCTGAAAAATACTTTTCAGCCTCGCCGCTAAATAAAACCTTTTTGTCCACTGTTTTTGCACAGTGTTGCGATTATAAATTGGAGCGAAGCGACACCGCTAAAAGAGGCGCCCTTTGTTGTCAAACAAGGGGAGCCGTCACAGCTAAGCGTTAGCGTGCTGTGACTGAGGGGATTCGCTTTATGAAATGCTAAGGGGAAATGCCATTACCATAAAGAAAAATACCTTTGAATTGTTATTACACTTTACAAATAATGGCATAAATTCATTTGTGATATCTGCGTGAACTGTCAATTTCCATGTATTCCCTCGACAACTCGTAAAACTCCCTAAAAATTACAAAAATTTGTGAAAATCCCCTTGCTTTGGGTAAAAACAGGGGGATTATTGCTATTTTCGCTTGTGAAAGAGATAACAAAAAAAGTACGTAGAATAAGTTATTCTATGTACTTGCTTACTGAGGATATATCCATTTATGAGGTCAACGTGAGTGAAAATCGGGCACCTCTTTCACATTTTTCCGAAAATTTGGGAGTTTTACGTAAAATAAGCAAATAAATCACCGAAAAATTAAAAAATTTGCGAAATTTACTTGACATAAAAAGCGAAAGGTGCTATGATATTGTACAAATAGGTACATAGAATAACTTATTCCATGTACCTGTACAGTCGAAGTGAGAGGGCAAAAAAGTTCTCTCGTTCGGCGAAAAAAATATTTATTTTAAGGAGGCATTTATGAAAAAGATCTTTTTACCGATCGTGTTTTGTGTGCTGATGGCAATAAGCTCTCTTCTGTTGGCTTGTACGCCGATAGGCGAGCATACGCACAACTTAGTCTGGAAAGATGACGTAGCTGCTACTTGTGTAAAAGACGGCATTCGCGGTCACAACGTGTGCACTATCTGCGGCTATTGGTTCGACAAAGACGGCAATAAGATTGACGAAGAGGATTGCGTGATCGACGCAACGGGCGAACATACGTTCAAAGACGGAAAATGCACCGTGTGCGGCGCAACCGATCCCAACTGGACCGGCGGAGGCGGCGAGGACCCGGACAACCCCGACAACCCCGACGAGCCCACCGAGCTTGCTTGGCTACACGGCGAGTGGCAAGAGGAGGTGGAAACCGATGCGGTAAAGCCTTGGACGGTTACTTTCGACGGCAAGGAGTTGAAGATCTCGTTCTATCGTGACGATGAACTTCAAGTGGTAACCGCAGCGTCGTTTGAGGCGGAGGGTGACGACAAAGTCATCTTCACCATACCTAACGGAAGCGAGGGTCAAGAGTTCAGCATTGTCAAGCTCAGCGATAGGCGAATAACGCTCACTTACGGCAACGACACTAAGAAAACTCTTGTTAAGCAAGGCGAACCCGAAAATCCCGACACCGAATATGCAATCGGCATGAGGGAGGTAGTAAAAGCCGGTTTTGCTCTTGACAAGTACGAAAATGTGTCGAGCGGAATGTACTTCGACTTTGGTAGCGACAGAATAGAAGTCGGCAAGCAAATTGATATAAATTATTCCTATTATGATGCTAGCTCTACTCCTGCCAAATTGGTAACAATCAAAGGCGTACACAACATAAAGGAAGCCACTCTTCTCAGCACGGGTACCGCATACATCATTATTGAAGGTGTATCGAGTGAGGGAAACAGAAACCGTCTGTCCTGGAGCGGACCCGCCATAACCAAAGACGTCTTAGATTGGATGGGTACGAACGGAAGAGCGGATATTGCTTGGATAAACTACAACGATGATCATGTCCTTCATGATGTTGACCATACCGCGTTCTCATTGACCGGCGGGGAGTACGAGTTCCCCGAAGCAACCAAGGATATCGAGGGCGTTTGGGAATTCGTCGGCGACGTCGGCGGAGATAGAGTGGAAACGGAGATGGCAATAAATGTAGAGGACAACACCGTGACCTATACCGAAACCACAACATATGGTACAGCCGGATTAAGTCCCAAGACCTCGAGTCTTAACGGTTATTTTGACTCGGCTATTGAGTGCAAGGACAATTCGGGTCACACTTTCTTTATGATGGAAGTGAAATTCCCGACCACTCAAGGGACAAAATGGTTCAGATACAATCCCTACAACAGCAAACTTATAGAGGGACCTGTGGGGTCATATAAAGTTTTCGAACAGCCGAATCCCAATAGGCCTATCCCCTTTGCAGGCGCGCTTCCCGCCGACCTTAAGGGCGAATATATTTCCACCGCCGACGGCAAATACGTATTCACCGGCAAGAATGTGGTATTCGCTCCCGCAAGCGGCGACGCAGTCAGCTACGTTGTCACCAAACTCGAGGACGGAACAAGCGACACCACCAGGAAGATAACTCTTGCCGTGGCAGACGATAAAAAGACGACCATAGTACTCACTTACGACCTTATAGCGAACACCCTTACAAACGGCGAAAAGGTATACAAGGGCGAAGAGCTCTTCGTTACGCCTGCCGAGAATGTTCCGGAAACGCTTGTAGGCACGTACGAATATGTCGGCGACAATTCGAACTTGAGCTATGTATTCGACAACGACGAGAATTACAAGGTTACACGCACGGAAGTCAGCGGTGAGTACATATTCTTCTATGCAACCGCATATGACGCAACGAGCAAGACCCTTACCTTGACCGAAGTTCACGACCTCGAAACAGGTCACATAATAAACACCGACGGCAAAACTCCCGAAGTCGTAAAGATGGTTTACGACGAAACGGAAAAGACCGTTACCGTAAAAGGCGAGAGCGCAGACCTTGACAAGGTATTTAAGGAAAGCGCAGCCAACCTCGCAGCCAAAGTCCCCGAGGACATCAGCGGCACGTACTACATCGAGGGCAAGGCAAAGTACATCGATATTATCGAATTTAATGTTGTACTAAAAGGCTTTGCTCCCACCGCCGACAAAAAGATCGACGGCGAGTACGGAATTTACGCCTTTGATGTAGAGAGCGGCGTATTGACCCTTAAGGCTAAGAACGCAAGTGAAACCGAGGAATACGTTACACTTACGCTTACCGACAAGAAATTCACTTACGGCTCCGAAACCTTTACCAAGGGACGTCCCGTAAACTTCACCGGCGAATTCTACTCGCTTGATGCAAAGTACACCATAAACGGCAACGAGATCACCGAAGAGAAAGTTGACGGCACAACGACGGTCTATGTCATAAGCGACGAAAAAGAAGAGAAAGCCACCTACGGCGATAAGCATTACGGCTGGGCAATTTCGGCGACCGAGAAAGAGGGTACCGCCACGCTTCCCATGTGGTACGACTATATCATTGACGCTTGCAGGACGAGGAGTACGGTAGTAAATGTGACGTATATTCGTAAAACTCCGTCTTCGACGGCAGGCGTTCCCTCGGCGAGCCAAGGCACATACTTTAACATAACGAAATCCGGAACCGGTTCGGCTGCTAAGTATACCGAAAGCAAGCTTACTGTCACGTTTACTACGGGCGACCATGCGGAGGGCACGATCGTTTGCGGAACCAACCGCTACTTTATCGACAGATACGATGATGCCAACAAGCAGATCATCGCCAAGTTCGGTTCTACGGAGTATAAGTTCGCTTACGACGCAACAAAGCCCGACGAAATCAAAGATACAAGCAATAAGGTCTACACAAGGGACTATGCAATAACTTCGCTTCCCGCAGCGTTGCAGGCCGACGGCTCGTTCTTCTGCAAGACCGAAACCATCGACTTCGTTATAAGCAGTAAGGTCGTTAAGTTCACTGCGGCTAAGGGCAAAGACAGCACCACCGGCAAAGACAAGAAGTCTACGCCCGTGGATTATATCATCACCAAGTACAGCGACGGCGTGATCACGCTTAAACCGTTCTCTTCGGGTGAGGAAAGAACGATCTACTACGACGTGACCGGCGACAGCATCAAGCTTACCAAGGACGGTGACGTTTACGCTATCCGTCCGTGCGAAAAGGCAGCCGAAGTGTCCGATCTCAGGGGCACGTTCAAGAACGCTACCCGCTCGTTCATCTTCGACGGAACCGCCGAGGTTGTAGGCGTAGAGGGAAAGACCAACTATCAATACATCGTTAAGTCGTTCAATAAGGATGAGGGCAAGATCGTCTTGTTCGCAGGCGGAACCGAGGATGATATCGAATTTACCTACGATTCCAAGACGAGCACTCTTACCGCAGACGACGTATACACGCTCGACAGCAAACTTCCCGTTGGTCTTGACGGAACGTATAAGAACAGCGGCGGAAAACAAATCGTCATCTATATGACCGGTATTGTATTCAGCGGCGGCACGTCCTCGGAAAACGGCAGTTTCGCTATCGTTTATAACGGAAAATCAAACGGCAAGGATGAATTCAAGGCTGCACCGGATAACGAACGTTACCAAGACTCGTTCTATTTTACAGTCGAAAGTGACGGCTCATTGACAATTACCCAAGGTACCCCCGCAGGTCCCTTTACCAAGGAGCAAACAGCCGAGCCCGAACCCGAGCCGGAAGAGCCGACCGTTAAACTTCCCGACGGACTTACCGGTGACTACTACTTTACCAATATGATCCTTACATTCGACGGAACGGTAAAGGTTGCAGTGAAGAACGTGGACGGCACGCAAGCCGAATGGACTATTATTGAGTGTACTACCGAAACGAGTGGCGCGACCATTAAGCTCCAAAAGGCAGACGAAAGCACGATCAGCTACTTCTGGAACAACATAACCAAAAATTTGTGCAATGCGAAGTCGCATGGCGCTACATTAGCAACAATGAAACCCGCAAATGTAGTTACGACGTATCCTATGCGGGGTGTGTACGAGTACAAAACGTCGTCTGCAACCGAAACGTATACGTTTGACGAGACCGGCTATGTAATATACTACAACGGAAGCTATAATCAGTACTTTGTAAGTGCATACACCGAAGCCGACAATATAGGTACAATATCTTTCTATAGGTGCAGCGACGGTAAAACTGTTTCGCCTTATACGTACGACAAGACGAAAAACACCTTTACAGCCGGCTCCAGAATCTACACACATGTTGGCGACGAAGAACCCGAGGAGTCCGCATTCCCCGACCTTAAAGGTCTTGACGGCGACTACTTCAGCACCACAAGCTTGTGGAAGTTCGAGGGCGTAAAGGTTACGATTACTCCCGTTGATGGCGTTGCCGCAAGCTGGACAATAACAAAGTCCAATGGCGAGGGCGAATTCACGCTTCAACCGGATGCCGGTTCCGAAGCCGTGCAAGAATTGTATTACGATAAGGACAAGAACCGAGTTATGAAAGCGTCGAGCAAGAACGGTGAGTGTGTTTGTGTAAGGATGCCCGAAACTACGGTTGAGGTTTCCGCCCTTAAAGGCTGCACGTTTTTAAGTACAGACGGGGGAAACAGAATCGTCTTTGACGGAACACGAGTACTTAGATATACAATAAGTGGATCTCGTGCAAGTTTGAATGGTCAGTATTACGTTACGTCCTACAACGCGGATACCGGTTTGATGAAAATGATATCCGCTCAGACGGGCAATGAAACGTCGCTGACAGCCAAAGCGGATACGACCGAATTCAATTTTGCCAATAAGGATTACAAAAAAGAGGGTTCCAAGGAAGAAGAACCCAAATTCGATGTAAGCCAATTGCCCGACTATATCTTTGGTAAGTATACTAATGGCAGTGACTATATCGAAATAAGAAGAGATGGAACCGCTACTTTCAGCCGTAAGGGTTATGGCGTAAACGGTGAATGGGTTATTGTAAATTGGGACGGAGTGGAAACTCTTACCATGAACCAAGTATCCGGCGGAAGCTTTACGGACATGAAGTTTTATTGGAAACAAGAGTCCGGTAAAACAATCCTTACTTATGACCAACGTAATTATACCAAGACAGCTTAACCTTTGAGAGTGTACAAAAGACAGTAAGGGAAATTACATCGTTTGGTGCTTGTCCGAAACAGTAGGGAAAGACATCAATTGGTGTAAAGCCCGAAACATTAAAATTGCATATGAAGCCTTCTTTTTAGAAGCGAAAGGGTGGGGCTGTTGCCTCACCTTTTTGCTTTGGTGTGTTACTTTTTTGAAAAAAAGTAACCAAAAAACTTTTGAGGGCGCAAACTCGGAAAATCCTTTCCTCGTTTGCGCTCAAAATTTTCTTGTGTACTCTTTTGCAATAACATTTTATCGGAGCGAAGCGACACTGCTAAAAGAGGCGCCCTTTGGCTCGCCGCTATAATATTTCGCTCGCTTGCGATACTTGTACGCAAGCGAAGAGGAGCAGGCAAGCATAAACGGCTTGTTTGTGAATTTATTCACAAACAGCCGCAAAGCGCAGCCTGCGACGAGGCTAAGGGGAGCCGGCACAGCTAAGCGATAGCGTGCTGTGACTGAGGGGGACCTTACGATAACACGTTAAGGCGAAACGGCGCGAATACAGAAAAGCAATGTAATGTTTGCTGCCAACCCGCCCAAGCGAAATGGAGAAAGGAAAGGAACGTAATGCACAACCCGCCCACAAAAGTTTTTATTCTGCTTTTTACAAAAAGCAGACGCTCAAGCGAAACGGGGAAAGGAAGGAAACGCAATGCACAACCCGCCCTCAAAAATTTTTGCTCTGCTTTTTATAAAAAGCAGAAGTTTTTTACAAAAAAGTGGAACGAAACGGTTGACATAGGGTGGACAAATAATGTAGAATAATAGATACGTCGGTTTTTGATATTCCGGCGCAGTCCTCAAAGGGGCGGATGTGGCTAAAAAAGCCGAAAGTCGCTTATTGGGGCAAGACTACTAATAAAAGGAGGTAGAGTAATAATGCCAACGATCAATCAGTTGATCCGCAAGGGAAGGGAGAAGGTTCAGTATAAGTCGCTCAGTCCCATACTCGAAAACAATCCCCAAAAGCGTGGCGTATGCCTTTCGGTAACGACCACGACCCCCAAAAAGCCCAACTCGGCACTACGCAAGATAGCGAGAGTAAGGCTTGTAAACAAGATGGAAGGTACTGTTTATATTCCGGGAATCGGACACAATTTGCAGGAACACAGTGTCGTGCTAATTCGTGGTGGCAGAGTGAAGGATTTGCCCGGTGTGAGATATCACATCATACGCGGCACGCTTGATACAGCAGGCGTCGCCAAGCGCAAGCAAGCCCGCTCGAAATACGGTGCAAAGCGTGCTAAATAATAAAGACAGCCGCTTGCCAAAAGAAAATCAATAAAGGAGGACTTTAATTATGCCAAGAAGAAGCGGAGTTCCCAAGCGCGACGTTTTGCCCGATCCGAAGTACAACAGCAAGGTAGTCACCAAGCTTACCAACCAAGTAATGGTCGACGGCAAGAAAGGTATAGCGCAATCCATAGTGTATGACGCTTTTGATATTGTTAAGGAAAAGCTCAGCGCCGAGCCCATGGACGTATTCAAGCAAGCCATGGACAACGTAATGCCCGTGCTCGAAGTAAAGGCAAGGAGGGTGGGTGGATCTACGTACCAAGTGCCCCTTGAAATCAAGCCCGATCGCAGACAGACGCTGGGAATAAGATGGATCGTATTGTATGCTCGTAAGCGCAGCGAAAAGACCATGAAGGAGAAGCTCGCCGGCGAGATCATGGACGCATACAACAACACCGGCGCATCCATTAAGAAGAAAGAAGAAATGCATAGAATGGCGGAAGCAAACAAGGCGTTTGCTCATTACCGCTGGTAAGAGAGAGGTAATAAAATATGCCCAGACAATACAGCTTGAAAAATACAAGAAACATCGGTATCATGGCGCACATCGACGCAGGTAAAACCACGACGACCGAGCGTATTTTGTTCTACACCGGCAAGGTGCACAAAATAGGCGAGGTGCACGAGGGCGCGGCGACCATGGACTGGATGGCACAAGAGCAGGAAAGAGGTATAACCATTACCTCGGCGGCAACCACCACTCAGTGGCGTGTGGACCGAAGCCCGTCAAGCAAGGAGCCTCTTACGAGGATAAACATCATCGACACCCCGGGTCACGTCGACTTCACGGTCGAGGTAGAGCGTTCGCTTAAAGTGCTCGACGGAGCGGTGGCGGTGTTCTGCGCACGAGGCGGCGTTCAGCCCCAATCCGAAACGGTTTGGCGTCAGGCGGACAAGTACGGCGTACCCCGTATGGCGTACGTCAACAAGATGGACCGCGACGGCGCAAACTTCTTTAACGTAATGAACATGATGGTCACCCGTCTTAAAGCAAGACCGGTGGCAATACAGCTTCCCATAGGCTCGGCGGACACCTTTGTAGGCGTTATCGACCTCGTCACAATGAAGGCGGACATCTACAAAGACGATCTCGGAACCGTTATGGAAGAGGAGGACATCCCCGCAGAATATGTGGATCAAGCCAACGAATACCGGGCTAAGCTGCTCGAAGTCGTTGCCGAGTCGGACGACGCCTTGATGGAGCGTTTCTTCGAAAACGAGGGAGCGGACTTCACCGTCGAGGAGATCAAAAAGGCCATTCGCAAGCTGACCATCGAGATGAAAATAAACCCCGTTACGTGCGGCAGCTCGTTTAAGAACAAGGGCGTGCAAAAACTGCTCGACGCCATCGTCGACTATATGCCCTCGCCGCTCGACATCCCCAACATCAAGGGCAAGACCCTCGACGGCAAGGAAGAGGAGCGTATCACGGGCGACGACCAGCCGTTTGCAGGTCTTGCATTCAAGATCATGGCGGACCCGTTCGTCGGCAAACTTGCGTTCTTCCGTTGTTACAGCGGAACGCTCGACGCAGGCTCGTACGTGCTCAACTCCACCAAGAACAAAAAGGAGCGTATCGGACGTATCCTCTTGATGCACGCAAACAATCGTACCGAGATCGAAAAAGTCTACTCCGGCGACATCTGCGCCTTTGTCGGACTTAAAGATACGACCACGGGCGACACGCTTTGCGATCCCGACCATCCCATCGTTCTCGAAAGTATGGAATTCCCCGAGCCCGTCATAAGGGTCGCTATCGAACCCAAGACCAAGGCGGGTCAGGAAAAGATGACCATGGCTTTAATCAAACTTGCCGAGGAGGACCCCACCTTTAAGACCTACACCGATCAGGAAACCGGTCAAACCATCATCGCAGGTATGGGCGAACTTCACCTCGAGATCATCGTCGATCGTATGCTTCGCGAGTTCAAGGTCGAGGCAAACGTCGGCAAGCCGCAGATCGCTTACCGCGAGGCTATTCGCCGCAAGGTGGACGCCGAGGGCAAGTACGTGCGTCAGTCGGGTGGTAAAGGTCAGTACGGTCACTGCAAGATCTATATGGAACCGCTCGAACCCGGCTCCGGCTACGTGTTCGAGGACAAGACCGTCGGCGGCTCTATCCCCAAGGAATACATCCCCGCTATCGACAAGGGTATCAGGGAGGCTCGTATGAGCGGCGTCCTTGCCGGCTACGAGTGCGTGGACTTCAAAGTCACCGTTTACGACGGCAGCTATCACGAGGTCGACTCGTCCGAAATGGCGTTCTCCATCGCAGGCTCGATGGCGTTCAAAGACGGTATGCGTAAGGGCGACCCCGTCCTTATGGAGCCCATTATGAAGGTGGACGTCACCGTCCCCGAGGACTATCTCGGCGCCGTCATGGGCGATATCAACTCGAGGCGCGGCAACTTGCTTGGTATGGAGATAAACAACGGCACGCAGGAGATCCATTCCGAGATCCCGCTTTCCGAAATGTTCGGTTATGCGACGACGCTTCGTTCGCTCTCGCAGGGCAGAGGCGACTACACCATGACTTTCGACCACTATGCCGAGGTTCCGAGGTCCATTTCGGAAAAGATAATAGGCGAAAGAGGCAAGAAAGATTAAATTTTTTAATCAAAGTGCCTAAAATCGTTTGTTAAATTCGCAAAAACATTGTATAATTAGTAGGAAGCAAGAATAAAAGCTTCTTATTGCAGAAAGAATTATTTTATAATCAAAAAATCAGATTTTATTGGAGGAATTAAAATATGGCAAAGGCTAAATTTGACCGTTCGAAGCCGCACGTAAACGTCGGTACTATCGGACACGTTGACCATGGTAAGACCACTCTTACCGCCGCTATCACCATGACGCTTGCCGCCAAGGGCTTGGCTGAAAAGATGCGTTATGACGAAATCGATAAGGCGCCCGAAGAGAAAGCAAGAGGTATCACGATAAATACCGCTCACGTCGAGTATCAAACAGAAAAGCGTCACTACGCTCACGTCGACTGCCCGGGTCACGCCGACTACGTAAAGAACATGATCACCGGTGCAGCGCAAATGGACGGTGCGATCCTTGTCGTTGCAGCTACCGATGGTGCAATGCCCCAAACCCGTGAGCACATTCTTCTCGCTCGTCAGGTCGGCGTTCCCAAGATCGTTGTATTTATGAACAAAACCGACCTTGTCGACGATCCCGAGATCATCGACCTCGTCGAAATGGAAATAAGAGATCTTCTTACCGAGTATAACTTCCCCGGCGACGAAACCCCCATCATCAAGGGTTCCGCTCTTAAAGCTTTGGAGGCTGCTCAAAACGGCAATGCCGACAGCCCCGACTGCAAGTGCATTTTCGAACTTATGGACGCTATCGACTCGTATATCCCCGCTCCCGTTCGTGACACGGATAAGCCGTTCCTTATGCCTGTCGAGGACGTATTCACCATCACCGGTCGTGGTACCGTTGCAACAGGTAGAGTAGAGCGTGGCGTTATCAAGGTTCAGGATCCCGTCGAAATCGTAGGTATCAAGCCGACCAAGACTTCGGTCGTAACCGGTATCGAAATGTTCCGTAAGTCGCTCGACTTCGCTCAAGCAGGCGACAACGCAGGTATCCTTCTTCGTGGTATCGATCGTAAGGACATCGAGCGTGGTCAGGTCGTTGCTAAGCCGGGAACAATCACCCCGCACACCGACTTCACCGCCGAGGTTTACGTCCTTAAAAAGGAAGAGGGCGGTCGTCATACCCCGTTCTTCGATGGCTATCGTCCGCAGTTCTATTTCAGAACGACCGACGTTACCGGTACCATCAAGCTTCCCGATGGCGTGGAAATGGTTATGCCCGGCGATAACGTGTCCATGACCGTTTCGCTTATCCACCCGATCGCTGCCGAGCAAGGACTTCGCTTCGCAATTCGTGAGGGCGGACGTACGGTAGGCTCCGGCGTCGTAGCTAAGATAATCAAATAATTTCGACCTTTTATGGGTTCAGCCGCAGTTTAATCGCTGCGGCTGTTTTTTTGTAAAATGAAAACCCCGCCATAGTGGCGGGGTTCAGTGAAGGTTAACCGATGAGGTAGACAAAAAACTCCGTTTGTTGTAGAATAGGAAAGACCTGCCGGTCAAACCTAAAAAATACAACAAACGGAGGATATTAAAATGTCAGAAAAACAAAATAATACCGAAAATAGTCCACAAGGTAAATATCATTGGGGATAAAATTCAATAAATAAAATCTCAATAACAGCAAGTTTGGAATAAAGAGTAGAGAGAGTTTCTGCTCTTTTATTTTTAGTGAGTTTGGAATATAAGCACTGCCGAAATTTTATGAATGCAATAGATGCCAAAAGAAATTTGAGTAAGATGCGGCAAAATACCTTTACAAAATGAGGAGAAAGTGGTACAATAAAATAAGTTAAGACTAACAAAATCGGAGGCAAAGAGATGATAGTACGCGAATCGGAAGAAATGTATCTCGAAACTATATTAAGGTTGAAAGCGCACGGCGGTAATGTGCGGGCGGTGGACGTTGCCTCTGAACTCGGCTATTCTCGTGCGAGCGTTTCGGTGGCAATGGGAAATCTCCAAAAGAAAGGATACATTATAGTTGAGGACGGCGGCTCGATTAGACTAACCAAAGAGGGGAGAGAAAAAGCGGAAAATATCTATGAACGCCATAGAGTTATAACCGAACTTTTGATGAGAACGGGTGCGCCGCAGGAACTTGCCGAGGACAATGCTTGCCGCATTGAACACGTCATTACCGAGGAAATGTTCGAGTACATAAAAAAATTCGGAAAAAATAGTTAGTCAAGACTTACATTTTGTTTGACATCGGATAAAAAATTATATATAATATATTGCGGAGTGAGAAACTCCGCTATTTTTTGCGGATTTGTTAGCCTTGTCTAACAAATTTAGCGAGCGGAACTTCGAACTCCGAATTTTACGGTGAACGGTTAGGGACTGCTAACCGATTTTTAAGGAAGGGCAAGAGGCGATTTCCGTACTTATAAAGGATAAGAACGTGCTGATTATTGCTCACCGCTTGCGGACTGTCGAGGGTGCGGAAAAGATAGTTGTATTAAAGGCGGTAAAGTTGCCGAACAGGGAACGCCGCAGGAACTGAAAGCAAAGGACGGCATATATGCGAGGATGGCTGAACTGCAAAATCGGAACGCATAAACAAAGAACTAACCGAAAGAGAGGTAATTATGGCAATCGTAACATTTGAAAACGTATCGAGAGTGTATAAGAGCGGCGACCACGAATGCAGACAGCCAAAAAATATAATCAAAACAACGGAGGTGACAAAATAACAGCACTATATTGCAGACTCAGCCGCGACGACGAGTTAAGCGGCGAGTCGAACAGTATCGTGCATCAGAAAGA
>CANRNV010000010.1 GCA_947632125.1 uncultured Clostridia bacterium
ACCGAATTTGTCCTGAACTCGTGATTGCCGTGGACAGCCTCGCTTCGGCGTCGACGGGTCGCATAGCTACGGCATTTCAGCTGTGTTCCAGCGGGATCACCCCGGGAAGCGGCGTGAGCAATCACCGAATGAGGCTCAGCTGCGACTCGCTCGGTTGCAAAGTCATTTCGCTCGGAGTGCCGCTCGTCGTGTATGCGGGCACGATCATAAACGAGGCGGTGGGGGAAACCGAGGTGGACGACAAGATAAGCGGGCTTATCGTCACGCCCAAGGACATAGATATGTTGGTCGAAGAGTGCGCTTTCGTCCTTGCCGAGGCGATAAACTCGACGTATCTGTCCCGAACCTGATAATCAAGACGCCGAAAACGGATTATTTGCGAACCGCGCTTTAAGCTGTCGAATATATACAGAATGTATGATGATCGGAGTTATGGACAGCGGGATAGGCGGGATAACGACCTTATGCCGCCTTATGGAGATATGCGGCGGAAACTACGTGTACGTGCGCGACAAAATGGGACCGTACGGCGACAAGGACGCGGCTTTTATCGCAAACAGGACCATGGCGGCGTGTTCGGCGCTCATTAAGCACGGAGCGGAGATCGTCGTTTTGGCGTGCAACACGGCGACGGACACGGCGATCTCGCTTATGAGGCGGCTTGACAAAAAAACGGTTTTTATCGGGACCGAGCCCGCCGTAAAGCCCGCGTTAAGCGAGTGTAAAAGGGTGAGCGTGGCTCTTACGCCCGCGTGTTCGAGGTCGAGGCGGTTTGCGTCGCTCATCGAGGGCAACGAGGACAGGGTGCAGATCATTGCTTCGCCCTGCCTTGCGAGCGAGATCGAGGACGCGTACGGGGATAAAGACGCGCTCAACGCCCTTGCCGAGCGGCTCGTTTCGGCGGCGGACGGGGACGGATTGGTGCTCGGGTGCACGCACTACGTCTTTTTGCGGGAGTACATTCGGAGGCTGAAACCGGAGCTGAAACTCTACGACGGCAACGACGGAGTGGCGAGGCAGCTGCTTTCGATAAAAGAGAAAGAGGACTTTTCGACCGTTAAGTTCATAAAAATAGGATAGCGAAGCGGCGAGTAAGGCATAATAAGAGCGGGGAAAATAAAATGGCATATTCGTATAAATGCAATATCAGCTTCGGACTTGTGTACATTCCCGTAAGGCTCGTGGCGGCGGCGAAGAGCAACGACATCGGCTTTAATATGCTCGACGGCAAGACGCACAGTCGTATCAAGTATCAAAAGGTCAACGAAAACGGCGAGGCGGTAAGCGGCGACGACATTGTAAAGGGCTATGAGTACGAGGACGGCAAGTACGTCGTCTTTACCGATGACGACATCGAAAAGATCAAGACGCCGTCGGACAAAAACATCGAGATACAATGCTTTGTGCCCGAAAACGACATCGACCCCGTGTATTACAACAAGCCGTACTACGTCGTTCCGAGCGGAGCGGAAAAGGCGTTCGGCGTTTTGACCGAGGCAATGCGTCAGACGGGCAAGGCTGCGATCGCCAAGACGGTGCTCGGCAGCAAGGAAACGCTCATCGCCATAAGGTCGACGGGTAGTTCCGCCATGCTCAATACGCTCTATTTTTACGACGAGATCCAAGCCAATCCGTACAGAGGTGCGGGCGGCGGCGAGGCGGGCGAAAAAGAACTTGCCCTTGCCAAGGCGATAATCGACGGCATGGAAGAGAAGTTTTCGCCCGAAAAGTATCGGGACGAATATCGGGACAGGCTGCTTAACGCCATCAAGGCAAAGGCGGAGGGCAAGGAGTTCGCCGTGCCGAGCCAAAAGAGCGGGCAAAACATAAGCGACCTTATGGAGGCTTTGCAGCGCAGTCTTGACGAAAAGGTATTAAAAAAACAGGCTGTAAGCAAGGCGAAAAGCGAGCTTAAAGCCAAAAAGACGGCGCCCAAGACGAGGGCGAAAAAATCGAGTTAAGTCAAAGCTTATCAGTTGAGGATAGCGAGGGCGATGTTTGCGTAGATGATAAGCGAGAGGGCGTCGACGATGGTCGTGATAAACGGACTTGCCATCACGGCGGGGTCGAGTTTTACCGCTTTTGCCAAGAGGGGCAGCGTACAGCCTATCACCTTGGCGATGATTATGGTGATAAAGAGGGCGAGCGAAACCGTGAGGGCGGTAAGCGCATCCATGGGGTTGTACAGCCTGTCGATAAGCATGAGTTTGCCAAAGCACACGACGCTCATGACCGCGCCGAGCATAAAGGAGATGCGAAGTTCTTTCCACAGCACCTTACCTATGTCTTTGGGTACCGTTTCCCCAAGCGCGATACTGCGAATGATGGTGACCGAAGATTGACTGCCCGCATTGCCGCCCGTGTCCATAAGCATGGGGATACAGGCAAAGAGCGTTATGCTTATGCCGGTGAGCACGTTCTCGTACCGCGAGATGATGAGCGAGGTGAAAGTCGCGCTTACCATAAGGAGAAGCAGCCAGGGCAAGCGGTTGAGGAAGATCTTAAACACGCTCGTTTTCAGATACGGCTTGTCGCTGGGCGTGACGGCGGACATCTTGGAAAAGTCCTCGCTGTTCTCGTCGCGGAGGACGTCCATGGCGTCGTCGACGGTGATGATACCCACGAGGCGGTTCTCCTTGTCCACCACGGGAATGGACAAAAAGCCGTAACGCTGAATTTCGCGAGCGGCGTACTCTTTGTCGGTGTGAGTGTCGACGCTGATGACGTTGGTTTCCATTATGTCGGAAATCTTGTCGTCGGGCGAGGAGAGCAGCAACGTCTTTGCCGATACTATGCCGACAAGTTTCCTTGTCGTGTCGGTCACGTAGCAGGTGTAGATCGTTTCCTTGTCGACGCCCGTGCGGCGGATCTTCTCAAAGGCGTCCTTTACCGATACGTCCTCTTTCAGACTTACGTACTCGGTCGTCATTATCGAGCCCGCACTGTCCTCGGGGTAGGAGAGAATGGAGTTTATCGCCTCGCGCGTTTCCTTGTCTGCCTGACGGAGTATTCTCTTGACGATGGCGGCGGGCATCTCCTCGATTATGTCGACGGTATCATCGACGAAAAGACCGCCCACGACCTCTTTGATTTCCTTATCGCTGAACTTGCTTAAAAGGAGTTCCTGTCGATCGGTGTCCATTTCGACAAAGACGTCGGCGGCAAGTTCTTTTGGGAGCAGCCTGTAAATTATGGCAAGCCTGTCCTCGTCGATCACGTTCATGATCTCGGCAAGGTCCACGGGGTTAAATTCGCTCAACATCCTTTTGATGTCGTTATATTTTTTTTGTTCCGCAAGTTCCAACACTCGGTCGGCGATTTCCTGCGGTTCGAATGTATCCGCCATTTGCTCTTCCTCGCAATATAAGTCTACCGATATTATATTGAATTTGCCCCGAGATTGTCAAATGAATTTGCTTTATTCCTTGACAAAGGAAAATAAATATTGTATACTTTATTTATCATATTTTTTGGGATACAATAATGAAAGATGTAAAAAAATACGATTTTACGAAAAAACCGAGTAAGGGCAACGTCCTACTGTATTCTTTGGCTTGGATGGTCAGCCTCTCCTCGATGAAATATCATAAGCTCGATCTTAAAAAGGAGGGCATGGACGGGATCAAGCCGCCGTATTTGCTGCTTAGCAATCACCAATCTTTTTACGACCTCAAAGTGCTTCAAACCGCGCTCTTCCCGCGAAGAGCCAACTACGTTGCGGCGATCGACGCCTTTGCATTGCACGGTGACGCCATTATGCATGGGATAGGTTGCATAGCCAAACGGAAGTTTTTGCCCATGGACCTTGCGCTCATCAAGAATATGCGATACAGCGTAGACAAGCTTAAAAAGATATGTGTTATGTATCCCGAAGCAAGGTTTTCGCTCGACGGAAAGCGTTCGTACATACCTTTTTCGACGGCAAAACTTGTAAAGCTGCTCAAAGTGCCTTTGGTCACGCTCAATATGCACGGGTGCTATACCGCCAACCCGCAGTTTTCGCAAAAGAAGTACAAGCACGTCCCGATAAAAGCCGAGATGAAGCTGCTTGCTTCCGCCGAGCAGGTCGAAAAAATGTCCGCAGAGGAGATATACGCTTTGATAGTGGAGGCGCTAAGCTACGACGACTACGACTATCAAAAGGAAAACAACATAAAGATCACCGATCAAAACAGGGCAAAGGGTCTTAACAGCTTGCTTTATCAATGCCCGCATTGCTACACCGAATATTCCATGGAGGCAAGCGGGACCACGCTCAGATGCGACCACTGCGGCAAGGCGTACGAATACACCGAGCTCGGCGAGTTGCGCGCGCTCGACGGCGAAACCGAATTTTCGCACATTCCCGATTGGTTCGATTGGCAAAGGGAGAACGTCGCAAGAGAAGTGGCGTCGGGCAAGTATCGGTTCGAGGACGAGGTCGAGGTGTGGACGCTGCCCTCGTCCAAGAAGTTCATTAAGCAAGGAAAGGGCAAGATCGTACACACGCTCGACGGTTTTCGCCTTACGTGCAACGCTTACGACAAGCCCACCGAGGAGTTTTGGCGCAGCGAGGACACATACGGATTGCATATCGAATACAATTTCAGGGGCAAGGGCGACGTCATCGATATCAGCAAGATGAACGAAAGTTATTGGCTGTATCCCACCAAAAAGTGCGTAATAACCAAGCTTTCCATCGCCTTTGAGGAGATCTTTAAGGCTAAAAGTAAAAACGACCTTTTAAGGTAACATAAAACTTGTTATAAATAGGTTTAAGGGAGTGAATTATGAAAAAATTATCTATGATTATCGTCATTGCATTGCTCGGCTTTTGCCTTTTCGGCTGCCAAGGCGGCAATGACCCCGAAGTAGTGGAAATCTATGTGCCGGACGGTGCACCCGCTTTGGCACTCGTTTCCGTTTTCGACAAGACCGAGATAGGCGGCAAGCAGGTGAAGTTCACCGTCGTGCCTACCGACACGATAGGACCCGCGCTTTTATCCGAAATGCCCGACCTTGCAATTGCGCCCACCAATGCCATTGCCAACGTTTTCAACAAGGGCAAGGATTACAGATACGTGTCCTCGCACACGCACGGCAACCTGTTCATTGTGGGCAAGGAGAAGCTGAGCGACTTGTCCGAACTTAAAGGCAACACGCTCGGAGTAATTCAGCAAGGCAACGTGCCCGACCTCATCATTCAAACGCTGCTTACGGATAGCGGAATAAAATTCGGGACCGACTCGTCCGATGATATGGTCACGCTGAGGTACTTCCAAGACGGGGCAAACGTTATCGCCGGGCTTAAAAGCGGCGCGCTTTCGTTCGGACTGCTCGGCGAACCCGCAGTTACCAACGCTCTCGCCATAGAGGGAATGACCGAGGTGTTCGATCTTCAAAAGCTTTGGGGCGGCGACGGCTATCCCCAAGCGGGACTTGCGGCAAAAAGCAGTGTAAGCGACGAGTTTATCAAGGCGCTCTTCGACGCCGTAACAGAGGCGGGCGATTTTGCCTCGGCTCATCCCGACGAGGCGGTAAGTCGCATAGCCGCTCATATGAGGGAGGGCTCGGAAAGCACCGTTAAAAAACTCACCGCAGATACCGTAAAAAGGTGCAATATAAAGCTTATCAAAGCCGAGGATTGCAAAGAGGACGTACTTAAAATGCTCCAAGCGTTTTTCGACATCAATCCGAGTTCGCTCGGCGGAGCTATGCCAAGCGACGACTTTTTCCGAATTGTAAAATAGGATAGGGTATGAAGCTGAAAAGCGACATAATCAAGGATATATTGATCCCCGCGTCGGTACTGCTCGCCTCGGTGCTTATTTGGCAATTGGCGGCGTATTTTTCGTCGGCGGACGTAACGCCGTTTATTACGATAGGCGCCATGGTGGGAATATTGGGCGAAGCTGAATTTTGGGTCAGCTTCGCTTTTACCGTACTGCGTGCGCTTGTCGCATTTGCCTGTTCGTTTATTCTTGCCCTCGTATTGTCAATCCTCGCGTCCTGGTACGATTTAATTCGCCGAATTGCGGCGCCCATAGTAACGGCGCTGCGCTCGGTGCCCACCATGGCGGTCGTGCTGATATTCATTCTTACCGTTTCGCCGAGCGCGACGACGGTGCTCGTGGGTGTGCTCGTGCTGTTTCCAACGTTTTACTCGGCGCTGCTGCCTGCGGCGACGGGGGTGAACAAGGACCTCAAAGAGATCGCGCTCGTCTGCGGAGCGAACAGGTTGCAACGGCTGAGATATGTCTATCTGCCCATCATGGCGCCCGCAATTGCCGAAAACGGGATTTCGGGGTTTAGCCTTGCGATAAAGCTTATTGTTTCGGCGGAGGTGCTTTCGCAAACGGCAAAGAGCATAGGCATGATGATGCAGACGGCAAAGGCGTATCTCGACATAGAGCGGCTTTTGGCTTTGACTATGATAGTGGTTATCGTGTGCATCTTCATCGACGCCGTGGGCAAGTCGGTTTTTGCCTACTTGGAAAAGAAAATGATGTAAAGGAGCGACATGTATATTTCCTCTATTGAGGTTGCGGATTTTCGCAACTACGTCAGGCAGACGATAACCTTAAACGACGGAATTAACTTCGTGGTGGGGAACAATGCCCAAGGCAAGACCAACTTGCTCGAAGCGATATACCTTTGCAGCGTGGGCAAGAGCGATCGCACCCCGAGGGACAAAGAGCTCATTCGCTTCGGCAGCAGCAAGGCTCTTATCCGCCTTATCGCCAATAAAGAGTACGAAACTTCCAAAGTGGAAATATCGCTTTTTGCCGACGCTCCCAAGCGAATATCGATAAACGGTATGCCGATTTCCCGCATGGGCGAGCTTATGGGCGTAGTGAACACCGTGTTTTTCTCGCCCGACGTAATGCGTATCGTAAAGGAGGCGCCGTCCGATCGTAGGCGGTTTATGGACATCGCGCTTTGTCAAATGTCGAGGACGTACTTCTATCTTTTGACGCGGTACAACAGGACGCTCATGCAGCGCAACAGGCTACTTAAAAGCGGCGTCGTAGACGATGCGCTCGATGTTTGGGATATGCAGCTTGTCGAAAGCGGCGCACGGATCATCAAGACGAGGCGGGGCTTTATCGACAGCTTAAACGGCGTCATCGGCTCCGTGCACCAATATCTTTCGGGCGGCAGGGAGAGCCTGCACCTAAGCTATGAGGCGATCGAGGGCGATTCGGTCGAGGCGGTCGGCGCCGCAATGAAAAAGCGGCTCATCGAGGACAGGGACAAAGACAGATTGCGGGGCTACACTCACAGCGGACCGCATAAGGACGACATATCCTTTATGGTGGGGGATATGGACCTACGCACGTTCGGCTCGCAAGGTCAGCAGCGCACTGCTTCACTCTCGCTTAAAATAGCCGAGGCGGAGTTGGTGGCTCGGCGGGGCGAAAAGCCCGTATTGTTGCTCGACGACGTGTTGAACGAGCTCGACTTGGAGCGTCGCAAACGCCTTATCGAGAGAGTGGCGTCCTATCAGACGATAATAACTTGCACGCATATCGACGAGCAATTGAATATATTAAATCCGCATAAGATAATGATAAAAGGCGGCGTCGCTTTGGTTGAGGAGTAGTATGCAAAAATTTCCAAGCGATAAAAGGGCGCATTTTGCAATAATTCCCAAAATACCGATTTATGTGCGCCTCATTTCGTTGACTTTTATGTTTAACATGTAGTATAATTCAGTACGAATAAAGTAAAAAAGGAGAATGATCCGTGAGCAAACATCATCGAGGCGGTCGACCCGTTCTCGTCAAGAAAACGAATGACGTCAGCGGTTCGGAAAAAACAACAGATTGGGAAGAGAAACCTCTCGACACCGATAATGCCGACATCGGTCAAACCGAAGAAGCGGCAACCGAAGCGGAAGCGGTAGTCGAAGAAGCAACTCCCGAAGTAGCGGCAACCGAAGAAGTAACTCCCGATGCGGAAGCGGCAACCGAAGAGGCAACTCCCGAAGCGGAAGCGGCAACCGAAGAAGCAACTCCCGAAGCGGAAGCAACAACCGAAGAAGCGGCTCCCGAAACGGAAGCGGCAATCGAAGAGGCAACTCCCGAAGCGGAAGCGGCAGCCGAAGAGGCGGCTCCCGAAACAGCGGCAGTCGAGGAAGCGGCTCCCGAAGAAGCGGCAACCGAAGAAGCGGCTCCCGAAGCGGAAGTAACAGCCGAAGCAAACACATTTGACACCGAAAGCGGTCAAATGGCATTTATCGAGGGCGTCACAGCGGTGGAGAATAAGGAGGAGGAAACTCCCGTCGAAGAGAACACCGACATTCACCCGCAACAAATAGGCTTTGCGGACGAAAAGAAAGAAGAGGGCGCCGAGAAAGTGAAAAAGGAAAAGGTCAAAAAAGCAAAGACCGAGAAGCCGATGGATAAGACCAAGAAAAAGCGAGGTTTTTGCTTCCATTGTTGCATGTCGCTCGTAATATTCAATTTCGCGTGCACGCTTATACTTTTGTGCGTGGGTTGGATAATGGGCGACCAATACTGTCGTCGTCAACTCGGGCTTTCGCTCGGCGAAACTTTCGGCGTATATACGGGCTTGACGAATTCGAGTAGCAAGATGGTCACCAATAGGTACGCCGAAACCGACGAACAGGGCTTTTACGATAGACTCGGCAAGGCGTTGCTCCTAAAAGACGGCGCGCTCGACGGCGAGAAATTCAAGCAGACATTGAGCGACGGGATTTCGGAAGCGGTCGGCTACGAAAATCCGGAAGAGGGCGATATAGGCGACGCGATGTTGGATTTTGCGGTCGATGCGCTTAAAAGGGAAAACCTCGATATGGGCAGGATCAACGACCTCGACCTCGACGATCCCGAAGCAACGATCATCACCATAACCGACAAACAGCTTGCGGCGTTCCTCAACGGAATTGTTGCGGCGGCAGCCGACAATCTGCTTACCGAGATGTTGGATACCCCCGAAAATAGGGACATAGGTATCGATCCCGACAAGCTTGACTTTAAGGAGTACGTCAAACTCGACCAGATCATATTTATCGATGACGACAAAACCGCCGACACGCTCCGAGCGACCGTATCGGTTCGTTTCGGCAAGGCGTTAAGCGATATGAAAGCCGCCATCGACATGGATAAGTTCAGCGAGAATTTGCTTGCCGACGCGCCCGATCAAGTCAAGAGCATTGCAAAATCGTTCTCAGGTATGATGTTCAGCCTCGCAAGGAGCATTTTGCCGAGCGCATTGTATCTTACCGTAGACATTCCGCTAAGCGATACGTCCGTATCTCCCACGATCTACATCAACAACATGGGCAAGGGAAAGATGGACAATTTCTACCACCTTATGAACAAGGTCGGCGTCGACATCAAGGGCGAGATAGACAAGGTCTTTGTCGCCGACGACGGCGCGGTCAAGTCGGTCATCGACAGCATAAACTCGACGGTGGATATCGAGGAGATGATCACCCCGGGCGCGATGAGAGCCGACATATACGATATATTGATAGGAGTTACAAAACTCAATTACGACGTGGTTGACGGCGTGGAAACGCTTAAACCGCAGTCCGAGCGTATAACTTCATCCGACATTTTGGGCTCGCTCCGCCTCTTACTCAGCGACGGCAAGCAGTATAAGGATGAGTTCAGCAGGCTCGATTACAGCTACAAAAGCTACGATATCGACAGCGACGGCAAGATCGTTTTGCCGAGCAGCAAAGACGAAATGGCAAAGAGGTATCAGCGTGTTACGGGCGAGGAGCTCGACAGACTGATCGACAAGTACGAAGAGGAGATCTTGCTTGCCTTTGCGGACGCCTACGGCTTAAAGACCACGATCTCGCATCCGAACGACGGCTACGACCTCGAGGACATCATCGACACTTTCCGAGGCGGAGATCTTTCGGCGGACGACATCCAAAAGATGTTCGACACCGAAAAGCTTCGACAGGTCATTTGCGGCGAGGCGGAGGGCATCGAACTCAACGACAGGGAGATAGCGGCTCTGTTTGCCAAAATGCTTCCCACTCTTTTGGAAGAGGCGGATGCCGGTATAGCGCCGTCCGATGTCAACATCGAGTTTATCGACCTCGAAGAAAAGAACGGTCACAACTTCCTTAATATAGCGTTAAGCTTGAATTTGCGTTCGCTCTTCGATTCGTTTGACGTGGACGAAAAAGTAAGCAAACTTATAGGCAATCTTTTAGCCGACGATTTCGTAATAACGCTCGGCGTTGACATCACTCTCGGCGCAACCGAAAGAGAGCGCTCGACGGTTATGTTCAACGGCGTCAAGGCGGAAGCGCTCGACAACCTGATGCGTGCGCTCGGCGTGTTCAAGGACGAAAACGACAACAGCCTCACGCTCGGTGAGTTCCTCGACGACAGCGTGTTGAGCGGCGTAAGGGAAGTTATCGACCAATTGTACGAAAACCTGCCGGGACTTAAACTCAAAGAGTCCGACCTTGTATTCCCCGACGTGTTCAGGATTGTTTCGGACCTCATCGTAGAGCAGTATCCCGACATGGAACCCGAGGAGTTCAAGAGCGCGCTTCAAGTCGTATTTAAGGAGAACCCGCTTACGTCGGACGGAGCAATGTCAGTATATATCGACGGCAGCTTCGACGATTACATCGCAAGGAGCGAAAAGGCGGTACTAAGCGAACTTTACTCCAAGTACGGCATAAGCAACGAAAACGGCAACAAAGAGTACAGCTTGGCGCAGATGCTCGCCATAATCGGTATCGGCGACAAGACCAAACTCGGCGTGACCGAGGATATCGACTTCCTCGGACTTGTAGACAAGGATATTCTCAAAGCAAATGCACTAAGTACCTCGGCGTCCTGGCAAAGCGACCTTAAAGTCGGGCTTACCAACAAGCCTTACGACGAGGACAACGACGGCTGCGATATGTTCTCGGCTGTCATCCGAACGGTTGTGTTCGACAGCGTCAACGTGGACTTCGGGGAACTCAGCGAGCAGTTCGACAAGGAAAGCTTGCTTTACGCCAAGATCTCCGAGAGCGACGGAAGCAGATATTTGACATTGGGCATAAAGCTTGGACTTAAAGAGCTGATCGGCGATACGCAAGAGGACTCTATGGAGAGTTTGATAGCCGACCTTTTGCCCGAAACCGTTCTTGTCGAACTTAAAGCCGACATAACGGTCGGACGAACGGAGGGATTTAACGACGCCGTCATCATCAACAAAAACGAATCCAAGACGCAAAGCTTGCTCGACCTACTTAATACGCTTGAAATCGACATCGATATCGAGCGGAACCTGTTGGCTGCATGCGACGGCGTGCGCTCGGCATTCGCGGAGATCGACGACAACTTCAAGGGTATAGAGTATGACACCGCCAATTCCGTCGTAAAACTGCCCGACATATTCACGTTCCTTACAGATACCGTTTGCACCGAGCCCGAAACTACGCCCGAAGCCGTCAAGAGCGCGCTTCAAGGCTTGTATTCGTCGGATGGCGTCATTCGCAACAGCGTCGAAAGCAACGTAATAGGCGATGAAAGAGCCTTGGCTCAGTTCATTATCGAAGCCGCAACCAATGGCGTTAGCGATAGGAAGTTCGGCGCCGCCGTAAATTATATGGCTAAGTCCGAGCACGCAAAGATAGGCGAGATCGAGCAGTTCAGTATCCTTGCAAGCGGCGGAAAGGGAGCCAATCAACAGGCGGATAGGCAGCTGCTTAATGGGCTGGGCTATACGTTGGATACGAATAAGACCTACGTATTGCTTACCGTCCACATCGACAGCGATGAGATCATAGGCGGCGACAATAGCCTAGCCGGCGTCGTTCCGAACGATATGTATATCACCTTTATCCTTGAATACAGGGCAAATCGATTTATTTTAAGCGACTTTGTAATTAACAATATGAGCCTCGGCGCAAAGGAAGCGCTTATGGATCTTATCGGTATCGATCAATCTTCCGGCTCGATAAGCGAGCAAGCGGACAGCAGTATGTCTGTCGTCAACGAATTGCTCGGTAGGTTCATTACGGGCTCGGGATCGCACGGCTTTGCAGACCCGACCGATTCGGGAACGACCGTAAGAGGCGTGTACAAAGTAAACAGGTAAGCCGAAAAGCAAAAATCAAAATGCACCCGATTTAGGGCTGAGAAAAACAGTAAGTTCAAAAAGAATTTACTGTTTTTTTGTACCGTATTTTGGAGTTTAACACAAATTTTATCAAATCAACAGATAAACGACAATAAAACGCTTGCGATTTATAGTACAATATAATCGTAAAATCGGATAACATACAGACAAATACGCAGGCAAGGAGAACAAAAATGAAAAAGAAATTGTCGGTAGTATTTTTATCGCTCATAGCGATATTTTCGCTTACATTTACCGCTTGTAACGATCCGTCAGAGCCGAACGATCCGATCGAACATAGGCACAGCTTTTCGTCCGTTTGGTCGTATAACGAAAGCGAGCACTTCCACAAGTGCGACGGCTGCGAGGAAACCGAGGACAACGCCGCCCATACATATAAGGACGGCATATGTACCGTGTGCGGATACAAAGATCCCGAGGAAGAAAAGCCCGAACATAAGCACAACTTCTCGTCCGATTGGTCGTATAACGCCGATGAGCATTTCCATAAGTGCGAGGGTTGCGAGGAAAGAAAGGACAACGCCGCCCATACCTATAAGGACGGCGTATGTACCGAGTGCGGGTACGAAGAGCCCGAGGAAGAAAAGCCCGAACATAAACACAACTTTTCCTCCGAATGGTCTTTTAACGCCGATGAACACTTCCATAAGTGCGAGGGCTGCGAGGAAAGAAAGGACAACGCCGCCCATATATATGAGGACGATAAATGCACGATATGCGGATATGTACGCAAGCCCTCGGAGGGGTTAAGCTATGAACTTAACGAGGATCGAAATTCGTATTCGGTAACGGGCACGGGCGAGTGTAAGGACAAAAATATCATTATTCCCGACACATATATGGATCTTCCCGTAACGAGCATAGGGGACAGGGCGTTTAATGGCTACCGTAACTTGCAAAGCATACTTATCCCGAGCGGCGTAACGAGCATAGGGGACAGTGCTTTTATGGGCTGCGTCAATTTGGAGAGCATCGAGATTCCGAGCGGCGTAACGAGCATAGGGGGCGGAGCGTTCGGCGGATGTACCAACCTATCGTACTACGAGGATGAAAACGCAAGATACTTGGGCGGCAGTCAAAACGAACACTTGGTACTTGTCGGCGTAAAGGATATTTCGGCAGCGACATTTACTATCCCCAAGGAAACGAAGATAATTTACGACGAGGCGTTCAGCGGTTGTTCGGCTTTGCAAAGCATGGATCTATCGGGCGTAACCTGTATAGGCAATAAGGCGTTCCGCGACTGTATCGGCTTAAAAGCCGTTGTTATCGGAGCCGACGTTGTTCGCATAGGCGACAATGCGTTCGATCTATGCTATAAGCTTATTGAGGTGCGCAACAATTCGAGCCTCAATATCGAAGTCGGCTCCAAAGAGAACGGGTCGGCGGGCTATTACGCAAAGAATATATACAGTGACGATAACGGCGGCAGTAAGATAAAGGAGTATCAAGGCTATTCGTTTTATACGGACGAAGAAAACAAAAGCTATTTGCTCGGCTACAACGGCTCCGAAACGAATATAACTCTTCCCGACAATTTCAATGGCGGCGATTACGTATTTTACGACTATGCGTTTGCTTGGCGCTCCGACCTACAAAGCATCGAGATCCCGAGCGGAATAACCGACATAGGGTATCATGCGTTTTACAGGTGCAGCAGCTTGCAGAGCGTAATTATAGGCGACGGCGTAACGAGCATAGGAAACAGCACTTTCTACGGCTGCTCCGACTTGCGGAAAATAAAAATCGGAGCGGGCGTAACAAGCATAGATTTTCAGGCGTTCGCCGAGTGTGCAAGTTTGCGTATAGTGGATATAGGCGAAAATGTAACCAAGATCGGCGGCAAGGCATTTTCCGGTTGCGTCAATTTGCTCAGTGTAAAACTTCCCCTTAGCCTGACGAGCATAGGGTTCGAGGCGTTCGGCGGTTGTTACAGGCTGATAGAGATATGCAACAATTCGCACATCTATATACGGGCGGGCTCGGAAGAAAACGGCAGTATAGGCTACTACGCAAGGAACATTTACAATGACAGAAACGGCGTCACCAAAATAATAGAAGAGGAAGGATATTCGTTTTATATAGACAAAAACAAGAACGAAAGGTATTTGCTTAGCTACTACGGCACCGAAACGGATCTTGTTCTGCCCAAATATATTACAAGTAACGCTTACGACATTTACGATTACGCGTTCCGAGATCGTACCGACTTGCAAAGTATCGTAATGGACGGAGCCATAAAGTATATAAGAACCGAAGCGTTCAGCGGCTGCACGAACTTGCAAAGCGTTCGGTTGCCGAACGGCTTGATAAGTATAGGTGACGGCGCCTTTTCGGGTTGCGCAAGCTTACAAGGTATCGAATTGAATGAAATGCTGACCGGCATAGGGGCAAATGCATTCAGCGGTTGCGGCTTGAAAAGTATCAACATCCCCGTAAGAGTGGCAAAGATAGGAAGCGGAGCGTTTCGCGGTTGCGCCGCCTTGCAAAGCGTGACGATCCCCGATTTTGCATTGAGCATAGGCGACAGCGCGTTCGAAGATTGTACGAGCTTATGCAGCGTTGTGATCGGTGAGTATACAAACAGCTTGGGTAAGTATTTGTTCGAAAATTGCACCGCCTTGCAAATGATATACTATCATGGAACGCCGCAAGAGTGGAAGCAAATAAAGAAAGATGGTTACAATAACGTTTTGCTCGAAACGCCGATAAGCTACTATTCGGCAAGCGATCCGAGGAACGGCGACAACTACAATCCGTCGCTAAGCTATTGGCATTACGAAAACGAAGAGATAGTCGTTTGGGACTAAACATGGGGTCCGAATATATCGTACGCCGTGCTGCATATAAAAATTCGATATTCCGATTTGACGTGGCAAAAAGCGGCATCGCAATGAGATAAAGCGAAAGCCGCGAGGCGAAAAGCCACGTGGCAGTACCGCGTGGCGAAAAGGGCGTGCAAAAAGGGTGGATTAAAGCGAATTGAGGGCGAGGATGACGAGTTTGCCCTCGGTTTTAGCGAGGCTTATCGTGTCGCCCGTTATCTTTTCGCCCGCGTGGGCTATGATTTTTCCGTCGGAAGCCGTGATCGTACGTTGCAACTTTTTTCCGAGAAGAAAGTCGTACGAGGGGGCGAAGCGTTTGGGCGGGAGGGGCTTTTGTGCCCGAGGACGCTTTGTCGTTTTGAGGCGGATAGGCTTAGCACCGTCGTTGACGATAAGCACGTTGCCCGCCGAGAGCAGCTTGCCTGCCTCGATGTTGCCGCTGTCGAGCACAAATTCGACCGTTTTCAGTCCATCCATAATTATGTCGGTGACCTTGCCGAGCAGCTTGCCGTTTTGGTTAAAGACGTAGCTGTTGACGGGGCTTTTGAGCCCGACGGGGGTATCGAGCAGTTCGCCGCCCATCGTAACCGCCGCGTCGCCGCTGATATTGACCTTGCTTAGCGGGAAGAACTTGATTTCCTCATCCTCGGTGAATAGCTTTATCAAGGTGCCTTTAAGACATTTTTCGTCGAAGTAAAGATTTGCAACGGTGCCAAGCAGGTTTGCCGAGGCAAGGTCGATAAGCGGCTTGCCGAGAAGGTCACTTACGTTATACATAAAAATCGCTCCTTTATTTTTTACAATCTATTTTACCGCAAAAAGTGTCCGAATATTACTATAATTTAATTTGACATTTTGCCGATTATTGGGTAAAATAAAGATATATCGGAGGATAGAAATATGATAGACAAAAAAATGACAATTTACGAAGTTCTGCAACTCAAACCCGGCTGCGAAGATATCTTTTTCAGCTTTGGAATGCACTGTCTCGGCTGCCCGGTATCGAGAGGCGAATCTATCGAAGCCGCAGCCTCGGCGCACGGGATCGACGTAGACGCGCTTATAAAGGCGCTCAACGAGTTCGAGGTAAAATAAATTGAAAATCGTTGTCGGCCTCGGCAATTGCGAGGCAAGGTACGCCCATACTCATCACAATATGGGCTTTTTGGCTGTGGAATGTCTTGCGTCGAAGCTAAACGTAAAGTTCAAGACGAAAGAGTGCGAAAGCCTCGTCGCCAAGGCGTATATCGGCGGCGATACGATCGTCTTAGCCGAGCCGCAGACGTACATGAACCTTTCGGGCGTGGCGGTAAAGCAACTGCTTGCTAAATACAAGTGCGACATAAGCGACCTCATCGTGGTTTACGACGACATCGACATTCCGCGTTACAGCCTAAGAGTGAGGCAAAGCGGCAGCGCGGGCACTCACAACGGGATGCGCAACATCATCGAGCTTATAAAAAGCGAGCAGTTCCCCCGTGTTCGGGTGGGTATAGGCAAGCCGCCCGAGGGAATGCCGCTCGTTGACTTCGTTCTCTGCGAGGTGCCCAAAAGCGACAGGGAGCAAATGGCAAAGACCTTGGAAGCTGCCGCCGATGAGATTATCAAGCTTATATGTTCAAAGTAAGCGACTATTTGGCGGGCGGAAGAGCCGCCGAGATAATAAACGAACTTTATGACGGAAAGGACGTTTCCGTTCTCAATGCGCACTTGGGGCAAAAGACGGCTATATCATGCCTTTTGCCCGAATTTGTCTATGTCTGCCCCGACTACGTTACGGCGAGGGAAGTGTACGCGCAAATTTCGTGCATGGCGGACGCCGTTTATCTGCCCGCTCTTGACGACGTATTGACATATGCGCGTATAACGAGCGGTGAAAATAACATCGAGCGAATAAAGGCCCTGTATAGGATAGCAAAGGGCGCAAAGGCAATAGTGACGCACGTTGCCGCTCTCACCCAGCTTTATCCCGACGTAGAGATGTTTAAGGAAATGTGCTTTACGCTTCGCAAGGGCGGTTCGTTCGACTTCTCCTCACTTTCGGGTAGGCTGGTAAAGGCGGGTTACAGGCGGGTGACGCATATAGACGGGGTGGGGCAGTTCGCCATTCGAGGCGACATTGTCGACATCTCGCCCGTCATATACGAAAGCGGGATAAGGGTGGAGTTTTTCGGCGACGAAGTGGACAGCGTAAAGCTGTTCGACTATTACACTCAGCGTTCGCTAAGCTCGATAGACGAGGCGGAGATCTGCCCCGCCACTTTCGTTACGTCGTCGGATAGCGTCGACTTGAGCCTACTTAAGGGGGATAACTCCAATATAATCGGCGACATAACCTTTAAGCTTGCCTCGGGCGGCAACGACCTGTCGCTTTCGTTTATCGCACCGCTTTTGCCGCACAGCACGTTCGAGGAGTTCGTGCCCGTAAAATACATCGTCTACGACGACGCAAAGCAGGTGAGCGACAGCTTGACGATGGTGATACGCGAGCACGAGTCGAGGCTTAAAACCATCATATCGCAAGGCGCGCCGTACGTGGAGGGTCAGCTTGTAAAGACCTTGCCGAGGCAAAGGACAAAGCTTGCCTTCCAAAATATCTCCCATGCCAACCGCATTTTCGACCCCCAAGCGGTTATTTCGCTTATCCCCATGCCCAATCTTATGTACAGGCGCAACTTGCCCTCTCTCGTGGGCGACATCAAGGGGTGGAACAATAACGGCTTTAAGGTGGTGATTTGCTGCGGCGACGAGAAGATGATGCAAAATTTGTCCGCCTCTCTTGCCGACAACAACGTAAGCGCAATTCTCACAGCCGACAAGCTCGAAACGGGCTTTGCGTTCGGCGAGATCGGACTTGTCGTAATAGGTACATACGACCTCGTAAGCAAAAAGAGCGAACGCAAGCGGCTCAGCGCCAAAAAGGAAGTCTTTACCATACCCGAGCCGGGCGAATACGTTGTGCACAACATTCACGGCATAGGCATGTTCGAATGTGTCGCCAAGATGTCGATGGGCGGCTGCGTAAGGGACTATATAGTAATAAAATATCGCGACGGTGACACGCTCTATGTCCCCGTCGAAAACATCGACTGCCTCAGCCGCTACATAGCGGGCGGCGAGGCTCCCAAGCTGAGCAAGATAGGCGGAGCGGACTTTGCCCGCATCAAGGAAAAGGTAAAAGCTTCGGTCAAGGAGATGGCTTTTTCGCTCCTCAAGCTTTACGCCGAACGCTCCGAGAGCAAGGGGTACAAATATTCGCCCGACAACACGTTGCAGGACGAGTTCGACGCCGCCTTTGACTACGAGCCGACCGCCGACCAGCTCACGGCGGAAAGCGAGTGTTTAAGCGACCTCATCGGCGGCAAGATCATGGATAGGCTGCTGTGCGGCGACGTGGGCTACGGCAAGACCGAGGTCGCTTTGAGGGTGGCTTTTAAGGTCATATCCGAGGGGAAGCAGGTGGCGTTTGTTTCGCCCACCACCATCTTGGCAAAGCAGCACTACAAGACCGCGCTCGAAAGGATGGAGCCGTTCGGAGTAAACATTTGCTCGCTCACGAGGTTGGACGACGGCAAGGCGATAAAAAGCGCGCTTTCCGACCTGCCCAAGGGGAAGATCGACCTCGCCGTGGGAACTCACCGACTGCTCAGTTCGGACGTCAAGTTCAAGGATCTCGGGCTGCTCATTCTCGACGAGGAGCAGCGGTTCGGGGTCGCCGACAAGGAAAAACTCAAACTGCTCAAACGCAACGTCAACGTCTTGACTCTTTCGGCAACGCCCATTCCGCGCACGTTGCATATGTCCATGACGGGCATACGCGACCTAAGCGTGCTATCCACTCCGCCCGCCGACCGTATTCCCGTACAGACCTACGTGTCCGAATATTCCGACAGCCTCGTCTATGACGCCGTAATGAGGGAACTCGGGCGGGGCGGTCAGGTCTTTATCGTGTACAACAGGGTTGAAAAGATCGACCTCTTTGCCGCGAGAATGAAGTCGTTGCTCGGCGACGTGAAGATAACGGTGGGGCACGGGCAGATGAAAGAACAGCAGCTCGAAAACGCCGTAAGCGAATTTGCCGAGGGGCGAAGCGACATCCTCATCGCAAGCACGATAATCGAAAACGGGATAGATATGCCTCGCGCCAACACCATGATCGTCATCGACGCCGACAGGTTGGGATTGTCGCAACTCTATCAGCTGAGGGGCAGGATAGGCAGAAGCAATCGCCTTGCCTACGTCTTTTCACCTACGAGGGGCTACTGTCCGAAACCGCCTACAAGCGGCTCGAAGCGATCACGCAATTTACCGACTTCGGCTCCGGCTTTAAGATCGCCATGCGCGACCTCGAAATTCGCGGGGCGGGCAACGTGCTCGGCAAGGCGCAACACGGTCATCTCGAAAAGGTGGGCTACGATATGTATTGCAAACTGCTCAAAGAGGCGGTCGAGGAGCTTAAAGGCGGGGCAAAAAAAGAGGTCGGCGAGGTAAAGGTCACCATCGACTTCGAGGCATACGTGCCCGACGGCTACATCACGAGCGACGAACGCAGGATCGAGTTTTACACCAAGATGGCGTCTATATGCACACTCGACGAAGTAAAAGCCTTGCTCGGCGAACTCAAAGACATCTACGGAGATGCGCCCAAACCCGTCGTCAACCTTATCGCAACCGCGCTCGTCAAGAACCTCGGCGCCGCTGTCGGGGCGACCAAGGTGCTGTTTAAGCGCACGGACGCCAAAGTCATCTTCGACAAACTCAAAGACATAAGCAGGGAATTAAGCGAAAAGGCTCGTTTATTTAAGGACGGTGCAATTTCGCTTTCGCCGCCGTCCATAGGCTTCAGCGGGGCGGGCGCTCAAAAGAAATTGATAAAATTTTTGATTTATTGTCGGGAAGTGGGCTAAAACCCTTGATTTTTTAATTGTAATGAAGTATAATTAATAGTACCCATGGGTTTATGGGCGCATCTTAATTTCTATCAATAATTCTTGAAAGAGGAAAACAATGAAAAGAATTGCATGTATAATAGTTTGCTTGATGTTCTCGGTGCTGTTGCTTTGTTCTTGCAGCTACACCTACGAGAACTCCCTTTTCAAACACAACTACGAGCGAGATTACGGACAAGCAATAGTTACGATAAAACCCATCACGGAAAGGGGTACTCGCACTCATAACGAAAATAACGAGCCCCTCGACGCCGCCGAAACGACGGAGTACACTTCCGAAGAGGTAAATATTTACAAGGCGCAACTTGTCAACTATCTTAACAATTTCGGCACTTCCTACGGCGGAATGTCCGCTCAGGAAACGGTGGATTATTTCGTCGAGCAGCTTGTGCTTGTAGAACTCGTTACCATCGAGGCGGATTTCCGTTTGGAAATGAGGGAGATCTATTGGAGCCAAGAGGATATCGATGAGGTTCAGCAATCCGTTTATCATACTCTTGACGATATGCTCAACGAAATTTACAACAAGCTTTTGACCGATGCCGGCAAGGAAAGCCTTATCGAGGCTCAGGAAACCGAGGTTGTCGATACGACCTATCCCACCATGCCGCTCGAAGAGGAAACCGAAACGAGAGAGTTCGTTACTTTCGGCAGCGGCGTAAAGCACGACGATTGGTACAATTCTCCCGATGTAAAGTGGTATACCGAAAAGCCCGAAAACAAGACGGCTTTGCCGGGCAATCACGGCGACGAGCAACTTCGTTCGCTTGCAAGAGAGGGCGTAAGCAGGCTTGTCACTCAGGTCTACGACAACGCCTTGACGATAATCAACCTCACCGACGACGAGAAGAAGCAGTTTGATGACGAACTTGCCATGCTTAAAAATGCGATAAGGACCGAGGGCGTAGGCTATGCGTACAGTATTCTCGGCAAGACCGCTATGGTCAAAAGGCTTTACGGCGACTCGGCTATCGTATCTCAAAAGATGACGATGCTCCAAGATTACGTAACAAACAGCGTTACGGTATCCGAAGAGGAGATCGTCAACAAGTACACCAATATGCTCGAAGAGCAGATGACAAATTATAAGGACGCTTCGGCTTATGATACCGCAGCTACGGGAGATGACCTTGTGCTTTACAAGGCAAACGGTAACTATGTTTACGTAAAACACATCCTCATTCCGTTCTCCGACGCTCAGCAGGCGCAACTTACCAACATCAAGAACAACAGCACCGAGGCGGAATACATCAAGGCAAGGAACAACATGGTCAACAACATCGTCGCCTACAAGCACGTTGACGGCGAGGATGACAAGTCCGATCCGCTTACCGTGGATCAAATTTGGTCGGAGGTAAGGGCTCGAATGGCAATGGCGAGCGCAGACCCGTATGTTGCCGAGAGGACGTTTGATGAGCTCATTTACGAGTACAATACCGACCCGGGCATTTTCGGCAACGAGTATGGCTATGCCGTTAAGTACGACCTCGGCGGCGACAGCGAAACGTATATGGAGGAGTTCGCCGAAGCGGCAAGGGCATTCCGTAGCGAGGGTTACAGCATAGGACAGATCTACAACAACTACGTGGTCACCGATTACGGCGTGCATATCATGTACTATGCCGCAGACTACGAGGCGGGCTATACCCTCGGACTTAACGATTACGCTACGCCCGGAAGATACACCCTTGTCAAGGACTATATCGAGCAAGAACTTCTCGAAGCCGCAAGGGACGCCGCTTTCCAAGTATGGAGAGATGAAAGAGTGTTCCACTATCTCAATTCCGAAGATGAAGAGGGTAACGGCACGGTAGTATACAAAACCAACGCCTTTAAAAACCTTTACGAATAATAAGGAAATAAGGCTAAGTAAGCCCAAAAAATCTCTCCCATATTGCGGAGAGATTTTTTATAAGCTTTTTTCCTTTGGGCTTTCGGGTGGGCGAATGATTTCTTCCGCTAAAAAAGTCCCGCTCGGCAAAATAAAAAGAAAAATAATCGTAAAATCGTGTGCTTTTGCTTGACAATATTGTCGTAAAGGGCTATAATTATTCAGATAATTTATAGAGGAGATAGATGTTATGAAAAAAGATATACATCCGAACTACCACGAAGTGGTCTATGAGTGCGCCTGCGGTGCTAAATTCGTATCGGGCTCCACAAAGAAAGGCGACGTCATCAAGGTCGACATTTGCAGCGAATGCCATCCGTTTTACACAGGTAAGCAAAAGCATGTCGAAACCGGCGGCAGGATAGATAAGTTCAATCAAAAACGTATCAAGAAGGACTGATAATTTACCACCATACCGATGATTGCTTATTGCGGTATGGTTTTTTTCTTTATCGGAGGGGATAAGTTTGTCCAAAGTATCCAATATCGGCGGTCAGGCGCTGCTTGAGGGCGTTATGATGCGAGGTCCGTCCTCGATGGCGATGTCCGTTCGTGACAGCGACGGCATAATCCGCACGGAGTCCGAAAGGCTCAAACCGCAAAGGTGGTATAATCGCGTACCGCTTATTCGAGGCGTGGTGGCTTTTGTCGCGTCGCTTGTTATGGGCATATCCACCATAACGCGCTCGGCGAAAGTTCTTGCTTCGGAAGAGGAGGAAGTAAGCAATACGGCGATGACATTTGCCGTTTTTTTGGGCGTGTTGTTCGCTGTTTTGCTCTTTATGGTGCTGCCCGAGGTTCTCGCAAGGCTGTTTAATGACTACGTGTTCGACAACGTGCTTGTAAAAAGCCTCATTTCGGGCTTTGTTCGCATAGTGATTTTCGTGGTGTATCTTTTGCTCGTGTCAAAGATAAAGGACATAAAGCGCACCTTTATGTATCACGGTGCCGAGCATAGGACGATAAATTGCTACGAGAGCGGAATGGAACTCACGGTCGAAAATATACAAAAGTGTTCAACTCGACACAATCGTTGCGGCACGACCTTTTTGTTTATCGTCATGGTGGTGTCGATAATCGTCTTTGCCTTTATCAATTGGGGTTTAAGCGCGATCTTCGACGGAGTGTTTAACAGCAATATCTTGGAAGCGTTCGTGTTTATCCTCATCAAGCTTGCCTTTTTGCCGCTCGTTGCGGGCATAAGCTACGAGGTGCTCAAAGCGTTGGCAAAGCACGAAAACGCTTTCACCCGTGCGCTTCGGGCGCCCGGGTTGGCTCTTCAAGGGCTCACGACCAAAATCCCCACCGACGACATGGCGGAGGTCGCCATGCGCAGTTTTTTGACGACCTTGCGCCTCGAAAACGACAAGAACGCGCCCGTGCACTCTTTCGACAAGATCGACGTTACGGACGCCAAGGCTTATATAAGGCGCAACCTCTCTTCCGCCGAGCCCGTCGAGGCGGAGTGGATAATGTGCGAGGTGCTCCACATCGACAAGGCTCAACTGTCCATGCTCATTCAGATCACGAGCGAACAGTTCGAGAGCATAAAGCAGATGTGTTCGCGTCGAAAGGCGGGCGAGCCGCTTGACTACATTACCGGAATGTCCAACTTTTACGGATATCCCGTTTTCGTCAACAAAAACGTGCTCATTCCCCGCATGGAAACCGAGATCCTCGCGGAAGAGGCGATAAAACTTATCGGCACCGAGCCGCTCGACGTGCTCGATATGTGCACGGGGTCGGGTTGCATAGCTTTGGCTCTTGCCAAGAAAACGCCCGCGCACGTCGTAGCAAGCGACATATCGGTCGACGCTCTCCAAGTGGCGAGCAAAAACCTCGCGGGGACGGGCGTCGAGCTAAGGCAAAGCGACCTCTTTTCGCAATTTGCCGGTTCCTCGTTCGATATGATAGTGTGCAACCCGCCGTACATACCGTCGGGCGACATACCCTTGCTTTCACCCGAGGTGCGTTGCCAGCCGCTTCTTGCTCTCGACGGCGGTGACGACGGACTGTATTTTTACAAAAAGATAGTCACCTCGGCGGCGGGCTATCTGAAATCGGGCGGAAAACTTCTGCTCGAAATCGGATACGACCAAGCGAGCAGCGTAAGCAATCTTATGCACTTTTTCGGCTTTACCGACATAAATGTGATCAAGGACCTCGACGGCAACGACAGAGTAATTATAGGACAAGTATAAAATGAATTTGGACAGATTAAAGAACATAAAAGCAAAATTCGATTCGCTCAGCGAGGCTATTTCGGACCCGCAAGTGATAGCGGACAACAAGGAGTGGACCAAGCTGGTAAAAGAGCACGCTTCGCTTGAACCCATCGTCACCAAGTACAACGAGTACATCAAGGCTCAGTCGGACATCGAGGGAGCAAAGAAGCTTATAAAAGAAGAAAAGGACGCTGAACTTATCGAGCTTGCCAAGATCGAATTGGACGAGAAGAAGGACGAACTCGCAAAGATCGAGAACGAACTCAAAATTCTCCTTTTGCCCGTCGATCCCAACGACGAAAAGAACGTCATTATCGAAATTCGCAGCGGCGCGGGCGGCGACGAGGCGGCTCTCTTTGCCTACGAACTTATGCGAATGTACAAGATGTATGCCGAAAAAAACAGGTGGCGGGTCGAGGACGTGGACGTCAACCTCACCGAACTCGGCGGAGTAAAGGAAGCCGTGTTCCAGATCTTCGGCGACAGCGTGTATCGCAAGCTTAAATACGAGAGCGGCGTGCACCGCGTTCAGCGCGTCCCCGATACCGAAACGCAAGGCAGGATACACACCTCGACGGTAACCGTGGCGGTCTTGCCCGAGGTTGAGGACGTCGTCGTGGAAATAAACGAAAAGGACCTTAAAATCGACACCTATCGAAGCGGCGGCGCGGGCGGTCAGCATATCAACAAGACGGACAGCGCCGTGCGTATGACGCACCTGCCGACGGGCATCGTCGTGACCTGTCAGGATGAACGCAGCCAAATCAAAAATCGCGAGAAAGCGATGAGGGTGCTGAAATCCAAGCTCTACGACTACTATCAATCCAAGGTCGACAAGGAGTACGCCGAAAACCGCAAGAGCCAGGTGGGAACGGGCGACAGAAGCGAACGAATAAGGACGTACAACTTCCCGCAGGGCAGGGTGACCGATCATCGAATTTCCATGACCATATATACGATCGACCAATTCATGAACGGCGATATCGACGCCATGCTCGAAGCGCTTCGCATTGCCGATCAAACCGCTCAACTCGAAAAGGAACAGTGACCCGCGTTGACGCTTTATGGTCGGGTCCTATGTAAGGGGCGGAAATGAAGCTTAAAATTTGCGGCAAAAAGCAGATAGAGCGGCTTGCCAAGACGCCGTTTGTCGGACGTGTTGCGCTGATAAGCATAGGCGACTGTGACGACGACCCGCCGTCGCTTATAAACAAGCCGCAATTTTTTCTCGAACTTCACTTCGACGATATAACTCTAACGGAGTTTAATAGGCTTAGCGAAGCGGACAAAGACGGATACAAGCCCATAACCGACGAACAGGCAAGGCAAATAGCCGAATTTGTGTACGATGTCAAGGATAAGGCGGACGTTTTGATCTGCCAATGCATGTACGGTCAGTCCCGCAGCGCCGCTGTCGCTGCGGCTGTTGCCGAGCACTTTTTCCGCAAAGGCATAGCCATCTTTTCCAACGAAAAGTATTTGCCCAATAAGACTGTTTATAGCAAGGTGATGAGCGCACTGCAAGCCGTCGAAAAGTCATAATGGCGGCAAATTAAAAAAATTTTTACAAATTTGCGAAAAAGGGCTTATTACGGTTGACAGGATATTTTATTTGTGGTAAACTTGACTATACTGTATAATTCAAATTAAAATGGCTGAATATTTTTTCTCTAACAGCCGTATTTTTGCTTGACAAAAAATGTCGTTTTGTTTACAATAGACATCGTAAAAGGTGTCTTTTTTGTTTGCGATAAAAAGAAACTTTTATCGATTGCTCCACCGCAGTCCGATCGGTTTAGCGGCTTTGAAGGACCGCCCGAGGGTGACGCCTGAATTCGGGGATCGGAAGATCGAGCAAATAAAATAAAAGTACAAAAAATAAAAGTACAAGGAGAAAAACAAATGGCAACGATGGATAATTACGACAACACTCAATTCGAGATCGAGGACAAAAAGCTGATTAAATATATCGGCAGTGACAAGTGTGTCAGGATACCCGATGGCGTAACCGAGATAAGGGCAGGCGCTTTCGATGGCAAGAATTTTACCGAGTTACACATACCCGGCAGTGTTAAGCGGGTGGCTCTTTCCGCATTCAAAGGATGCAACAAACTCAAAAAAGTCGAAATTCCGCTTCACTTGGCAAAGAATATAAAAATTCTTACAAAGTTATTCGGGGCGAACGTCGCAAAAATCGATTTTACATTCGGGCTTTTCGGCTTTCCCGCAGACGTCGATGCCTTGACGAAAATACGGCAAGAACTCGACAAGATACATATAGACGAAGATGATAAAACGGAAAATACTTTCGATATAGACTTCGAAGAAGAGGACCCGTTGCTGAAAGATATAATAGAGTACATAATCGATACCGAAGTTGCGTCGGCTTCCGACATTCAAAGACATTTTAAGATAGGATATGGGCGGACATCTCGAATATTGGACCTCTTGGAAGAAAAGGGGCTCATAGGTCCGTTGGAGGGCACAAAGGCAAGAGAGATATACGTAACCGCCGATATGCGCATACCCGAGTTTAATAAGGAAGGTAAATCATATTCGGCATATTCGGACATCGGGTTCGACAAGCAGCCCGAACTGCTAAAAGAGGCTCTACGGATATTCATAAAATCGGGCGAAGTCGGCTGTTCGATATTGCAAAGAAAGCTGAGTATCGGATATAACAAAGCAGAGAATATCATAGCGTTCTTCGAGGAGCAAAAGTTCATAACTCCCTACTTCGGCAATGAGAAAAGTCATGTCTTGATGACGGAAGAGGACTTCGAAAAGATGTTCCACGAAACGGTATAGCCTTACGCGGACAGAACATGACAGGGAAAGAAAAGACAAATCTGTTTACATACGCCACGAAAGAACTGTCGCAAGACGCATTTTTGTGTTGGCTGTTCGCCAATTACGATTGCGAAAACGGCAAGGTGAGAGAGGTCGCCCGTGCGTTGCTTACAAAATTCGTCAATAAGCCGATAGGCGAAATAACGGACTGCCGAATATTGAAGCAGTGGAACTACTTGGATATTTGCGTTCGGCTGGATTGCGGCAACATAACGTATCTAATCGCCATCGAGGACAAAACCTATTCCGACGTGCATGACGATCAGCTAAATAGATATTACGGCGATGTCAACAATTATGCGGACAAGTTAAGGAAAGACAAAGACGTCGAATGTCACTACGTGTTTTATAAAACCGCCTTTGTAAGCGAAAAGGAAAGAAGCGGCATTGACGAGAAATGGGCAATTTACGATATCGAAGCCATATATCGCTTTTTCTCCGCCTATTCAAACACCGAAAATGCCATTTTGGACGACTATATCGAATACATAGTCGGCATATTCGATTTACTTTACAACTACAAAAACTTCGAGTTTGACAAGCTGCTCGGCAACTGCCGAGTGTTCGAGCATTATGCGATCGACGAAATCGGTAAAAAGGCGGCGAAAATAGGGGTAGGCGAACCGGATACGAGTATCTATCAAGGGAAATATGTGCAGACATTCTTGCGAAAGGTTACGGAAACGGGATTGATTGTCGAACTCGGAATATTTTTCCGTGAGAGAGTTTTTTCCGCATGGGTCAAGTGCTGGATCTGCGGCACAAAACATAACGTCGTAAATTATGATTTGAGGTCCGAAATTGTGGGAAAAATAGCGGCGAATAAAGACAAGTTGATCGTTTTTTGTAACAACGCCGTTTATTGCAACCGAGTTTTGAGGACCGAAGTAAATCCTATGGACTTTACCGACTTCTCGGATTTCGACAATTGGATAAACAGATGTATCCAAGACTATAACACTGTCATAAATTTATTACAAGAGCCTATAATTATTAAAACCAATAAGGAGGATCTATGATTTTTGTAACGGGAGATACGCACGGGCAGCATAACTTCGGCAAGCTGGCGGCGTTTGCAAGAGAGCGCGACGATCTTACCAAAGACGACTATATGATAATAACGGGCGATTTCGGTGCGGTTTGGGACAGAGAAACGCTTGAAAAGGACCTAAAACCGTATTCCGATTTGCCTTTTACCGTGCTGTTCGTCGACGGCAATCACGAGAATTTCGACTTGCTCGACGAGCACAAGGTAGAGCATTGGCACGGCGGCAAGGTCCATTTTATAAAGCCCGACATCATTCACCTTATGCGAGGTCAGATCTACGACATAGAGGGCAAGACGTTCCTTTCATTCGGCGGGGCGACGAGTATCGACAGATGCTTGCGACATGAGAATGCGGATTGGTGGAGCCGCGAGCGACCGAGCCATGAAGAGCTCGACGAAGCTCTTTCCAATTTAAGCGTTCGCGGAAACAAGGTGGACTTTATAATAACGCACTCTTGCGACGAAAAAGCTCTTTATTATCCGCCGCTTAAAACACGCACGACTATGATGAGTACTTATCCCGAAAACAAGCTGCTTTCGAATATCGAGGACGCGGCGACCTACGAGCATTGGTACTTCGGACATTATCATATGGACGGCGACCTTTCGGACAAAAAGACCGTCCTGTATTTCGATATAAGGCAAATACACTGAATTTGCTTTGACGCGGAGCAAGCAATTTGGATCTGACGCAAAAAATAATAAGGTTTTCCAAAGCGATATCGGTCATGGCGAACGCCGTTCACCATAAAAGAAGAAGTTGTAATAGCGAAACAAATCAAAAAGACGTGACCACATAGCCACGCCTTTTTGATTTATCCCCAAGACGGTTTATTCTTCGGGAGTTGTTGCTCTTTCGGACAGTTTTACTTCTATGGTAGCGTCGCCGCCGTCCACCTCAACGGAATATGCGTTGAGAGTCAATTCTTGGTCGTTGGGGAGGGCGCTTTCCACAAGTTCACCGCCGGTAAACACAACTCTCGGAGCTTGGACGCTGTATTCTCCGTCCGGCACGTCTTCAAAGTGAGCAACGCCGGTTGCATCGGTAACTGCGTCGTAATAGTCATTGGTAAATTTCCTCCGTAATCGATTATATCACAAAGCAAGAAATTTGTAAAGTAATGGCTTCGACGCTTCCGCCGCCGTTTGTTTCAAAAGACAAAGTTACGGTACGGCTGTTGTTGCATGCGGCAACCGACAAAACCATTGCGACGATCAAGAGCATAAGTATCGATTTTACAAAAGTTTTTCTTGTATTCTTCATAAATTGCCCTTCCTTTTTTGAGTTATCTCGACAACGTCGGGCGAGGATGTCGTTCTTCCCGAACTTGACAATAAGACCGAGGGCGACAAAGTGTTTGTGTTCGACGGTTGGAGCGCCGATGTCACTCTTAACGGCGAGGTGTTTCGCGGTAAGATCGCCGCACCCAATAAGGACACCGTCTACTATGCAAGGTGGGCGACGGGCTTAAAGCTTACGTTAGACGTAGGCACGGGCACGCTTTCCGTGGGTTACATATATCTCAAAGAGGGCGCAAAGATTGCCGAAGCCGTCAAGGACCTCGTACCGCAAGGCGATTTCGGTATGACCTTTGACGCTTGGTATCTCGGTGACTCGCCTATCGACGAAAACACCGTCATGCCCAATGCCGACACCGTGTTAAAAGCGCAATATGTCGAAACGGAAGGGATTTCCGACGCTTTGGGCGGTAAGGACTATCTCAGGATAAGCGAGGACGATCCCACCGTGATCTATCTTGCGCGCCGAGGTATCGAGGAAAAAACGGGAGAATACGATCCCGACACCAAGATATTCACATTCAAAGAGGGCGACGAGGTCATTCTTTCGGGCAAGATCACGGGCGAGAAGTTCTATTACTTCAACGTCGGACTCATGAAAGAGTTTTCGGACAGATCCGGCAAAAAAACGCTTGAAATAAAGGAGAGATATGCCGCTACATACGTCGACGAAAATTCGACCTCATATAACGGCGAAGTGGAGTTCGATGTCGAATCGGGCTATTATGTGTTTAAGGGCGACAACGACTTTATCCTCCGCTTTATCTTCGAAACGACGGGTAACAAAACCGTGTTTATCTTGCAGAACATGGAGGAGGCGGGCACGTATCTTCCGACAAAGGGAAATTATCCTATGATCACGTTGGACGGACTCGGTAATTTTACATACACTTTCGACCCCGATCATCCCACGTATTACGATATAACCGGCGAGCCGCTTCTCGAGGCGGGCGGCACGTATACGATAAACGAGGACGGCGCATATGAATGCGTCATGTCGTTCGGAAACACTCACCTCGAGGACTTTCTGTTCCGAATAGTCGACGATCGCAAGTTCGAACGTAGCGATTTTTACGGACAACTTGCCCCCACGCTCTATCTCAACGGCTTCGGCAAGGGCATTTACACCGATAGTAAAAATGTCAAGCATGAGGGCACTTACGAGGTCGTTCACACTTGGTGGATGACTTTCGATACCCGAGATGCCTTAAAGACCTGGCTTATAGCTTTCGATTACAAGGGCGCCGATGAGGACATCTATTACGCAATAACGCAAGACAACTACGGCACTGTTACTGCGGCATTTTTCGGCAGTGTGCCCAAAAACGAGGCGGGCGGACTGTATATCTTCGATAATGCCATAACCATCGGCGGCGAAACGTACAGCGATGCATTTATCATGTTGCTGGTAGGTAAGCACAACGAAACGATGATCCTTGTCAAGATCAGCGATCAATCTCTTTCTTCGGGCGAGATGGTCGGCGTATACGCACCCATGTATACGGGAACGGTCACCGAAGTCGACGACACGTATCACTATCAAAACATGGCGGATGACAGCCAAATGAACTTTAAGATCGCCAAAAACGGCAGACCGGGAACCGCCGAGTACGTTACGGACACCGGCGACGGCACGCTCGAGAAGGTGCAGATTGCCGAGGGAATAACCGTAGACCCCAACACGAGCAAAGCGACGTGCGTGGTCGACGGCAAGACGTATCAAAACGTATCCTACGGATATTCCAAAGGCGAGATACTCGAGTTCTATACTTTCAGACTCGACGACGATATCACGCTGTACTATTACAGAGATATAAACGTCGACGAAAAGCTGTTTACTAAGACCTCGGGCAAATTTATCTTCGACTACGCATATGTGAGCGAAGAACTTGCCAATCCTTTCCCCGCAAGGCTTTTGCTCGAAAACGGGACAAACAAGGCATATCTTGCCATTCCCATGGGCATAGGCGAGGCGGACTACGTGGGCGAGGGCACTTACAAAAAGGTGGAAGGGACCGACAACGAATACGAGTATCACAACTTGCATTGGGCGAGCGACCTGCTCGAATATTTCGGCGGCGACGGATTTCAGGCTTCGCTCGATCAATTCATAGAGATGTACTCCGACTTTACCTTTAAGACGGAGGGCGGCACGACAAACGAAGTCGGCTCATTCTATGAGCGCGACGACGATATGTACTTTGACCTCGAAAACTTTAAGGCGGACGGATACAGCAATGTCGCCGAGTTCACTTTGGACAACGGGAATAAACTCAAGGGCGAATTTTACCGAATGGAGATAATCATCGTATTCGAGTGCAACGACGTAGAGTATTATCTCAAAGAGGATGCCGCTACGAAAAAAATGATAAATGTATCGGAGGACGCCGGTTTATACTATCTCTACACGCCCGACGACGTATTCTTTATGACATTCGGACCCGAGAGCGGCGGCGAATATTACGACTACATAGTTTACGACGGCGCGGATAAGGTGACCATCGTATCATTTGACAGCGGCTTCCTTGCCAACACCAAACAGGGCTCCATGGAAAAAACGAACAAGTGGACGGATGATTTCCGAGAGTACACGATCACCGACGAAACGGGTATGATATACAGGCTCTTGCTTGGCACATTCGAGTCGATATGGGGTGACGAATATCTCGTATACGACAAATACAGCGATGCGTATTTGGGTGATTGGTACACCGAGGACGGTGGAAAATTGCATGGCGACGGATATCGGATCCACGATGCCACCTATGATGTCGATGACGACGGCACGCCCGAATACAGCGGCGCTATGGTAAGGGCTCGCTTCGACAAGACGGATATCCAGACCCACGCCTATATCGAGGACGATAAAGGTGACGTTATTGTCTTTACTTACACTGAGGGCGAAGCTTCCAATTCGTTTGTATTCAATATCGTCACGGGCGATGGCGGAATGTCCTACCTTAAAGAAAGGAAGCTCATATTCGGCTCGTTTGCCTATTGGAAGGCGGGCGAGCGTCCCGGCAACTACATCTATCTTGACGGCAACGGCAAAGCCGAACTTTACGACGTCGGCGACAAACTTATCGGCACGGGTACGTACCGACAGGCGCCCGAGATCAGTGACGTAAGTTACCGATATGAGGACGATACCAATCCGACCGCCGGATTTTACTTTGCGATCTATATCGAGAGCGAAAGCACGGGCGGCACGTACTTCGAATATCGCACATACAACAGCGACGTGTTCGGCGAATATGATTCCGACGACTGGTCGCACCTCTCCGTCGGCTATTACGGCGAGATCACTTATATCGACCGTTACGGCATGGTATACGAGGGCTATTACAGCGTCGGTCAAAACAAAATAACGCTCGTAACTCATGACGAGTCGGGAGTTAGGTTTACTTTTTATTACGACCAAGCATCGGGCTATTTTCTGCTCGCTTAAAAGGAGGTTACTATGAAGTCGTCAAGTAAAAGCATTTTCTTTTTGATGATGGTGTTGATGGCGCTGTGCGTATCGCTCGTCGCCTGTGCACCAAACGAGTCCGAGTGTGAAAAGTCGGGTCACAACTTGGACATGGACAACGTGATCGTGACTGTCGAGCCGACCTGTACGCAATTCGGCGAGGGCATTGCCAAGTGCCTTCGTTGCGGCAATCAAATTACAACACGGCTCAACAAAACCGAACATGACCTTAAACCCGACTTCAATAAGACAAAGGTCGCTTCGTGCAATACAGCGGGACTCGACGTCAAGGTTTGCAAGGTTTGCAAGCAAGAGGTCAAAACCGTGATCGAACCGCTCGGGCATGACTTTACCGGTTCGAGCGAGATAATCGAGGAGGCTACTTGCGTAAAGGAGGGCGTCAGAATAGTCAAATGCAGCCGTCAAAACTGCGACGGTGACGAAAAGGGTAATATTCCCGCGATTCAAGAACTCCCCGTTCCCGCGCTTGATCACGATTGGCAGTCCGAGCCCGTTATCGACATCGAGCCTACATTCGAAGCCGTCGGCAAGCGTTCCGTGCATTGCACGAGATGCTCCGAGGTCAAAGACGAAGAGGAAATACCGATGCTCGTGCGCGGTCAAAAGGTCGAATACAAGTTCAAGGTCGTTCGCCCCAACCATGAGATACTCAAAGCCGATCTTTCAAAGGTGCAAATAACGATCAAGGACGACGACGGCAAAGTTGTCGCCGCGTCCGAACGAAACAATTTTGCCAACGGCATCATGACGGTTTCGCTCGAACCCGCTCGGTATACGGCGACAATCGAGGGACTGCCCGAGGGCTATAAGGCTCAACAAAACTATACCATATCTCCGGGCGCAATCGAAAAGGAACTTACGGTCGATGCATCATTGTTGCCCGCATCAATGATATCCGAAAATACAAAATACACCTTAGGCTCCGTTTTGCATGATTACACCTTTGAGGATGTCACGGGAAAAACGGTAAAGCTGAGCGAACTGCTCGCAACCAAAAAGATGGTGCTGCTTAACTTCTTCTTTGTGACTTGCGGCGCTTGTCAAGGCGAAATGCCGGGACTGCTCTCCGCGTATGACCTTTACAAAGACGATATGGCTATGATAATGCTCGACGTGGTAAATTATGACACTCCGGAGTCCATAAAACGCGATTGGATAAAATGGTACAATGTTCCGGATTCCGTCTATGTCGTTCAGGATATGACGCCCGATGGCGAAAGCGACGATAATTACAACAACATTTGCGAGAAGTTCGGCTTTACCAGCGCACCGCAAAACATAGTGATCGACAGTCAAGGCGTGGTAGTGTATGCCGAGGGCGGCTCGACAAGCGAAATGCAGTTCAGATCGCTCTTCAAAAAGTATACCACACTTCCGTACGCGTTCGATAACGGCGAGCAAGGAAACGACACTCCGCAAAGAACATCGGTCTTGCCCGATGTCGAACTTCCCAAAAGAAACGAATTTTGATTTGCAAGTTCTCGTCTTAAACGAGACATAATGACAATTTAACGGCAACACTTTTGTTAAAAAGCGGTTTGATGCCTTCGTTTTACGGCGTCCGATCGCTTTTTTGCAAGTGTCAAATATAATGTCAAAAAAAGACTTGCCAAAAGCCTCGGAGTGTGATACAATCGAAGCATGGATCTGCCCGTTGAATTTATCGCGGAAATAAAGAATATCGTGCCCGACTTCGAGGCATTTATTTCGTCATTCGACAATAAGCCGTCGCGAGCATTCAGGGTCAACACGCTCAAAGTGAGCGACGAGGTGTTGCTCGGCGCCATGGGGAAAAGAGAGGCGGTTCCGTACGCCGAGCATTGTTACTATCTCGGAGAGGACGAAAAGTGGGGCAATCACCCATTCCATCATGCGGGGCTGATGTATATGCAAGAGCCGTCGGCGATGGCGACGCTCTCCGCCTTTCCCGTAAAGGGGGGGATCGCCCTCGATATGTGTGCGGCTCCGGGCGGAAAGACGATAGCGCTCTCGGGCATGGTCGACTGCCTTGTTTCCAACGAGGTAAATCCCGCCCGCGCGGCTACGCTTAAAGGCAACATCGAGCGAATGGGGCTTAAAAACGTCGCCGTCACCAACTTTTTCCCGAGCGAGATCGAAAAATACGGCGAGATTTTCGACGTCGTGCTCTTGGACGTGCCGTGCTCGGGCGAGGGGATGTTCCGCAAGGACGAAACGGCGGTAAGGGAGTGGAGCAAGGCGCACTCGATAAGTTGCGTCGCTAGGCAAAAGGCAATAATAAGGAGCGCGGACAAGGTGCTCAAAAGGGGCGGAACGCTCATATATTCCACGTGCACCTTTTCCAAGCGGGAGAACGAGGACGTCATCGACGACTTTATGTCCGAGTTCGACTATGAACTTGTCGAGCCGCGCGGCACGGTCGCGGATTTCACTGCATATCTTACCGACAGGCGGATGCGCAGGTTCTATCCACACCTTGCCTCGGGCGAGGGACAGTTCTTTGCGGCATTGACCAAAAGAGGCGGGGGCGAAAGCAAACCGCCCAAGGCGACAAAGCGCGCTTCCGACAAAGAGGTCGACGCGTTTTTGCTTGATACAATAGGCAAAACGTTGCCGTACAGTGAGCATAACGGGATTTTTTACGTGCCGGCGCTGCCTTTTGAACTAAGCGGCAAGGTCGCCCTCGGCGGCGTGAGAATAGGCAGGAGAGAGGGCAAGGTGTTCAAGCCCGACCACAACTTCTTTTCGGCATACGGGAGCGAAATGTATAACTTCGAGCCGAGCGAAGAGGAACTGAGCCGCTATCTTCACGGCGAGGAACTGTTCGGTGACCGCGTCGGCTACGGGGCGATAACGATTTTGGGCGGAGCGATAGGGGGCTTTAAGGGCGTGGACGGCAGGTATAAAAATTTATATCCCAAAGGACTGAGAAGAAATCAATAAAAACGCTTGTTTTTTTTGAGGCAATGTATTATAATGGTATAAGGATAGCTACGGCTATTGTGGGTAGAAAATACTCGTTGAAAAATCAGGGATTAACGCACACGGTGCGATGATTACATTTATTTGTAAGGAGAGGATATATGGTTTACAATTACAGCGAAAGAATGAGCAAGCTTAACGGTGCGGCGACGAGAGAAATTCTCAAACTTTTGACTCGTCCCGAAATTATTTCCTTTGCGGGCGGCTTCCCCGCAACTCAATGCCTTCCCCAAAAAGAGGTTCAAGAGATTGCGCACGAGTTGCTCAGCGAGGGCAAAGCGACCGAGGTTTTGCAATACGGCACGACCGAGGGCTTTGTTTCGCTCAGAGAGCAGCTCATTTCTTACGTAAAGACCGCCGGGATCGAAAATGTTTCGCTCGATCAAACGTTGGTAATAAGCGGCGGACAACAGGGTATCGACCTTATGAGCAAGGTCTTTATAGACAAGGGTGACGTCGTTCTTGTGGAGAACCCCACGTATCTTACGGCGCTTCAGATCTTCGACTCCTATCAAGCCAAGATAGTCGGCGTAAATGCCAATGACGACGGGCTCGACATCGACGACCTCGAAAACAAAATCATTCAATATAAGCCCAAATTCTTGTATTGCGTATCCACATTCTCCAACCCCACCGGCAAGACGTACAGCATTGCCAATCGTAAGCAGATCGCATCCCTTACGGCAAGGTACGGAGTGATGGTGCTCGAGGACGACCCGTACAGCAAGCTTCGTTTCGAGGGCGAGGCTGTTCCCTCGATCAAGAGTTTCGATACGGCGGGCAATGTCGTATATCTTACCAGCTTTTCCAAGGTGCTCTCGCCCGGACTTCGAATGGGCGTAGCCGTCGGTGACAAGGAAGTCATTCGAAAACTCACCATAGGCAAGCAGGGCGTCGACGTATCGACCTCCAACCTTTCGCAGCTTATCGTATGCGAGTACCTCAAAAGGGGTTATTTGTTCCCCAACATCGAAAAGAGCATGCCCATCTATCGCGAACGTAAAAACGCAATGATAGACGCTATCAACAAGTATATGCCCGACGAATTTTCTTACGTCAACGCTCAGGGCGGCTTGTTCATTTGGGGCGGCTTCGACGCACCCATCGACACGACCAAGCTTGCTCCCGAGGCGATCAAGCACGACGTGGCATACATTCAAGGCGAGGTGTTCTATCCCGCTGCCGACGTAAAGAATATGATAAGGCTCAACTTCTCCAATGCGACCGTAGAGCGCATCGATTTGGGTATACATAGGCTCGGCGATATGTTCAAGGAAGAGATCGCCAAAATCAAGAAATAAAGGAAAGATTGTTTAGGTAAAACCGATGAACGTACTTGACACATTATATAGCAGGGGCTTTATCAAGCAGACCGTCTACGAGGACGACTTGCGTAAACTGTTGGATAGCGAAAGCGTCCCGTTTTACGTGGGGTTCGATCCCACGGCAGACAGCCTCCACATAGGTCACTATATACCCATAATGGCAATGGCGCACTTGCAAAGGGCGGGGCATAAGCCCATCGCCTTGATAGGCGGCGGCACGGCTATGATAGGCGACCCGTCGGGCAGGACGGATATGCGGTCCATGATGACGAAAGAAACCATCGCTCACAACTGCGAGGCTTTCGTTACGCAGTTAAAGCGATTTATCCGCTTCGACGGAGAGAACGCAGCCATAATGCTCAACAACGCCGATTGGCTGCTCCCCCTCAACTATATCGAGTTTTTGCGTGAGGTCGGTACGTCCTTTTCGGTCAATAAGATGCTCACCGCCGAGTGCTACAAAGCCCGATTGGAAAAGGGGCTCAGCTTCCTCGAATTTAACTATATGCTCATGCAAGCGTACGACTTTTATATGCTGCACGCAAAGTACGGAGTAAAGCTTCAAGTGGGCGGAAACGACCAGTGGAGCAATATGCTTGCGGGAGCCGACCTTATTCGCCGCAAGGAGGGAAAGGACGCATATGCCCTTACCTTGGCTTTGCTCGAAACTTCGGACGGCAAAAAAATGGGCAAGACGCAAAAGGGCGCGCTTTGGCTCGACAAAAACAAGACGTCGCCGTATGAATTTTATCAGTACTTCCGCAACGTCGAGGACGTCAAGGTCGAAGAGTGCCTGAAACTGCTCACCTTTGTCGACCTCGACGAGATCAAGGAACTGTGCCTATACAAGGACGAGCGCATCAACGTCGCAAAGGAACGCCTTGCCTACGAAGTCACCGCTTTGGTGCACGGCAGCGACGAGGCGGAAAAGGCTCGCTCGCAAGCAAAAGGAGCGTTCGGCGGCGGAGGCGAAATGCCCTCGGTCACGCTCGACATGGATGGCTCCGCGCCCGTTGTCGACCTGCTTGTCGCGGCAAAGGCGGCGGTCAGCAAGAGCGACGCTCGCCGTGTGATAGAGGGCGGGGGCGTTAAAATAGACGAAAGTAAGGTCGACAGCGTGTCGGCAAGGATATGCGATTTGACCGATCGTAAAGAGTTTGTCCTGCATAAGGGCAAGAAAATGCACGTTAAAATCATATTAAAATGAACTACGCAACCGTAACCGACGGAACGAGCGAGCTTGTCGTGATGCGCTCCAAATTCCTGGGTTTTTGCTTCAAAGTGGAAAGCGAGGAAGAGGTGACGACGAAGCTGAAAGAGCTTCGCAAACGTTTCGTAGGCGCCACTCACGTGTGTTATGCGGCGATCTGGGACGAAAGGGGAACGCTCTCCCGCTTTTCGGACGACGGAGAGCCGAGCGGCACGGCGGGCGCGCCTATCATGGACGCCATAACGGGCGCGGGAGTGGTAAAATGCCTCGTCGCCGTCGTAAGGTACTTCGGAGGGACCAAACTCGGCACGGGCGGGCTGACGCGAGCGTACCGCGAGGCGGCAAGTTCGGCATTGAGTTCGGCAAGGCGAATAACGGTGACCTTGTGCGACGTGTATCAATGCAAAACGGACTATTCCACTTTCAAAAGGCTGAGCGGATTCGATTTTCGCAACGTAAGCTACGGCGACGGCGTGTCGTTTGAGTATTACGTTCCGACGGGGGAGAGCGTAGAGCCGCTTGTAAACAAGGCGGGCGGCAAAATCCAAATGATAAGGAGCGGAACGCTCTACAAAGAATTGACTGACTAACGCAACTTATGCGTAAAGGAGAATTAAAAATGGAACTTAAAATCATCAAAACGGAAAACAAAAAGGCAAAGCCGCAAGGCAAACTCGGCTTCGGCAAGTACTTTACCGACCATATGTTCATCATGGAATATGAGGGCGGCGAGTGGAAGAACGCTCGCATCCAGCCCTATCAAGATATTCCTCTTGCACCGTCGGCATCCGTTTTGCACTATGCGCAAGGCGTCTTTGAGGGAGCAAAGGCATATAAAAATTCCAAGGGCGAAATACGCCTTTTCAGACTTAACGACAATCTCGACAGAATGTGCGATTCCGCCGAAAGATTGTGTATGCCCACTTTCGACAAAAAGTTCGTCTATGACGCTATAAAGCAACTCATCTTCATCGACGAAGATTGGATCCCCACCGACGAGGGCACCGCGCTTTACATACGTCCCACTATGATAGCGACCGAAGCCGCTCTCGGCGTTCACGCTTCCAAGACCTATCTTATGTACGTTATCGTCAGCCCCGTCGGCGCATATTACGCTCACGGTCTTGCTCCCGTCAAGTTGCTTGTCGAGGAGAACTATACCCGAGCAGCCAAGGGCGGCACGGGCGGACACAAGGTCATCGGCAACTATGCGGCAAGCATGAAAGCGGGCGAGAACGCTCAGGCAAAGGGCTACGACCAAGCTATGTGGCTCGACGCCAAGTTCCATCGCTATGTCGAGGAAGTCGGCGCCATGAACATCTTCTTCGTTATCGACGGCGTGGCTTATACCCCCGCGCTCAGAGGCAGCATTTTGCCCGGCATTACCCGCCGAAGCGTCATTGCCCTCCTCAAAGACCACAAGATCAAGGTCAGGGAGTGCAACGTCGATATTCGCAAGGTCGCCGAGGCTGCCGAAAACGGTAAGCTTACCGAGATTTTCGGAACAGGTACCGCTGCGGTCATCTCTCCCGTCGGAGCGTTCGGCTATCACGGCAAGGACTATGTGGTAGGCGGCGGCGAAATGGGCGAGATTAGCAAGATGATCTACGACGAGCTTACCGGCATCCAAAACGGCAGATATCCCGACAAAAAGCATTGGGTCGATATTATCAAGAAATAAGTTTTGTTTTTACGTAAAACTTTTAAGGGCGGGGAACGCAATATTCCCCGCTCTGTTTTTTTACCGAAATCGCAACTTTCGCATTAAAAAAGGGCACGCCATGGCGCCCGAAGTATTTACAAGGTTGATTTTAATGCCCGTTTGGGGCAAGATGAACTTTTTTATTCCTTGCTTAAAAATCCACCCGCCCAAATTAAGATTTATCTTCCGATTTTTTTATCTTCTTGCTCGTTTTTACCTATATTCTTTTTTGTTCTTACAGCCTGAGTTATAAAAAACGACGTAAGAAATGACAATATAGGCAACGCTATAATCGATATGTAGACTACGAAATCATTGTGTTTTATCACGCCGAAAATCATAACCGCAAGCACAAACAAAAAGAATATTCCGGTAAATATACCAAAACCCGTATAAGTGCCCAAAAGAATTTTTGTTTTCGACTTTTTCTCTTCCATTTACAACTCCTTATAGCCCAAAAGGGGATTTTTCAGCGATACGGTATTTTACTTTTTGTTTTTTTGAATTGAATAAGTTCGATTATAAATGTTATCCAAAAGCTGACAGAGCCTACAAGACAGATGATGAATAATATCATGCTTAATAGGCTTTGCGTTTGAATGTACATTATCAATGTTATTACAAAACACGATATTGTCGACAATCCCACGCACAGCCATAGGAGTATGGTACTTTTGTTATTCATTACGGTAACCTCCGACAAGTTTTGTCTTTTCAAAAAATACGGACCGAAAAATATTCCTACGATAAATTGAAATTTATTGATTTCTTCTTCTGTGCCATTCAGTCCAAAACGCGAGATAGCCGTCCCGATCGATTTTGTC
>CANRNV010000011.1 GCA_947632125.1 uncultured Clostridia bacterium
CGAATACATAGACAGAGCATTGACGGGAACTACGGACAAACGTCCGCAGTTCCTTAAAATGATCGACGACAGCAAAAGGAAAACTTTCGATTACGTCCTCGTCTATCAATTAGACCGTTTCGCTCGAAACCGCTATGACAGTGCAAACTATAAGGCAAAGTTAAAGAAAAACGGCGTGAGAGTCCTCTCTGCCAAAGAGAACATCACCGAGGATGCAAGCGGCATACTCATTGAGGGCGTACTTGAAAGTATGGCGGAATACTACTCCGCCGAACTTTCGCAGAAGGTTAAGCGTGGTATAAGAGAGAGCCTTACAAAAGGATATTTCATAGGCGGATACGGATTGTTTGGTTATGACGTCGTGGATAAGAAATGGACAATAAACCAATTCGAGGCAGATATAGTCAAGGATATGTTCGAGCGATACAAGAACGGCGAAAAGGCAAAAGAAATAATATCTCGACTTAATGACAAAGGTATTCGCACAAAAGTAGGCTCAAAGTTCAATATGAATTCCTTTGCTCGGATTATTCGAAACGAAAAATATATAGGTACAATAACTCATAACGGAACGACCTACACCGACATTGTCCCTGCAATAGTGGACAAGGAAACTTTTGCGGAGTGCAACAGGATTATGGACGAACACAAGCATAAACAGCGTGAGGTTTACATAGAGAAACCGTATATTCTCAGTGGAAAATTATATTGCGGCTATTGCAATTCACTTATGACGGCTGAAACAGGAACGAGTAAGACAGGCAGGATTTACCATTATTACAAATGCTTTAACCAAAAGCGGAACAAAGACAACTGCTCGAAGAAGCCTTTTGCACAAAAAGACTTGGAAGATCTGGTATTCGGTAAGACCGTTGAATATGTTTTAAAGCCGAATGTTATATCCAAGATAGCAAAACTCGTTGTAGATAAGTTTAATGGCGAGATAACGAAAACCGATACTCTTGTCGCCCTTGAAAACGACTTAAAAGAAACCGAAAAGTCCATAGCGGCAATAATGAGAGCGATTGAGCAAGGCGTTATAACCAAAACGACACAGGCAAGGTTACTGCAACTCGAAGCGAAGAAAGAAGAAGTGGAAACAAAGATTGCGGTCGAGCGATCACGCAGCATTAAGCCTCTATCTTTGGAACAGGTAGAAACCTTTTTACAATACTTTGCGAGGAAGAAATACGATAACAACGAAGAAAAGAACGACTTTTTCAACAGCTTTATAAATAGAGTTATTCTTTTCAATGACAAGATAATCATCATCTACAACACAGGCTGTGAGGAGAAAATAAAGATAGATAACAGTGAGATAATAGCCTCGATAGCCGAAAATTCCGAACAAAAAAACAACTCGCTTGGACGTGAGTTCAAACGAGTTGCACTTGGCGGAGAGAGCGGGATTCGAACCCGCGGTACCCGTGAGGGTACGCACGCTTTCCAAGCGTGTGCCTTCGACCGCTCAACCATCTCTCCACGGTCTACGTCGCAGTTTATGCTTTATATTTAGCTGCTCCTCTTTGCTTTTGTACAATATCACAAGCGAGTTTTGATAAGGATAGTTCCCTCGGTCACTCGCCGCAGACTGCGCTATTCTCACCCCACGAGTATAAGTATCTTGTGGAGACCTCGCTGTTTGCTCGCGACTGACAAAATACATTCTACCACAATTCGGGCAAAATTGCAAGTGTTTTTTGCTTAAAAACCGACATTCTTAAATTGTTTTTTTACGGAGCATGCGCGCAACAAAGAGTACAATTCGAACGCAGAGGAAAACAATGCAAGTGAGGTTCGTTATTTGGGCGTTGTTCGCTTGTTTGACGTTAACGGTTATTTCTGTGTTTTTTATAAGGTCCCCCCTCAGCCTCGTCGCAGGCTTCACTTTGCGGCTGTTTGTTCGTAAACTCACAAACGAGCCGTTGACGCTTGCCTGCTCCTCTTCGCTTGCGTTAACAAGTAACGCAAGCGAGGTTCGTTATTCAGGCATTGCGTGTTTGTTCGGCGTTAACGGTTATTTCTGCGTTTTTTATAAGGTGCAAAATAGTGGACAAAAAAGGTTTTAATTTGCGGCGAGGCCGAAAAGTATTTTTCAGCCGCGCCGCAGATAAAAGTTTTTTGAGCAACTTTTTTCAAAAAAGCTGCAAAACAAAAGGCACGGCAGAGCACGCACGACAAAAGGCAGTTCGAACTTAGGGGGAGGCGGCGACATAGTATGGTAGAAGATGGTTTAAGGGAGATACGTATGATCGCGAATGTACTATTGGGGATAATGATACCGTTTATCGGGACGGCACTGGGGGCGGCGTTTGCGCTGGTGGGCAAAAAGGCGGCGGGGGCGACGGGGCTTATCAGCGGCTTTGCGGCGGGAGTGATGTTGGCGGCGTCGGTATGGTCGCTTATTATACCCTCGGTGGAGATGACGGAGGGGACTGGCGTTCCGGCATTTGTGCCGCCTAGCGTGGGGATACTGCTTGGCATGGCGGCTCTGTCGGCGCTTGATGTACTGCTACCGACGAGCGGGAAGTCGAGCAAGCTGCTTATGATAGCCGTTACCACTCACAACGTGCCCGAGGGGATGGCGGTGGGAGCGGTATTTGCGGGGCTCATAGCGGGGAGCGAGGGGATAACGCTTGCCGCAGCGATGTCGCTCAGCATAGGCATAGCGCTCCAAAACGTGCCCGAGGGAGCGATAGTCGGGTTGCCGCTCGTGAAGATCGGAGCGAAGAAGTCCAAAGCCTGTTTGATGGGAATAATGTCGGGAGCGGTGGAGCCGATAGCCGCGCTTATCACGATAGCGTTGTACATGGTGGCGGTGACGGTTTTACCGTACCTGCTGTCATTTGCGGCGGGCTGTATGATCTACGTGGCGATAAAGGAGCTCGCGCCCGAACTCGGCGAGGGGAAATTCGGCATGGCGGGTCTCGGAGTGGGATTTGTGCTGATGATGGTACTCGATCTTGCATTGTGAACAAATAAAATAATCACGCTTATAGCCTCAAAACGCTTGTAAAATACGAAGATATGTATTAAAATATAGCGTAGAGGTGAAGTATGGTTAAACATATAGTTTTGTATAAGTTGGTCAATAAAGGCGACGCCGATGAAATGATCGGGCGCTTTTTGTCTATGAGGGGCAAAATAGACGTGTTGCGTTCACTCGAAGCCGGCAAGAACATCTTGCCGAGCGACAGGGCATACGACGTTGCGCTCGTGTGCGACTTCGACAGCGAGCAAGACCTGAATATTTATGCCACGCACCCCGTGCATTTGCCCGTAAAAGAGTACGTACATTCGGTCATAGCCGAGGCACATTCCGTTGACTTTGTTTATTAGGGAGGGAAAAATGAACGCAGAGAATTTATTGGAGTGTATAGGCAAGGCGATAACGCCGTTTCATGCGGTAAATGTCGCTTCGGAACTGCTGAATAAAAGCGGCTTTACTCGACTGAGCGAGGACGAAAGCTACAAGCTTGTTAGGGGCGGAAAGTACTTTGTCACAAAGAACGGCTCGGCGCTTATCGCCTTTAAGGTGGGCGAGCCTCGGTTCAATATCGTAGCGGCACACACCGACAGTCCCGTATTCAAGATCAAGGCTAATGCAAGCACCATGGTGGCGTCGGCGTGCAAACTCAATGTGGAGAGCTACGGCGGCGGGATATACGACACCTGGCTCGATCGCAAGCTCGGCATTGCGGGCAGGATAGTGGTAAAGGACGGGGACGGAGTAAAGCCCATTCTCGTTGAGGGCGGCATAACGGTGGTAATACCCTCGCTTGCCATTCACTACAACCGCAGCGTCAACGACGGCGTTGCGATCAACGTTCAAAAGGATATGCAACCCGTCATCGCAGACAAAAACGTGACGATGGAGGAGCTTTTCGCTCCGCAGGCGGGAGGAAAGAAGATAATCGACTACGACCTCTTCCTTTACGTCAAGGAAAGCCCGTACTTTTACGGCTCGGACGAAAGCTTTATGGCTTCGTCGAGGCTCGACGACCTCGAGGGCGCTTTCGGCGGCTTGTTCGCCCTTAACGCATGCGAGCCCAAGGACACTGCCGTGCTGGCTCTGTTCGACAACGAGGAAGTGGGGAGCGCGACCAAGCAAGGAGCCGGCTCGACCTTCCTTGCCGACACGCTCAGGCGCATAAACCTCGCTCTCGGCAAAGGCGAAGAAGAGCACTACCGTTCGCTTGCACGCTCGATGATGGTTTCGATGGACAATGCGCACGCCATTCACCCCAATCATGCCGAACTTAGCGACCCGACCAATTCGGTTGTTATAGGCGGAGGCATAGTAATAAAGCACCACGCCAATCAGAACTACACGACGGACGGAGTTTCGTCGGCTGTAATCAAGAATGTGTTCGACAAGGCGGGCGCCAAGTACCAAGACTTTTATATGCGAAGCGATTTGCGATGCGGCGGGACGCTCGGCGCGATCTCGTCGTCGCAGCTTTCGATCACGAGCGTGGACATCGGGCTGGCGCAATGGGCGATGCATTCCGCCGTCGAGAGTGCAAGCAGAGCCGACTTCGAGGAACTTGTCAAGGGATTAAAGGGCTTTTATAACGCTTCGGCGGAATTGGATATAAAATAACAACATCGGAAGAGCAAGGGTGTAAATCGCCCGAAAAAAGATTTTCGGTTACTTTTATAAAAAGCGGCAAATACTTAAAACAGAAAATAAAAAAACGGAGAAAAGGAAATGAGTGATTGTACACACGATTGCAGCACCTGCGGCAGTGATTGCGCAAGCAGGCAGCAGCCGCAAGACGTAATAGGCAAGGAACTTACAAATCAGCACAACAAGATCAAAAAGGTGATAGGCGTAGTCAGCGGCAAGGGCGGCGTGGGAAAGTCCATGGTCGCATCGCTGCTTGCCGTTGCCATGAGACGCAAGGGATTCAGCGTCGGCATAATCGACGCCGACATTACCGGTCCGAGTATTCCCAAGGCGTTCGGTATAAAGGAAAAGGCTACGGGCGACGAGAACTTTCTTATGCCGCCGCTCAGTAAGACGGGCATACCGGTAATGAGCGTCAATCTTTTGCTCGAGGACGAAACCGACCCGGTCGTTTGGCGCGGACCCGTGCTTGCTGGGGTAGTCAAGCAGTTTTGGAAGGACGTGGTGTACGGCGACATAGACTATATGTTCGTGGACATGCCGCCGGGAACGGGCGACGTGCCTCTTACCGTCTATCAGTCGCTGCCCATCGACGGCATAATCATAGTCACCTCGCCGCAAGAGCTGGTGAGCATGATAGTCGGCAAGGCGATAAAGATGGCAAAGCTTATGAACGTGCCCGTCATCGGACTTATCGAGAACTTCTCCTATGCCGTTTGCCCCGACTGCGGCAAGCATATCGAGGTTTTCGGCAAGAGCCACCTCGAGGACACGGCTAAACTGTTCCGCCTCCCCATGCTCGCAAAGTTGCCCATCGATCCCAAGCTTGCTTCGCTTGTCGACAGCGGAAAGGTCGAGGAAGCCGACGTGGGCGACGCGCTTAAAGCGGCTATCGACCTGCTCGTGCAAATAGGCAAATAATGATAATAGATCTTACTCAGGGAAAGCCCGCCAAGAAGCTTTTCAATCTTGCGTTGCCCATGGTTTTGTCCATGATCTTTCAGCAGCTTTATAACCTCGTCGACTCGATAATCGTCGGCAGGTGGGTGGGCGGCAATGCGCTGTATGCGGTGAGTGCTTCGTACAGCATCACCATGATCTTCTTGGCGGTGGCTACGGGCGCAAGCATAGGCATAACGGTGGTTGCGGGCAGGTACTTCGGAGCCAAAAAGAACGGCGACTTAAAGACGACGGTAAGCACCGCGCTTATCGGCATGGCGGTTCTTGCCGCCGTGTTTACGGTGGTGGGTGCGCTGCTGTCCAAAGTCGTGCTCGACCTACTCAAAACTCCGCCCGATATTATTGCCGATGCGACGGCGTATCTGCAAATTTTCTTCTTCGGGCTGATCTTTATCTACATATACAATGTTGTAAGCGGCGCCTTTGCCGCAGTGGGCGACTCCAAGACCTCGCTCGTCTTTTTGATCATCTCGTCGGTGCTCAATATCGGGCTCGACCTGCTGTTTGTGGGCGTGTTCCATATGGGCGTAGCGGGTGCGGCGTGGGCGACACTCATTTCGCAGGCGGTTTCGGCGGTGCCCGCGCTTATGGTTCTGTTTCGGCGGCTGAATAAATTGCCGAGTGAAAAGGCGGCGTGGTTCGACTTTACACACTTGCGAATTATAATGAGGGTGGCGATCCCGAGCATTATTCAGCACTCTATAGTGTCGCTCGGCAATGTGTTTATACAATTCAGGGTCAATGTCTACTCCAATACCGACATTGCCGTGGGCGTTGCGTACTCCGCAGCGATAAAACTCAATACGTTTGCCATAAACTGCTTGGTGACCATGGGCAATGCCATGAGCAGCTTTGCCGCTCAAAATTTGGGAGCGGGCAAGCCCGACAGGGTAAGACGGGGTTGCAGAGCGGGCATTTTGATGTCTATGTGCCTCGCCGTTCCGTTTATTTTGGTGTATTGTATCTTCGGCAGCGAGGCTATTCGGCTCTTTATGGATACGTCCAAGGATGCAAATATCGATTCGGTTATAAGTATCGGCAAGCAGTTCCTTTACATAGTTTCGCCGTTCTACCTCGTCGTGCCTATCAAGATCATTTCGGACGGCGTGTTGCGGGGCGGCGAGCAGATGATCGCCTTTATGACTTCGACCTTTTCCGACCTCGTCTTGCGCGTGGCGTTCGCCTTTATTCTCTCGATGTGCACGCCGCTCGGCGTCTCGGGCATCTGGTGGGCGTGGCCGATCGGCTGGCTTATTTCGGTCGGTGTGTCGCTCGTCTTTTACTTCCGGGGCAAATGGCACCCTGAGGGTGATCTCCATGGGGGATTAGGCGAAGAAAGCGGACAGGTAGGTGCGGCTCTCGAAGTAGATAGTGTCGCCGGAGCCGAGTGCCCTGAGGGTGATCTCCATGGGGGATTAGGTGAAGAAAGCGGACAGGTAGGTGCGGCTCTCGAAGTAGATAGTGTCGCCGGAGCCGAGTGCCCTGAGGGTGTTCTCGATGGGGGATCGGGCGAAGAGAGCGAAGAGATAAATAGTGTTGATGCCGAAAATAAAGGAGGCAATCATGAATAACGACAAAGAAGTCGGCGAGGAAGAGGAGAAAACTCCGCCTTTGACAAAAAAGCAGAGGGTGATAAATTATATTAAGTCGATGCCCAAACGCTACTTTATCACGGCGTTTTCGGGTATGGCGATGGGATTGTTTTGCACGCTCATAGCGGGCACGATCTTTGCGCAAATAGGGTCTTGGGTAGGAAAAAACGCTTTCGGGAACCTGCTTATTTCGATAGCGAACATTGCCAAGATGCTTATGGGCGCGGGGATAGGCGTGGGCATAGCGCATAAGCTCAATGCCAAGCCGCTTGTCATTTTCACGGCGGCGGTGACGGGGCTTGTCGGGGCGTGGTCGGGCAATCTCGTGTCGGGTTTGACTTCGGGCGCGGCTTTTAATATAGCAATGGGTGCGCCCGGTAATCCGATAGGGGCGTACGTCGTGTCGCTGCTGACTGTCGAACTTGCCTCGTTGTATGCGGGCAGAACTCGGCTCGACATCGTGCTTATTCCGCTCGGAATGATGATAATGTGTCTTGCGGGTATCTTTGTTGCCTGGCCTTTTATCAAGCTGATCGACTTGCTTGCCAAGCTTATTGTGCTGCTTATCGAGGCGGGTGCGGTCGTCAAGGTCCTCACGGGCGTTGTCGTCGCCATAGTTATGGGAGTATTACTCACCATGCCCACGTCGTCTGCGGCGATCTGGGTGGCGATTGCGACTTCCGACGTAGGACAGGCAAATCCCGAAGTGTTCGCCATAGCGGGCGGGGCGGCTGTGGCGGGCTGTGCCGCTCACATGATCGGCTTTGCCGTCGCGTCTTTCCGTGAGAACGGGTGGAGCGGGCTCATTTCGCAGGGGATAGGGACGTCCATGCTTCAGATCCCCAACATCATGCGTAGGCCCGTAATCATGGTGCCCGAAATCGTCGCGTCGGCCCTGAGCGGGCTTGTCGCCGTGCTTATCGACCTTCGTTGCAATGCGAGCGGAGGCGGAATGGGCACCTCGGGACTTGTCGGCATTTTCGGCGCGGTCGAGGCGAGCGTTTGTCCCGCATGGCAGCTCGCGCTCGGTATCATATTATGTATGTTCGTTATCCCCGCCGGTATCTCGCTGCTCGTAAGCGAGCTTATGCGCAAAAGGGGAATAATAAAGTTCGGTGATCAAAAGTTGGACGTGCAAGATTAGTCTGCTTTTTTCCACTTTTTGTAAAAAGTGGAGCAAAAACTTTTAAGGGCGAGTTGTGCGTTACATTTCTTCCCTAACGCCGTTTCGCTTGTGCGTGTCTGCTTTTTGTAAAAAGCAGAGCAAAAACTTTTAAGGGCGAGTTGTGTGTAACGTTTTTCTCTTTACGCCGCTTCGCTTGTACGTGTGGGCGAGTTGAGCGTTTCATTGCTCCACTGACGTCAAAAGCAGATACAAAAAAATTCAAGCGACCTCTTTTATGGAAGTCGCTTTCGTTCACCCTTTGCGGAGATACTTTTTTATGTCGTCGATACGCGCCTTTATGGCGTCGAGCTCGGCAAGAACGTCGTTAAGGTTCCTTAAATTTCGGTCCGATACGCCCAACAAGTAGTCGCTGGTCACCTCGAAAAAGTCCGAAAGAGCAATGATGGCGTATGTATTGTAAGAATTGCGGAAATGAGATCGACGACAAAGCCGCCATATGCCCCAAGTGCGGCGTTATGACGGGCAACACCTCGGTCGTAAATACCGAAAAGACCAACACATTGGCGATAGTGGGATTTGTTCTTTCGTTTTTGGTAGCCATAGCGGGACTTATCTGCTCTATCATCGGGCGAAAGCAGTGCAAAGAAAGAGGCGAAAAGGGAATGGGGCTTGCCACGGCGGGCATGATCATCTCCATAGTGAATATGGCGTTCGGCGTCATCTATACTATAATTTCCATAGCTGTTTTCGGCGCACTGTTATAAGCCGATAAAAGCCTCACCGATTATTCGCATCCTCTTTCGGGTGCGAATTTTTTTCTCGTTGTCCCGAAAACCGTTTTTTCCATTCTCCCGAAAATTCAATGAATAATAGGGCGTCGGATTTTTTAGACCCGCCAAAAAATTTCACATATAACGGCGGTAAAAATTCTTGACTTTTCTCGGCTATATGTAGTATAATAATTTTCGGTTCGGCACAAGATATTGTACTATTTACATAACTTTTATATTGTGAAAAACAGGCTAAACAAGGAGTGAATTATGAGGATCATCAAAAGGAACGGGTCGGAAGCGGAATTTGACATCCAAAAGATCGTTACGGCTATTACAAAAGCCAACAACGCGGTGGATGAGAGCTATCGAATGACGAGCAAGCAGATAAAGCGCATAGCCGAGAGCGTCGTACTTTCGTGTGAGCAGCTTGGGCGTTCGCCGTCGGTCGAAGAGGTGCAAGACATGGTCGAGCACCAAATAATGGCACACGGAGCGTTTGAAGTGGCAAAGGCATATATCACCTACCGCTACACTCGGTCGCTTGTTCGACAATCCAACACGACGGACGACAAGATCCTCTCCCTTATCGAGTGCAACAACGAGGAGGCAAAGCAGGAGAACTCCAACAAGAACCCCGTCATCAACTCGACGCAAAGGGACTATATGGCGGGCGAGGTGAGCAAGGACATCACCAACCGAATTTTGTTGCCCAAAGACATAGTCGAGGCGCACGAAGAGGGCATAATCCACTTCCACGACGCCGACTATTTTGCGCAACATATGCACAATTGCGACCTTGTCAACCTCGAGGACATGCTCCAAAACGGAACGGTCATTACGGGCACGCTCATCGAGCGTCCGCACAGCTTTTCGACGGCGTGCAACATAGCGACGCAGATAATAGCGCAAGTGGCTTCAAACCAATACGGCGGGCAGTCTATTTCGCTTACGCACCTTGCGCCTTTCGTTCAGGTCAGCCGCGAGAAGATCCAAAAGGACGTCGATGCCGAATTCGAGTCGATAGGCGTCAAGATAAGCGACGAGGACAAAAAGAAACTCGTGGAAAAGAGGTTGCGTGCCGAGATAAAGCGCGGCGTCCAGACCATACAATATCAAGTGGTGACGCTGCTTACCACCAACGGACAAGCACCGTTTGTAACCGTGTTCATGTACCTCGGCGAGGCTGAAAACGAGCAAGAGCGAGCCGACCTCGCGCTTATAATCGAGGAAGTGCTCAATCAGCGCTATCGAGGGGTCAAAAACGAGAAGGGCGTTTGGGTCACTCCCGCCTTCCCCAAGCTTATTTACGTGCTCGAAGAGGACAATATCCGCGAGGACAGCAAATATTGGTACCTTACAAAGCTTGCCGCAAAGTGCACGGCAAAGCGCATGGTGCCCGACTATATCTCCGAAAAGGTCATGCTCGAAAATAAGATTGATAAAAACGGCGAGGGACATTGCTATACCTGCATGGGTTGCCGCTCGTTCCTCACCCCGTACGTCGACGAAAACGGCAAGCCCAAGTACTACGGCAGATTCAATCAAGGCGTGGTAACCGTCAATTTGGTGGACATCGGGCTTTCGGCGGACAAGGACCTCGACAAATTCTGGAAGATCTTCGACGAGCGCATGGAACTGTGTCACAGGGCTTTGCAATGTCGTCACGAGCGACTTACGGGCACTCTGTCCGACGCCGCGCCTATACTTTGGCAGTACGGGGCGTTGCTCCGCCTCAAAAAGGGCGAAACGATCGATAAGTATTTGCACGGCGGCTATTCCACGCTTTCGCTCGGCTATGCGGGGCTTTGGGAGTGCGTTTATTCGCTCATCGGCAAAAAGCTTACCGAGCCCGAGGGCGAAGAACTCGGTCTTGCCATCATGCGCAAACTCAACGAGTACACCGCCAAGTGGAAAAAGGCGGAGAACATCGACTACTCGCTTTACGGCACGCCGCTCGAATCCACCACGTACAAGTTTGCCAAGTGTTTGCAAAAGCGTTTCGGCATAGTCGAGGGCGTCACCGACAAGAGCTACATCACCAACAGCTATCACGTGCACGTTACCGAACCCATCGACGCGTTCGAGAAGCTCAGGTTCGAGGCGAAGTTCCAGGCGTTAAGCCCGGGAGGAGCGATAAGCTATGTCGAAGTGCCCGATATGCAACACAATCTCGACGCGGTTTTGAGCGTGATGAAGTTTATCTACGACAACATCATGTACGCCGAACTCAACACCAAGAGCGACTATTGTCAGGTGTGCGGCTACGACGGCGAGATCGAGATAAAAGAGGACAACGGCAAGCTTGTTTGGACGTGCCCGAGGTGCGGCAACAAGGATCAGGACAAGATGAACGTCGCTCGTCGTACTTGCGGCTACATAGGCACTCAATTTTGGAACCAGGGCAGGACGCAAGAGATAAAGGACAGAGTTCTTCACCTATAATCTATAAGGAGATACGGGGTGATCGTTCACCCCGTTTTTGCATATATGTATTACGGCAACATCAAAAAATGCGACATAGCCGACGGTCCGGGCGTACGCGTATCGCTCTTCGTTTCGGGTTGCACCAACCGGTGCGAAAATTGCTTTCAGCCCGAAACGTGGGACTTTCGTTACGGCACGGAGTTTACGGAAAAGACCGAGCGTGAGCTTCTCGACGCGCTTTCGCCCTCGTACATAGCCGGGCTTACGGTGCTCGGCGGCGAGCCCATGGAGCCGAGCAATCAAAGGGCGCTGCTGCCCTTTTTGAGGCGGGTAAAGGAAGCGTTCCCGAGTAAAACGATATGGCTCTATTCCGGCTTTACCATCGAGCAGTTGTGCACCGAGGGCTCGCACCCGCATTGCGAGGCGACACTCGACATCCTTTCGCTGTGCGACGTGCTGGTCGACGGCAGATTTGTCGAAAGCTTAAAGGACATTACGTTGCTGTTTAGGGGCTCGTCCAATCAACGACTTATCGACTTAAAGCGGACGTTCGACCAAAAGGAAATCGTGCTTTACAGTGAATGACAGTAAAAAATCGTAACGAAAATCATAAAAAATTAAATAAAGTTTGTCAAAACAGTTGATTTTGTCATATTTATATGCTATACTTTAGAAGTAATAAATTAATGGAGGTTTGTTTATTATGTCGATAGTCAGTGGCTTCAAATCCTTGCCTCGACTCGTGCAAATTATTTTGCTCTTGATACCCGGCGTAAACTGGGTCACCGAACTTTTGGTGAGAGGCTCGGCTTTTTTGCATGGAAAAGGGCTGCAACAAGTATTGTTCTTGATACTTGCCATACTTCCGACAAGTATTATTCTCGGTTGGGCGGACCTTATCTGGTGCTTGCTTTTCAAGCATTTGATTTTGACCTAAAAAAGGAGGAACAACAATGCAGGATTTAATTAAACAGGTAAATGATTTGCCGCTTATAGTCAAATTGCTTCTTTGCATTCCCGTAATCGAAATTTTCTACGGAATTTGCAGAATTGTAAACCAAATTTCCAAGGGAGAGATCAATTGGCTTTATCTTATTTTGGCTATTTTGACCATATTCCCCGGTGCCGCATTTATGTGGATCGTGGATATTGTTTGCGTGCTTATGAACGGACACGCGTTCTTGCTTGGCTGATTTTACAAAACGTGGGCTGCCGCACGACTTAGGCGCGGCAGCTTTTTTTATGCCATTTTCAGGTAAAGTCCGCTAACTTTTTATTAAAATGGGCTTTTTTTTGAAATAAAACTATTGACAAATGACGAAATATATTATAAAATATATTTGTATGCATTATATACCAAATATATAGGTATTTATCGATATATACAAAGTGTAATTTATAAAGGAGTAAGGTATGATAAATATGTTATATTCAGCCCTCGGCGTCATTCCCGAGTCGGGAAGCGAATGGTGGGTAATAGCGTTGCTCGGCGTGCTGTCGCTGTTGCTTGTAGCCGCTATCGTCATGATGTTTTGCGCCGCTTTCGACCATTCCGAGCCGGAAGCCGAGCCCGAGCCCGAGGTCAAAAACGCGCCCCCCGTCGACTTTGTTAACGAGCCCGAAGAGGACGACGACGATGACGACGATGATGATGATGAAGAAGAGGACGACGATGACGACGAAAACGAGTTGCCGGCAGGCAGTCTCGAAGCGTCGAGAGAGTACACCACCATCTACAACAGGAGTTTTATGGCAAGGCTCAGTCAGTCGAGCGTGGAGCAAAAGAACAGGTACAACGAGATAAAAAATCACATTCTTTCGTACAAGAAAGTTAAGTCAAGGGTAAGTTGGGGCTTCGACTCTTTCAACACCGGCAGAAATCGCCTTATCCGCTTGCAATGCAAGGGCAAAAACCTTATGATGTATATCGCGCTCGATCCCGCGCAACTCGACGCCAAGTACAAGGCAAAGGATATGAGCAGCGTAATAAGGTATCAAACGGTGCCCACACGCGTCAAAATAAAGAGCGATCGCACGCTTAGATACGCAATCGAACTCGTAGATAAGTTGATGGAAGAAAACGGCATTGTCGCAGACGGCAAATACGAGGCTGCCGACTTCTCCGTTCCGTACATGGATACCGAAACGCTTATAGCCAACAAACTTATCAAGACGAGGGAAACTTCGGCAAGACCGTTCTATCAACAGTAAAAAACGAAATATTATCAAATTATGTAAAAAACGCTCGCCATAATGACGGGCGTTTTCTTTTACGGTGAATAAAGAGTAAAAAAAAGTTTCATTTGACTTTTGACGCCTTTTGTGTTAGAATTTATACAATCAAAAGCACAAATTTCGAATACATATTGACGGAGGTGGAGTTATGAGGCGAAGCAAAAGGTCGCATTGTTTGTTGCTAACGCTTGTTTTGGCGTTTACGATAATTTTCGTGCCAAACACGGTTTCGGCTTTGGAAAATCAAAATTCGGGCGATCCGCTTGATCTGCTTGTGGGTTTAAGTCAGGTTCGGGGCGCAGACGTTTACAACGAATACAGGCTTAAAGATACGTTGCAAGCATCGTACGGTACGGTTTACAAATTCGAGCAGGTCAAGGACGATTTTGTCGTCCCTAGCGGCGAGATCGAACTTTCGGTAGGCGGCGACGGCAGGGTTTTGTCGGTATTCGGTGGCTACGAAAAGGTGGGCGATGTAGAGGCGAATATTTCGCTCTCGGAGGCGGAAGAAGCAACTTTGGGAAACGTGCGGAGCACGGGCAAGGTGATCTGTAACGGCGAATCGTCATATAAGATAACAACCGATTATGGCGGCGGCTGTGAGTTCGTCGTTTCGGGTGTAAGCGGAAAGGTGCTTTATGCGTCGCCGACGGCAAGCGGGATCGTGACAGAGCAGGTCGACTACTCGGGCAACGTTCGCTCGCTCGACCTCTACTCCGATAGCAGCGGAATATATCTGCTGGATGCGATAAGAAACATCATCACGATCGACCTCGGCAACAATATGGATATGTATTGGGCTTCGTACTATGCGATAGACGCTGCAACCGAAAAGTTCGAGCCAATTGCGGTAAGCACGTTCCTCAACGTAGTCAAGGCGTACGACTTTTTTGCCGACGCAGAGAACATCGGCGTGTCCCGCAAGGGCATAAAGGGCAATAACGACGAAATAGCCGACAACAGCGACGAGCAGGGTGAGGCGGTGGTCTTTATCGCCATGCACTACGGGCGCGGCATTGAAAACGCGGCTTGCAACTATGCCGAGGATACGGCGATCATGCTTATCGGTGACGGTAGGCAAAACGGCAGTATTTATATGCCGGGCGCGGCGGCGGACATAATCGGGCACGAGTACACCCACGCCGTGTCCACCGAAATCGCCGGCATAGACAGTGTCAACGAGGAGGGCGCTATCGGCGAGGCGATCTCGGACATATTCGGCGCGCTCATCGAGGGACATGACGTTACGGACGAGAAGTTCTGGCAGATGGGCGAGGACGCCGTTACTTTCGACATGAGCGGAATGAGGGATGTTAGGGGCGGCACCGAGGGACAGGCGTACAATATATCCGAAAGAATGCCCAATTGCGATAAACCCTACAATGTCTTTGTTCCGCCTTGGGATCCGTCCTATCACGATCACTCCGATTGCGACAACGGCGGCGCGCACGTCAACTGCACCATACTCACGCACGCGCAGTACCTTATGTATCAAAAACTGCCCGAGTTTTTTACCAAGCAAGCTATCGGCAAGCTTTGGTACAACACCATGTTGCAATTAAGAAGCGGCGAAACGTTCGAAGGCTTTTCCAAGAAGATGTATCAAACCGCCATCAACCTCGGCTACGACGAAGCTCAACTCGACGCCGTCTTGTACGGACTTAGAGAGGTCGGGCTCGACCCCGGCTATACCGTCACTTTCGTCGATGAGGACGGCAATGTGATCGAGGAGCAAAAGGTGCCATACGGACGGGACGCGGTATGTTCGACGACGCCCGTTAAGGAGAACGACGACAAATATTACTACGTGTTTGCCGGTTGGGATGTCGAACCCGAGAATGTGACCGAAGATATGACGGTTACCGCCAAGTTCGACAAGCACATCATTATGTACAATGTCGACTTTGTGGACAATGACGGCAATGTCGTCTTACATAAGTCGTTGAGTATCGGCGAATCGGTCGCCTTGCCCGACTTCGAGGCGGTGGTCGAGAACAGTGAGGGTTACGACTTTTTCGGCTGGTTCCTCGATGAGGAGAGGCTGAACGAGGCAAAAGACGTTGTCGTCAATTCGGATATGACCATCTACGGCAAGTGGGAAGCTAAGCCCGAACCCGAGCCCGAGCCGACAGCGAAAAGCTTTGGGTGCGGCTCGATAACTTTCTCCGGCGGTGGCGGAATAGGCGGGCTGATAGTCGTGCCCGTGCTTGCCGCAATGCTCGGCATTGTGCTTTTTAAGCGCAGTTACTTTTTTGTAAAAAAGTAACTGAAAACTTTTAATGGGGGACGACCTTTGATTGTCGAGGTTTTCCATTTCGGCGCAAAGTGGGCGCAAGCATTGTTGCGATCGAAAAGTACCTGAAAGTGCTGTAATATATCCGACGAGGAAAGATTTCCTCGTCGGATTTTTCGTGTTAAAATTCTCCCATTCAGCCGATAGCTCGATTTCGGAAGTTGACGCAAAAACATTCAAGGGTGTCATTCCGATCGAAAAAAGCGGCGGCGGAAAATGCAAAAAGCGGAGAATTGCTTGATAAATTGACGCGGGTATGCTAAAATATAGCGTAGGTCTAAGGAGAACAATATATGTGCACGGCAATCACTTTTAAGGCAAAGGACAACTATTTCGGAAGAAACCTCGACTACGAGTATTCGTATCACGAAACGGTGACCGTTACGCCGAGGAACTATCCGTTTGAATTTCGCAAGATGGGCAAGTGCGACAGCCACTACGCCATGATCGGCATGGCGTTTGTAAACAGCGGCTATCCGCTCTACTACGACGCCACCAACGAGAAGGGGCTGTCCGTAGCGGGCTTGAACTTCCCGGTCAACGCGTGCTACCTAAGCGAGGACAAGACCAAGGACAACGTGGCTCCGTTTGAATTTATTCCGTATATATTGGCTAAGTGCAAGGACGTACCCGAGGCGAAAAGCCTTATCGAAAGGATGAATATCCTTAACGAGGACTTTTCGAGCGAGCTGCCCGCTTCGCCTCTTCACTGGCTCGTTTCGGACAGGGAAAGCAGCATAGCAGTCGAGCCGATGCGGGACGGAGTAAAAGTGTACGACGATCCGATCGGCGTTTTGACCAACAATCCTACGTTTGACTTTCATATGACCAATTTAAGCAACTATATCAACGTGACGAGAGAGGAGCCGACCAATAGATTTTCGTCGCAATTTGCGCTTACGCCGTACAGCAGGGGCATGGGCGCGATCGGCTTGCCCGGGGATCTGTCGTCCGCTTCGAGATTTGTAAAGGCGGCTTTTACAAAACTCAATTCTTTGCCTGTCGAGGGCGAGGTGGCGTGTGTAAGTCAGTTCTTCCACATACTCGGCTCGGTGGAGCAACAAAAGGGGTGCTGCAAGGTGGAAAAGGGTTTTGAACACACGATCTATTCGTCATGCTGCAACGTGGACAAGGGGATCTATTACTACACCACCTACGACAACAGTACGGTTACGGGCGTCGATATGTACAAAGAAAAACTCGACGACAGCCATGTAAAGTCGTATCCTCTTTTAAGGCAGGAAAGCTTATTCATCCAAAATCAATGACTTTTTTTTCGGTAAAGGCACGCTTTTGACCGAATACGGACGTTTTTGCCCATTGAAGCAAGCTATTTTTTTTGAGCGGATACCGTTTATTTATTGACAAGGTCGGGGCAAAATACTATAATAATAAATGACTACCAACCGTGACGATGTATATCGCTCAGTCGAGGCGGTCGGCAAATTTTTTCGGAGGATTTTTAGCTATGAAAATGGATGCTCTGGTAAAGAGAAGCCCCGAGGTAGGTCTGTGGCTCGAACAAGCCGAGGTCCCCGTTCTTAAAGACGGAGAGGCGCTTGTCAAGATACATAAGACCGCAATTTGCGGGACTGACGTACATATTTACAATTGGAACGAGTGGGCGCAGGAAACGATCAAAACTCCCATGATCATCGGTCATGAGTTCGTGGGCGAGATCGTGGAGATAAAGGGTGCAAGCCCCGCCTTTAAGGTGGGCGACCTCGTCAGCGCCGAGGGGCACGTAGTGTGCGGTCACTGCCGCAATTGTATGCAAGGACTCAAACATCTTTGCCCCAACGCTCAGGGAATAGGCGTAAATCGCAACGGCATTTTCGCCGAATATGCGGCTATACCGCTTACCAACCTTTGGAAGTGCGAAAAAGATATTCCCGAGGAAATGTACGCTATTTTCGATCCGTTCGGCAATGCGACGCACACGGCTCTCGCTTTCCCCATGATAGGTGAGGACGTGCTCATTACGGGTGCGGGTCCCATAGGCATCATGGCTGCGGCTATATGCAAGCACGTGGGCGCAAGGCACGTCGTCATCACCAACAGGTCGGATTGGAGGCTCGAATTTGCAAAGCAGGTAGTCCCGGGCGTCGTTACGGTCAACACCAAGACTACCGACCTCAAAGACGTCATGCACGATCTCGGCATGACCGAGGGTTTTGACGTGGGTCTTGAAATGAGCGGAAACGCCGGCGCGTTCAATCAGATGATCGAAAACATGATCTACGGCGGCAAGATCGCGTTGCTTGGGCTCGGCATCGAGGGCGGCATACCTTGGGATAAGTTCATATTCAAGGGTCTTACCGTTCAGGGCATTTACGGACGCAAGGTGTTTGAAACCTGGCGCAAGATGACCACCATGCTTCAAAGCGGATTGGATATAAGCAAGATAATCACTCATCGCTTGCCTTACACCGAGTTCGATAAAGGCTTCGAACTTATGAACAGTAAGCGTAGCGGCAAGATAATATTGGAATGGAATAAGTAACAGGAGGGTACTATGTACAATACCACCAAAAAGATAATGCAAGCGACCCTGAGCGAGATAAAGGAGCAGGGGCTATGGAAGGACGAGCGCGTCATCACCACGCAACAGTCCAACGTCATCGATACGACGGCGGCAAAGAACGTGATCAACTTTTGCGCAAACAACTACCTCGGACTTGCCAACAACAAGCAGGTCATCGAGGCGGCTAAGGCAAGCTACGACAAGTACGGCTACGGGCTCGGAAGCGTAAGATTTATTTGCGGCACCCAGAGTATCCACAAGGAGCTCGAACGCAAGGTGAGCGAGTTCCTCTCCACCGAGGACACTATTTTGTACAGCAGCTGCTTCGACGCGAACGGCGGCTTATTCGAAACCATAACGACGGCAGACGACGCCATAATTTCGGACGAACTCAATCACGCCAGCATCATCGACGGCGTAAGGCTAAGTAAAGCCAAGAGATACAGGTATAAGAACAACGACATGGCGGACCTCGAAGCCCAACTTAAAGCCGCCGACAGTGACGGCGCAAGGCAAAAGGTGATAGTCACCGACGGCGTGTTCTCCATGGACGGCATCATCGCCGACCTTAAAGGCATATGCGACCTCGCCGACAAGTACGACGCTCTCGTTTGCGTCGACGACAGCCACGCCACCGGCTTTGTGGGCAAGACGGGCAGAGGCAGCTTCGAGCATTGCGGAGTAGAGGGCAGGGTGGACATCATCACCGGCACGTTCGGCAAGGCGCTCGGCGGCGCTTCGGGCGGATTTACTTCCGGTCGCAAGGAGATCATTGATTTGCTTCGTCAAAGGAGCAGACCGTATCTTTTCTCCAACACGCTCGCTCCGTCGATGTGCGCAGCCGCAATTTGCGTGCTCGATATGCTCATGAAGTCCACCGAGCTCAGGGACAAGGTCATGGACAACGCCGCTTACTTCCGCAAGGAGATGGAAAAGAACGGCTTCGACCTTGCCGGATCGGGTCATGCGATAGTGCCCGTAATGCTCTATGACGCCGTAAGGGCGCAAAAGTACGCGGAGAAGATGCTCGAAAAGGGCATATACGTCATCGGCTTCTTCTATCCCGTCGTTCCCAAGGGAAAGGCAAGGATCCGTACTCAGATGTCGGCGGCTCACACCAAGGCGGACATCGACAAGTGCGTCAAGGCGTTTGTCGAAACGAGAGAAGAACTCGGATTTTAATGAAGCTTTATTCGTATAGATCGGACAGCCTCCATCCGCACATAAATCAGGCGACGGAGGCGACTTTGCTCGATATGTGCAAAAGCGGCGAAGCCATACTGTACTTGTGGCAAAATGACAAGACGGTGTTTATCGGCAAGAACCAAAACGCCTATCTCGAATGTAAAGTGCCCGTTATCGAGGCGGACGGCGGCTTTATCGCCCGTCGTATCTCGGGGGGCGGTGCGGTCTATCACGACAAGGGCAACATAAATTTCACCTTTGTTTCCGCCAAGGAAAGCTTTGACAAAGAGGTCAACTTCAAGATCATGGTGTCCGCCATGAAGAGCCTCGGCTTTGACGCCGAACTCAACGGGCGCAACGACGTGGTCATAGGGGGCAGAAAGTTTTCGGGCAATGCCTTTTATCACGGCGAGAAGAACTGCTTCCATCACGGCACGGTGCTCATTTCGACCGATACCGACATGATGAGCAAATACCTCTCCGTCCCCAAGGTCAAACTCGAAGCCAAGGGCGTAAAGAGCGTGGTAAGTCGGGTGGTCAATCTGTCCGAAATAAATGACACCGTCACCGCCGATTCGGTTGCCGGCGCGCTTATCAAGTCTTTCGGCGACTACTACGGCGAAAAGGTGATCCCGCTTGATAAAAGCGACCTCGACGAGGACATTTTCGCCCGCTATTACGGAAAATTCGGCAGCGAGGCGTGGATAAAGGGCGACAACGTCTATTACGATGCCCGTGCTGTCGTGCGGTTGAGTTGGGGCACTGCCGACATTCGGCTCAAACTGTGCGGTAACGTCATTTCGGCGGCGAGGATATATTCGGACTGCCTTGACGTGGACGAAGTGGAAAAAAAGGAAAAATTGCTTGTAGGCGCCGACCTCTACGAGGGCAAAACAGGCGTAAACGATATATTGGATGCTTTTAAGGAGCAAGAACATGGATTTTGATTTGATAGTATTGGGCGGCGGTCCGGGCGGATACACGGGCGCCATCAGGGCAGCCAAACTCGGCAAAAAGGTCGCGCTCATCGAAAAGGACAAGGTGGGCGGCACCTGCCTCAATCGAGGCTGCATACCCACCAAGGCGTTGCTTCACTCGGGCGAACTGTATTACGGTTCCAAGGAGTGGGAAAACCTCGGTATCAACGTGCCCTCGGTTTCGCTCGACGAAAACAAGATTTACGAGCACAAGGAAAGCGTCGTTTCCTCGCTCCGAGAGGGCGTAAAGTCGCTGCTTAAAAGCAACGGCGTGACGCTCATCGAGGCGGAGGGCAAGCTTACGGGCGTCAACGGCATTACGGCGGGCGGAAAGGAATACACTTCCGACTACATCTTGCTTGCGACGGGCTCGGTTCCCTCGTCGGGCAGCAAGGAGAGGCCGCTCATCGGGGCGGAATACACGCTCAACTCCGACGACGTGCTCGCCGCGCCGATAGACGCCGGCAGCATAGTCATAATAGGCGCGGGCGTAATTGCCGTGGAGTTTGCGACGTACTATTCGCAAATAGGCAAGGACGTCACACTGCTTGCTCCGGGTGAAAGAATAATTAAGATGATGAGCAAGGACGCTTCCGTCCAGCTTGCCGCCGTGCTCAAAAAACAGGGCGTAAAAATAATCACGGGAGCCAAAATAAAGGGCATAAATAAGGAACATACCGTTTTTTACGAAACCGAAAAGGGCGAGTTCACCGTCACCTGCGACGCGGTCATCACGGCGATAGGCAGAAAGGCTGTGCTCGACATCGGGCTTGAAAACGTGGGACTGTCTGCCGAAAAGTCGCTTTCCGTCGACGACAATATGTACACGGGCGTAGCGGGAATTTACGCTTGCGGCGACATCATAGGCAGGATCCAACTCGCTCACTTTGCGGCTGCGAGCGCAATAACAGCCGTCGAGAGTATGTTCGGGATAAAGCACAGCATGGACCTTACGGTGTGCCCGTCGTGCATATACACCATGCCCGAACTTGCCTCGGTCGGCAGAAAGGAAACGGACATCGAGGGCGCAAAGGTGGGCAAGTTCTTGATGGGCGCCAACGGAAAGTCGCTCATCGAGGGCGTAAATCGCGGCTACATCAAGGTCATTGCGGACAGTAACGACAAGATCGTCGGCGCGGAGGTCTTTGCCGTGCGCGGCACCGATCTTATCGGCGAACTTGCGCTTGCCGTATCCAAGGGGCTTACGACGCACGAGGCTGCGAGCGTAATTCATCCGCACCCCACCGTCATGGAAGCGGTCGGCGAGGCGATCGAGGACATCGAGGGGCTTGCCACTCACATGGCTCCCAAGAGGAAATAAAAATAAAATTTCAAGGAGATAATTAATTATGGCAAAGAGGACACCTTTATACGATCTGCACGTTAAATACGGCGGACAGATCGTGGATTTTGCAGGCTACGACCTCCCCGTTCAGTACGAGGGCTTGGGCGTAATAAAAGAGCACGTGGCGGTAAGAACGGCTGCCGGTATTTTCGACGTTTCGCACATGGGCGAGTTTATCATTTGCGGCGAGAAAGTCGAGGCTGCCATCAACGGCATGCTTACCAACGATATTTCCGGCATGTACGACGGACAGGTGCGCTATTCGCCCCTTCCCAACGATAAGGGCGGCGCGGTCGACGACGTGCTCGTTTATCGCATAAGCGCAAGGAGCTTTTTGCTCGTAGTCAACGCCGCCAATACCGAAAAGGACGCAAAATGGGTCGTAAGCCATTTGCCGAGCGACGTTTCCTTTGCCAATATTTCGGACGCGGTTGCCCAAGTGGCTTTGCAAGGTCCCAAAGCCGAAGCGATCTTGCGCAAGATAGTCCCCGACGCATACGTGCCCAAAAAGTACTATTCGTTTGTAAAGGACGCTCAAATCGAGGGAATGCGCTGCATAATTTCCCGCACCGGTTACACGGGCGAGAAGGGTTACGAGATCTACTGCGGCAACCTCGACGTCTGCAAGATCTACGAGATCATCATGGCAGCCGGCAAGGACGAGGGGCTTTTACCCGCAGGTCTCGGCGCAAGAGATACGCTTAGGTTCGAGGCGGGCATGCCGCTTTACGGTCACGAACTCGGCGAGGATATTCCGCTCAACGAGGTCGACCTCGGATTTGCCATCAAGATGAATAAGGACAACTTTATCGGCAAGGACGCTCTTGTCGCTCACGAGCCCGAGTACGAAAGGGTGGGCGCAAAGCTTGTCGACAGGGGTATCGCAAGGGAGCACTGCCCCGTTTACCTCGGCGACGAGCAAGTCGGCATTGTTACAAGCGGCACTCACTCGCCCACGCTCGGCTACCCCATAGCCATGCTTCGTATCAAAAAGGGACTGCGTGACGGTCTTACCGTCGACGTCCGAGGCAAGAGGCTCAGGATAGAGATAATTCCGTTACCGTTCTACAAAAAGGCGTAACGCTATAAAAATAAAATAATATCGGAGGATATAAAAATGAGTAAGTTAATGTATGCAAAGACCCACGAATGGGTAAAGATCGACGGCAAGGAAGCAACCATCGGGCTTAGCGACCACGCTCAACATGAACTCGGGGACCTTGTCTTTATCAACCTTCCCGCAGTCGGCGACAGCATAACGGCAGGGGAAACTTTCTGCGACGTTGAGTCGGTAAAGGCTGTTTCGGACGTTATGGCGCCCGTAAGCGGCAAGATCGTTGCCGTAAACGACGAGCTCGAAAACGCTCCCGAGAGCATAAACAACGACCCCATGGGTGCTTGGATCTGCAAGGTGGAAGTTTCTTCCGTTCCCGACGACCTCATGGACGAGGCAGCTTACGCGGAGTTCATCAAATAATTTCCCTTGTGTAGGAGATAAAAATGTCTAACTATCTATCGATTATCGATAAGGAGCGCAAGGAGATGCTCGATGCAATAGGGGTGGCTAAGTGCTCTAACCTCTACGCCGACATTCCCGTTTCGCTTCGCAACAAGCAATTCAAATTGGAGAGCGGCAAGTCGCAACAGCAAGTCTATGACGAAATGAAAGACTATGCAAGCGAAAACGTCGTTTTCGACACCGTTATGAGGGGCGCCGGTGCGTACGATCACTACATTCCCTCGGTCGTCAAAAACCTTTCGAGCCGCAGCGAGTTCCTTACCGCTTACACTCCGTATCAGGCGGAGATGAGCCAAGGAATACTCCAAAGCATTTTCGAATTTCAATCCATGATCTGCTCGCTTACGGGTATGGAAGTCGCCAACGCCTCGGTTTACGACGGCTCTTCGGCGGCTGCGGAAGCGGCTTTTATGTGTGTCGAAAAGGAGCGCAGGACCATTCTCGTGCCCGAAAACGTCAAGCCGCAGACTATCGAGGTGCTTAGGACGTATTTGCGTCGCCGTAACATCACGATAAAGGTACTCACCGAAAAGGACGGCTTTATCAAAAACGGCAAGGTGTGCAGCGACGCCATCAAGGACGCGATAAATGCCGAGGCTGCTTGCCTCTACTTCGAACAGCCCAACTATTACGGACTTATCGAGGACGCCGAGTTCCTATGCGAGGCGGCTCACAGCGCCGGCACAAAGGTCATCATGGGTTGCAATCCCATGACGCTTGCCTTGCTCAAATCGCCCGGAGAGTGCGGAGCCGATATAGCGGTCGGCGACGCTCAACCTTTTGGACTCAGCCTTTCGTTTGGCGGACCGTACCTCGGCTTTATGGCAACGCACGTCACCAAGGACACCATGCGCCGTATGCCCGGCAGGATCGTCGGTCAGACCGTCGACGGCAAGGGCAACAGGTGCTTCGTGCTCACCCTTCAAGGACGCGAGCAGCACATTCGCAGGGAGAAAGCTCTGTCCAACATCTGTTCCAACCAGGCTCATTGTGCGCTCGTGGCTTCGATGTATCTGTCCGCTATGGGCAAAGAGGGGCTTAAAGAAGTGGCAACGGCGTGCACCTCGCTCGCTCACTATGCGGCGGCGAAGTTCACCGAGGGCAAGGCGACGCTTAAATATGACAACACGCTCGGTGTGGAATTTTTCCACGAGTTCGTTACGGTCACTCCGACAAAGGCGGACAAAATCGTAGACAAGTGCGCAAAAATGGGCATTTTGGCGGGACTTCCCATCGGCAGCAACGAGATACTTTGGTGCATGACCGAAAAGGTCAGAGTTTCGGAGATCGATAAGGTCGCCGAGATCATGAGGAGGGCATAACCATGAAACTCATATTTGAAAGATCGCGCAGCGGACTTCGTTGCGCCACCATACGCCCGCTCGAAGCGCCTGTATTTACGCTCGAACAAAAGTATCTTCGCAGCGAGCTCGCTTTGCCCGAAGTCGCCGAGGTCGACCTTGTAAGGCACTATACCGAGCTCAGTCACAACGCTTTCGGCGTGGACAGCGGTTTTTATCCGCTCGGCTCTTGCACGATGAAATACAATCCCAAACTCAACGAGGAGGTTGCGGCTTTCGACGGCTTTACCCACACGCACCCGCTTCAGGAAAAGGAAACCGTTCAGGGCAATTTGCACCTTATGAACGACCTTGCTTCCTCGCTTATGGAACTTACCGGCATGGACGGAATGACGCTCCAACCTTGTGCGGGCGCACACGGCGAGTTCACGGGACTTTTGCTCATTGCGGCTTATCACGAGTCGAGGCGGGACAGCAAGCGAACCAAGATCCTCGTGCCCGATACCGCGCACGGAACCAATCCCGCAAGTGCGGCTATGGCGGGCTTCGAGGTCGTCAATATCAAGTCCAATGAAGAAAAGGGCGTCGACCTCGACGATTTAAGAAGCAAGGTCGGCAAGGACACGGCTGCTCTTATGCTCACCAATCCCAGCACGCTCGGACTGTTCGAAAAGAACATCGAGGAGATAAGCAAGATCGTGCACGATGCAGGCGGTCTTTTGTACTACGACGGAGCCAATCTCAACGCCATTATGGGCATTGTTCGCCCGGGCGACATGGGCTTCGACGTCGTGCATCTTAACTTGCACAAGACGTTCTCCACTCCGCATGGCGGCGGCGGTCCGGGAAGCGGTCCCGTGGGCTGCAAGGCGCCGCTCGTCAAATTCTTGCCGTTCCCCTCGGTCGTTGTGGACAAAAAGGGTAGGTATGAGTTTACGCACGGCAAGGAGAACAAGGACAGTATCGGCAAGGTGTCGGCTTTTTACGGCAACTTCGGCGTTATGGTCAAGGCTCTTGCCTATATCAAGACGCTCGGAAGCGACGGTATCAAAGAGAGCGCCGAGCACGCCGTACTCAATGCCAACTACATGAAGGCTAAGCTGCAAGATATCTATCCCACCGAAAGCCATCGCTATTGCATGCACGAGTTCGTTATCGACTTGCAAAAGCTTAAAAGCGAAACGGGCGTGTCGGCAAAGGACGTAGCCAAGGCTATGATAGACAGAGGTATGCATCCGCCTACGATGTACTTCCCGCATATTCCGGGCGTAATCGACGAGGCGCTCATGATCGAGCCGACCGAAACCGAAAATAAGGAAACGCTCGATAAGGCGATCGAGGTGCTTCGAGAACTTTACGAAACGGCTCATACCGATCCCAAGTATTTGCTCGATACTCCGCATAATACCCCGATCGGCAGACCCGACGAGGTCGCAGCCGCCCGTAACCCCATTGTAAAATACGACTTGTAATTTTGCGACTTATTGAATTATTGTTACTTTTTTGTAAAAAAGTAACCAAAAAACTTTTGAGGGCGACGCATTGGGAAATTCTTCCCAATGCGTCGCTCAAATTTTTTTTGTCCACTGTTTTACATAATTCACTAATCGGAGCGAAGTAAAAATACTCTTATTAATAATAGGGTGTAACGACCTTAATAAATCGGAGCGAAGCGACACATTTAAGAAAGGCGCCCTTTCGTCGCAGGCGGCGCTATTTAACCCCACGAGTACAAGTATCTCGTGGGGACCCCGATTGGCTGTTTGCTCGCAAGCTCACAAACGAGCCGTTTACGCTTGCTTGCTCCTCTTCGCTTGCGTACAAGTATCGCAAGCGAGTGAATTATTGCGGCGCGCTAAGGGGAGCCGGCACAGCTAAGCGATAGCGTGCTGTGACTGAGGGGGACCTTATGATAACACGCCCAAGTGAAACGGTGTAAAGATAGAAATGAAGCCTCTGTCCACCCATAAAAATTTTTGCTCTGCTTTTTATAAAAAGTGGAATATGTTAAAATTGTGAACTATCAATTCTCTTTCACACCCTCGCCAATTCTACAAAACTCTAAAAATACCCAAAAAAGGCTTAAAAAACCCCTTGTTTTGGCAGAAAACAAGGGGTTTTGCTCTATTTTCAATTGTGAAAGAAAGGGCGAAAAAAAGTACATAGAATAAGTTATTCTATGTACTTTTTATAAAGCAACTATAGCATTTTTAATTGGGTAAGTCAAGCAAAATATGAGGCTTTGATAAAAATTTCGCTTCATTTTTGCGTAATTTGGTTTTTTATACTAAATTAATGCTTTCGGTCACTCCTTTTAGTACTATATTTGTATGATTTAGGTACATAGAATAACTTATTCCATGTACCTAAATTACCCCAAAAGAGGGTATAGATAAGGGAGGAAAAAATGAAGGAAAAAAGCAAAAGGAGTTCTTTTGTAGGCTTTACGCTGGTGGAACTCGTAATCGTGATCGCAGTCATAGCGATCCTTGCGGCTGTACTTATCCCCACGTTTGTCGGCGTTATCGACAGCGCCAACAACAGTGCGGACTTACAGCTTACGACCAATATGAACACGGTTCTGTCGACCAATCTCGACGAGGACGTAGCGGCGACAGCCGAGAACATCCGAAAGTATCTTAAGGATAACGGTCTTGAGGAGATAGGCACCAAGAATGACGATGTTGTAATAACCTACAACAAGACTACCAAACAGTTTGAAAGGGTCAACTTAAAAAAGACATTCGGCTCCGGCAACGAAAACGGCATAATCACCGTAAGCGCCGAGGAGCCCAAGAAGATCCTTGCCGACAATCCGTATTCTATCGAGGATATTCTCGACAATGAGATCATCATAAGCACCAAAGGCAACGACTTTGCCGAAGCGATCAATAAGATGCGAAATATTCGTTCGGACGAAAAAATGAGCGATTACAGAACCAACACTTTCAAGAAGAAGTTGATTTCCGCAACGAACAAAGAGGCGAGCGACTTGATCGATGAGATATTAAAGACCACGTTATTTATCGACGACAAGGGCAATCCTCGTCATATATACGAAGGCACTCCGATGATAGATGATGTAAAGCCCACGAGGATAGTCTTTAACGAGGAACTTAAGACGTTCGACCTTGGCGTTTTGGAGAGTTACGAGGGCATGACCGTCGTGCTTCCCGACACATTGACCGAAGTAACCTACGAAAAGGGCTCGGGGACATTTGCTGTTGCCGAAAGCAACTTCTTGTTTGCCGGCAATACGGCTCTACTCGAAGAAGAGATCGAGGATGGTGTCCTTGCCGAAAACTTGGTTTCGGATATGTCGACGAGCGACGCCAAGACCGCAGTTTCGGAAATGGGCGCAACGGTCGCAAGGCAAATTTTCTACTTGGGGACGACCGAAAACAAAGAGGAATATAAGTACACCTCGATAACCGAGGCGCTTGATATCGCGGCAAAGTCCGCAAAGTATTCGGGCAAGGAGCGTAAAGTTATCGTTACGACTACGCCTGCAGACAAAGAAACCTATGACGAAACGATATATATCGAAAATAACGTTACTTTGAGTGTTCCGTTTTATCGCAGCGGTGACGACAAGATATTTACGGGCTACGGATTTAGCTATCCGCCCGCAGGAGAGGACCACCTCGAGTATCTCAATCCGCAGTTTGCCGTCGGTGAAAAGAGCATAGTCGACGATAAACTGAAAGGGAACGATAACTACAAAATAGCAAAAGACTACAAGCAATTCGAGATAACGCTCGGCGATGTCATCGTAAAAAACGGCGGCAAGATAGAAGTGGGCGGCGTAATGTCTTATCCCGACCAATATTACAACGGACACACTTCAGGCTACTACGGGCAGTTGAATATCGGCGTGGGCAAGACGATCACTGTTGAGGGCGGCGGCACGATCGACGTTTACGGCTACATCAAGGGCGGCAACGTTGAGGCTAAGTACGACAGCGCGTCAAACCTCGGTTCCGACATCTATGCACCGTTTGTCGTAACCGACTTTGCGGGCGGTATGAACTCGGCGGCGCTTTTTCTCGGGCGTCAATCGCCGTTTTTAAGGTACGCCATGCCCAACATACAAAGCGTTCTTACGATAAATTACGGCGCCAAACTTTGGGCGCACTGCGACCTTTGGGCAAGCAGTATGTTCAATACGACCGACCAAATAGTTATAGGTTATGCCGGCGATGACGAGCAAGCCAATTTTACCACCAAAGGGCTTATCACGTTGCAAAACAGCGACCCGAATGGCAAAGTAATCTGCAAATATGACGGCTCAAAGACACTGTATGTACAGGATAGTATTTCGGGCAACAATAAGAACAATCTTTGCGGCGATATAGGCAAGACGACTGTCACTATCGCGGGCGATGTCAAGACCGAAGCTCTTTCGTTCCTTGGGATCGCTTCCACCGATATGGTGCTCTTCCCCGTTCCGTTCAACTTCGAGTTTGTTATCGAAAACGGAGCCGAAATGCAAATTTACAACCAATACGTAATTTTGCCGGGTGCGAAAGTCGAAGTAAAGGACGGCGGCAAGCTGACCGTGACCGAAAATTCCACCCTCTACGTAATGGATTATTTGCAACAAGGTGCGGATATGAGCGGCAAGAAATATCCCACTTACCAAGAACTCAGCGCTAATAATTTTGATACGAGTGCGACCTTGACGGTGGACGGCACGTTGGAGATCATGAACGGAGCCAAGGCGGGCGGCATAGTTCGTACGTCGGGCGCGGGCACCGGTAAGCTTATTATCCATGATGCCGACCTAAGCGGAGTGTACAATATCGGCGGCGTGGGCAACTATGCGGTAAATACGTCCTCGTACGTTTCGCCACTAAGGATATACGACACCGCGCTCGACCTTGACTCCATGCCCGAGAACATCAAGAATGAGTATGTAAGCGGCGAGAATTATAAGGGCGTTCCCGTCGGTAAAAACATGACCTACAAGGCGGATACCAAGGAAGCTACCATTAGAGATGACGGCAAAGTCCACACCCTTTATGTACTTACCGACGATGAAAAAAATCCCTTAAATCCTTCTTATTATAGCGGGAATAAAACCACCTTACCCCAAGCGACAAGTATATACGGCGAGAAAGATGTGGATAGTGCCATATCCGTAAAGACTTATGGGTTTAAGCAAGATGACGGTGAAGCGAAAACGCAAGCCGATACTTGGAACGGTAAAGTCGATAAGGTAAACGATAACTTTGACGATTTGGCTAAACTCTATGGCGAATATTGCAGCTTGGGACTGCTCGCAAAAAGCAAGATAGGCAGCGAAAAGTTGAGTACGCTTACGAGCAAGGTGCAGAACGCTTTCGAGGCTTTGTATAGCGGAACCTTTGACGCCGCAGCCAAAACGGATAAATACAGCAAGGCGAAAAGGACTTACGATAAGAGCGACGCTGCCGTAAAAGAATTGCTTAAAGACAAGGCTGCGGCAATAGACGCATTCCTTAACGGAACCGAGAGCGTTTTGTTTACGGTCACGCAAGGCAACGATGTCGTAAAGACCGTAACAAAGACCGGGGTTGAAGATACCGATAACAAGTCTTTTGCCCAGGCTTGGAGCGACTATACGGGCGCCGACAATTATACCTCTCCCGTTACGTTTAAGCTGTATGGCAATGTAACGGTCGCAGGGGATAATAAAACGGGAAGCACTGATCCTAAAAACAGCACTTTAATTTTGGACGGAACCAAAAATCAGAATGTTACGATCGACTTAAATGAATTTGAGCTTATATGCTATAATACCAATCAAGAAATTTCGTTAAACAAATTATCCTCGATAAATGTAGGCAGTGGCGCTACTCTTAAAATCGAAAACGGTAGTATATTGTCGTATTATAGTACTTACAGTTCCGAGGGCGGTTTATATGATGCCGAATATTTTGTAAAAGGAATGGAAGCAATTATAACGTCTGCCGGTAAGTTGGTTATGGATGATGTAACATTAAATGCCGGATATAAAAATAAGGATTACGAACAATTTGGATTGGATATCTTTATGAAGTCAACGGGAATAAAGATATCCGAGGGGTCTGCAGAACTTAATAAAGTCAAGATTTCGGAAAACGCCTATTGCGGAATTGCAGTCAGCGGAGGAACATCTCTAATAGTAAAGAACAGCGAGATCAGCGCCGAAAGATATGCAGTCGATATTTATAAAAAAAATGCAATAGATGATATAAAAGTAACTTTTACCGATACAAAGTTGACTACCAACGGACATACTGACGATGGTGCATTGATAGAAAATAGCGCACTTTATGTTCAATATTCCGCAAGAAAAAATGCGGAAACGCCTGTAAAAGCCGAATTTTCCATAACACGATGCACATTCGTAAGTTCAAACAGTACCATTAGCGCAAACGGCAGTTCGGTACAAATGACTTTGAAAGGCGTAGAAGTGATCGCCGAAAATATGGCTGCCGAGAGAGATCTCGCAGGCAAACAAGTATACGGAATAGAATTGAATGGTGGTGCGACGATGACGCTTGAAAATTGTAAAATAATAGCCTCCGAAGTCGTACCTGCGCAGGCAAGCGCTGCGGTCAATGTAGCCGAAGGATCTGCTCTTAATTTGGTTTATGATAGCCAAAAGAATGGAGGAGGAAATTACTTCTCGGCTAAGAGCAAAGAATCGGTGTTCGGCGGAACGGGTACTGTTCAAATCGTCGACGGAGAGGAAAGCTCTCGAGCGTTCGAAGTCGACTATTTGGACGATAACGACGGAGAATGGTACAAGTTTACCGATGGCGACGCCGGCGACTTCTATGCGTACTATGGCTTGAAGTTGCCTGCTTCTACACCCGAAGTGTGATGATGTAGGTATTATTAATCAGCTTTCATCTTTTCCATTAAAAGCGCTTTGCGGGGCGATTGCCCTGCGAGGCGTTTTTTTGGTGAGGGTGTGCTACTTTTTTGTAAAAAAGTAGCACAAAAAACTTTTATCTGCGGAGAGGCTGAAAAATACTTTTCAGCCTCTCCGCAATTAAAATCATTTTTTGTGTAATCTTTCACTAAAATTCGGGCGTTGTTCGCTTATACGGTGTTAACTGTTATTTTTGCTTTTTCTTTTTATAAGGTGCAAAACAGTACACAAGAAAATTTTGAGCGCAAACTCGGAAAGTATTTTCCGCGTTTGCGCCCTCAAAAGTTTTTTGGTTACTTTTTTTCAAAAAAGTAACAATAACAAAGCTTAATACTTGGGAATGCCTTTGTACTGAGTTTTGGGTGGTTCGGTTCCTATTATGGAGATGGCTTTATTTGGGCAGAGGTTGACGCAACGATAGCATAAAACGCACTTATTAAGGGCTATTGCCTTGCCGTTTTTTATACCCATATTGCAAACGGGGCATTTTTGAGCGCACAGACCGCAGCCCGTGCAGCGAGAGTAGTCCACTTTGAGTTTGGTGCGCTTTTTTGCCTCTTCCTTGCGCCAGAACTTGCGCTGGCAGAAGTAGCCGATGGCGTGCGGAAAGAGCGAAAAGCCCTTTTTCGTCGCCTTACCGCTAAGCAGCGTGGCGGCAAAATCGTCGAGTTTCTTTGTAGCTTTTGCCACCGTCTTTTTGATCGCCTCGTCGTTTTTTATGCCGAACACCTTGCAGTCCGAGAGGTTGTTGGGCATATTGAAGTGCTCGGCGCCGATAACTATTCCGCCGTACTGCCGAACCGTTCGTCCTATGCTTGCCGCTCCGTCGCCCGAAAAGAAGTATTGCGTTTCCGCCAAAATAACCTTTTTGTCGCAAAGCAGCTTGTTGAGCCCGTGCACAAACGCTCGCATGGGGATAGGGGGCGACGAGCCGTAGATCGGAAAGGCGAGCATTATGACGTCCGCCTCCGCCGCCTTTTGTCTTAGCTTTGCCGCACAGTCGAGATTTGTGTAAGCATCGGCGATGTCGAATATCTCGTAACTGTACTTTGACGAAAGCGCCTCGCACAATTTGCCCGCTATAAAAAGTGTGTTGCCCGTACCCGAAAAATAAAACGCCGCAAGTTTTTCCATGTTTTAACCTCACATCGTATATATGCGTTTGAGTGAAATAATGCTACAAAAAGCCGGGCGTGGATTTGAATAAATGTGGATATGGGTAGCGAATACGATTTTTGAACATGAAAAATTTAACAAAAAACTTGACATTTTGCTTGACAATTGATACAATAAGACTATAATAAATTACGATAAAAAAGGAGAGTTTAACAATTATGAAAAAAGCAGTAAAAGCATTGTCGATAGCAGTTGTTTTCGTTTTGTCGATGGCTCTTCTTTCGGCATGCGAATTGGGCAAGTCGACCCCAAAATCCGACTATGGGGTGGTAAGAGCGTTCAACGCCGTTACGCCCGACGATGACATTGTCACCAAGACGGCCGTTGCCGACAAAGATAAATATCTCGTTACCGTAATCACGTCGTCCGCAGTGGTCAACGAGTACATAGTGGACGCCGAGTTTAACGTAGGCGAAGCCTCGGTGTTGGCGAGCGCAAAGGCTGCGTTCGGCGACGAAAACTTGTCCGATTTCGAAAGGGCTTATTCCGAAGCGTTGAGGTTGTCGGGGATCGACAAGTCCGAGGTTTTGGGCTTTGACTTCGATATCGACACATATATGGGCGAAAGGGTCTATAAGGTGGAAATCGAGGACGCCACGGTAGAGCACACCTATATTTTGCGCATTTCCGACCTCGAACTTCTTTCGACCTCGACCGAGTTTAACGGCAGGCAGCCCGCCGATCCGTCGTTTATAGGCGATGCAGAGGCAAAGAAAATCGCTCTCGACGCAATGGGAATTGCCGAGAAAGACGTAAGCAACCTTGTCGTAAAGAGCGCGACGGTGGAAAAAATGTATATGGTCAGATTTGACTACAACGGATTCAGGTACTCCGTCGACATAGATGCGGTAAGCGGTGACGTCGTCAAGTGCTCGCAAAGCATTTTAAGCGAGAGCGGCGCTACTTCGGCTAAGTCGGGGCTTATTTCGGAGGATGAGGCTAAGGACATCGCCGTCGGCTTCGTTTTCCCGAACGGAGCGGGCGAGGCTGAGGTCAGGTTCTACGAAATTAAGCTTGATTACGAAAAGGGCGAGTTTGTTTACGAAGTGGAATTTTCGGTGGACGGCATAGAGTACGAACTTGAAATTGCCGCTTCTTCCGGCAAGGTCTTGGACGCCGACATCGACAACGACAAGGACTACGGCGAGCGACTTCCGCAAGGCAACACGCCCACCGGTACGCCTACCGACGAGTTTATCACCAAGGAGCAGGCTATCGAGGCGGTAAAGCAAGCGATCGGAAAGGACGTAACTATCTACGACATAGATATCGAAAAGGAGATCGTCAATTCGAAAGTCCGCTACTTCTACGAGATAGAGGTTGGCGTGGACGGCAGAAAGGTCGAGTACTATGTCGACGCAATTTCGGGCGAAGTCACGGCGCAGGGCGAGCATTTCGAGGGTGTCACCAAGATAGGTGAGGACGAGGCTCTCGCTATCGCATTGGAGCATTTCAAACTGACCGAGGATAAGATACAAAATGTCGAAGTCAAGCTCGAAGAGGACGACGGAACTTATGTCTATGAAATTGAGTTTATGGTAGGCTCGGTGGAGTACTCCGCCGACATCGACGCCGTAACGGGCAACATTTTGGAAAGCGAAATAGACAGAGACTGAAAATTCAATAAAAGCTGTAAATAAGTAAATTAAGACTGCTTCGGAAACCCCAAAGCAGTCTTTTTTTACGACGTGTTTTGTTTATTTCTCCTTATCGGTAATTGATCTAATCGCTTATACGATTTGCTCCTCTAATTCTCTCAAAAAGACTTCGGCGCATTTGGGGAATACTTGGTATTTTTTCCAAGCGATATCGAGGTGTGAAATAAGTTTCGGAAAGAGCGGACGGAAACAGAGTTCGCTGTTTCCCGACGTATTGATGATATTTTCAAGTCCCACGGCATATCCCACACCCTCGGTGACGAATAGCGAGGCGTTATACATAAGGTTGTATGTGGCGACGATATTCAACTCGTCCGACCGCCTTTGAAACCAATCGGTGATGACGCTCTTCCCGAGCGAGTGGCGGGAGCGGATGAGAGGGACGTCCCATAAATCTTCGGGTGTGACAAATTCCTTTTCGGCGAGCGGGCTGTCTTTACGCATAAGCACGCCCCAGGTATCTACGAGGGGCAGGCGGAGATAGTCGTACTTAGATAGGTCCGACGGCTCGATGAAGATGCCGAAGTCGATAAGCCCTTTGTCGAGTTTCTCCGTGATCGTCGCCATATCCCCGCTGAACAAATGAAATTTTACGGCGGGATATTTTTTCCTTACGGCGCGCGCCGCTTTCGCCACGATATTGAGAACGTAACTTTCGCCTCCGCCGATATAGACGTCGCCCCGAACTTCCGTGACGGGCGAGGAAAGCTCCGTTTCCGTCTTTTGATACAGGTCTAAAATTTCCTCGGCGCGCTTTTTGAGAAGTTCTCCCGCTTCGGTAAGCGTGATCTTTCTGCTCCCTCGGATAAAGAGCTGCTGCCCGAGTTCTTCTTCCAAATGCTTCATTTGCCGCGACAGGTTGGGCTGGGACACAAAGAGCGCTTCCGCCGCTTTCAAAATACTTTCTTCCCGTGCGACAGCCAAAAAATATCTGAGTTCTCTCAGTTCCATAAAAATAATTATATCGGTAAAAACTATACTTGTCAAGCATATGAAATCTATAAAATATAAGTATTTGACATAATAATTTTTTCGCAGTATAATACAAGCAGAAATGCTTGCTTGCAAGGGCATTTCTGCGCCGTAGATGAGCGGAAAGCATTTTGTGGAGCAAAATAGGGCATAAGCCCACAAAATCTATGATTTTGAAGCTTTTAATGCTATAATACAAGCAGAAATGCTTGCTTGCAAGGGCATTTCTGCAAGGAGATGTAGTCATGGAAGAATTGAAGTTGATGAAAGAGTGGGACAAAGTATTCGAAAAGAGCGAGAAAGTGGAGCATAGCAAGGCGACGTTTCATAACCGTTACGGTATTACGCTCGCCTGCGACGTGTATAAGCCGAAAGGAGCAAGGGGAAAACTTCCCGCGATTGCGGTTTGCGGACCGTTCGGAGCGGTAAAGGAACAGTCGTCGGGGCTGTATGCGCAGGAAATGGCAAAGCGCGGCTTTCTTGCCATCGCGTTCGATCCCTCGTTTACAGGCGAGAGCGGCGGGCTTCCCCGTTATGTTGCCTCGCCCGACATCAACACCGAGGACTTTTCGGCGGCGGTGGACTTCCTCTCATGCCGTGAGGACGTCGACGCCGACAAAATCGGTATCATCGGCATATGCGGCTGGGGCGGAATGGCGATAAACGCCGCCGCGATGGACACGAGGATCAAGGCGACGGTTGCCTCCACCATGTACGACATGACGCGGGTGAACGCCAAAGGATATTTCGACGCGGCAGACAGCGAAGAGGCGCGCTTCGAAACGAAAAAGACCCTCAACGAACAGCGGACCCTCGATTACAAAAGCGGCAATTACGAACTCGGCGGCGGGGTAGCAGACCCGCTTCCCGACGACGCGCCGTTCTTTGTCAAGGACTATTACGACTACTACAAGACCAAGCGCGGCTACCACCCGCGTTCGCTCAACAGCAACGGTGGCTGGAACAAAACTTCCTCGTTATCCTTTATCAATATGCCCATTTTGACGTACAGCAACGAGATAAGGAGCGCGGTTCTCCTCGTTCATGGCGAAAAGGCGCACTCGTGCTACTTCTCGCGTGACGCCTACGCCGCGATGACAAAGGACAGTAAGTACGCTGGCAATAAGGAACTTCTCATTATCCCGAACGCCGTGCATACCGACCTCTACGATCGGCTCGACGTCATTCCGTTCGATAAGATCGAGGCGTTCTTCAACAAGAATTTGCGAGGAGAAAAATGAAACGGCTTGCATTTTTGATTTTATCGCTATGTGTTGCATTTTTTGCGTTTTCGGCTTGCGGTCCGAAAGAGAAACCTTCCGAGCCGACCGCGCCCGAAAAGGGCGAAGAGCAGACGACGCCGAGCCATTCCGAGCCGACCGCGCCAAGCGAAAAGCCGAACGAAAATAAGGAGGAAAAATTTATGGATACGATTTATTTGACGATAGGAACTCATAAAATCACCGTAAAACTCGAGGAGAATGCTGCAACAAGGGCGCTCGTCGAACTTCTGAAAGAGGGCGATATTACTTACACCGCGCACGACTACGGCGGTTTTGAGAAAGTCGGAAGTTTGGGGCATACTCTTCCCCGCGAAGATAGGCAGATGACGACCGAGGCGGGCGACGTAATTCTCTATTCGGGCAATCAAATCGTCCTGTTTTACGGAAGCAATTCGTGGAGTTATACAAAGCTTGGCAAAATGCAAGGCTCAATGGGCGAAATTAAGGAAATTCTTACGGAAATCAACCCCGTTACGGTGACGATCGGATTACAATAATTTCGGAGGAAAATTTTTATGAATAAGAAAGTTTTGATTGTTTCGTCAAGTTTCAGGAGGAAAGGTAACTCGGCAAGGCTTGCCGAAGAGTTTATGAAAGGCGCGGTCGATGCGGGAAACGACGTCGAATTTATCTCTTTGCACGACAAAAAGATAGGTTTTTGCCGAGGGTGTCTTGTCTGCCAAAAGACGAAAAAATGCGTCATTTCCGACGACGCCGACATTATTCGCGACAAGATGCTCCACGCGGACGTCTTGGTGTTTGCGACGCCCGTTTACTACTATGGGATCAGCGGACAGCTGAAAACCTTGCTCGACCGCTGCAATCCGTTATTTGCCTCGGACTATAAATTCCGCGAAATTTATCTGCTCTTTGCGGCGGCGGAAGACAGCGACGACGCCGAGCAAAGAACGCTCGCGGGCTTCGACGGCTGGGTCGTTTGCTTTGAAAAGGCGGCTCTAAGGGGCTATGTGTTCTGCGGCGGCGTGAATGACGTGGGCGACATCGAGGGGAATAAAAAACTCGAAGAAGCCTATCAAATGGGAAAATCCATATAAAGACGAACCACCGACCCCTGATCAAAGAGATAAGGTGGGGGTCGGATTTGAATACTTCCAATCCTACCAATGGCAATAAAAAAAGAGCACCGGATCGAGTGGTCAGGCGGTCGCTTAAAGCCAACGATTGCCTTGATGCTTGCTTTGCCTTGCGGCAAAGGCTCGCTTTACGGCAATGTTGTCTTTTGCGCTCCCTCGCTCACCACGCCCCACCGACCCCTGATTAAAGAGATAAGGTGGGGGTCGGACTGCCAATGGCAATAAAAAAAGAGCACCTATGGTGCTCAATTTGTTGCCATTGGTAGGATTGAGTGGACTCGAACCACCGACCCCCACCTTATCAGGGTGGTGCTCTAACCGGCTGAGCTACAATCCTAAATCGTGGTGGAGGTAAGCGGGATCGAACCGCTGACCCCCTGCTTGCAGGGCAGGTGCTCTACCAGCTGAGCTATACCCCCA
>CANRNV010000012.1 GCA_947632125.1 uncultured Clostridia bacterium
ACAAAAACTTTAATTGGCGGGCGTACATTGTGTTTCTTCTCTAACTCCGTTTCGCGGGGGTTTGCTTTTTGAAAAAAAGTAACCAAAAAACTTTTAAGGGCGGGCGTATGCTACGTTTCTTCCCTAACTCCGTTTCGCTTGGGGGTTTGCTTTTTGAAAAAAGCAGAGCAAAAACTTTTATGGGCGGGCGTACATTGCGTTTCTTCCTTTACCCGTTTCGCTTGGGAGTCTGCTTTTTTGTAAAAAGCAGAACAAAAACTTTAATTGGCGGGCGTACATTGTGTTTCTTCTCTAACTCCGTTTCGCGGGGGTTTGCTTTTTGAAAAAAGCAGAGCAAAAACTTTTATGGGCGGGCGTATGCTACGTTTCTTCTCTAACACCGTTTCGCTTGGGCATGGGTGTACGCTGCGTTTCTGTATTTGCGCTGTTTTTCATTAATGTGTTATCATAAGGCGAATCCCCTCAGGCGGCGCAAGCTTTGCTGTGCGCCGCCAGCCCCCCTTAGCGCGCCGCAATAATTCACTCGCTTGCGATACTTGTACGCAAGCGAAGAGGAGCAAGCAAGCGTAAACGGCTCGTTTGCGAATTTATTCGCAAACAGCCAATCGGGGTCCCCACGAGATACTTGTACTCGTGGGGTGAGAATAGCGCCGCCTGCGACGAAGCCAAGGGCGGCCTTTCTTTACGGAAGCTTCGCATAAAACCCCTAAAACGGTACCTGTTAAATTGAACAATTTAGTTTTCTTAACTATATAAATATGTTAAAATAAAATTACCAAGCAAATATCGCCAAATATTGCTTGATAAAGCAAAATAACCATTAACATTAAATCAAGCGGTCAATCTTAAATAACGAAACTCGCTTGCGTTAACAAGTAACGCAAGCGAAGAGGAGCAGGCAAGCGTAAACGGCTGGCTCGTTTGCGAATTTATTCGCAAACAGCCGATCGGGGTCCCCACGAGATACTTGTACTCGTGGGGTTAAATAGCGACGCCTGCGACGAAAGGGCGCCTTTTTAGCGGCGTCGCTTCGCTCCGTTAAAATGCTATTGCAAAACAGTGCGCAAAAAATTTGAGCGCCGCATTGGAAAGAATTTTCCAATGCGGCGCCCTCAAAAGTTTTTTGAGCAACTTTTTTACAAAAAAGTTGCAAAAAGAATATTTTTAATCTTACTCGTCGAAGTCGTTGATGTCGTCGCGGCGCTCTTTTTTACTCTTAGGCGTGGGAGCAGCGGCAGCGGGTGCTTCGGGTTTTTGCTCGTCCGAATCAGCGGGCGCGGGAGTTTCGGCGGGTTCGTCGTCGTTAAACGCTTCGACATCTTGTTCGATGACGGGTGCGTTTTCGTCCTTATTATCGACGGTATCGTCGAACGCCGTGGTTTCGTCCTTTTCGTCGCCGGCAGTGCCGTATCTTCTATCGTACGAATTGAGTTGGTGACGTTTCTGCTTCCTCGACGCCTTTTCGACTATCGAGCGGATCGCCGTACCTACTACCGCAAGCACGATGGCGACGCCGAACAGAATAGAGGGGATAAGCCACCATCTTTCGGTATCGTTGCCGACGGGAGTTGTGGTTTCTTCGTCGCCGGTGTCACTGTCGTCGTCATTGTTGTCGTCGCTGTTTTCCTCATCGGCTGTGACGTGATTGTCTACTATTTTAAGCAGGTCGGTTTCTTCGAGTTCGTCCATACTTCCGCCCAAGTTTTCGACCGCGAACTCGGCGATGTAGATGCTGCCGGAGACGCGCCTGTTGGAGTAGGCGGTGTCACCGAGCGACACTCTCAAATACAGCGTCGTGGTTTCGTCGGAAGTTTGGAAGTAGAATTGATAGGGACGAAATTCGAGCTCGCCCTTATAGTCGAGCGTGGACTTGATGTCGGTGAAGTTTGCCGCATCGTACTTGCCGTCGCCCACGAACTGAATGCTCGCACCGTAGCTTGCGTCGTTGTCCTCGAGTTTGACCGCCAATTGAAGCGTAACCATATAATATGCGTCGGCTTCGAGTTTTATGGGATTGATAAATTGCGAGGTCACAGCCGAATTGAAAGATTGAAGCATGTAGACCATACCGAACTTGGTGTCGCTTTCGAGATTGTCGTAAGCCTTGGTGACGTAGGTGGGAATATTGCCGCCGTCGTAGTTGTCGTCCTTATTGTGGGGATCGAACACGCCGTGACGATAGTTGTAATTGCCGTTCTCGCCGACCGTGCCGGTCGTTATCGCCCAATTGGTGGATTCCTTGATGGCGTTTTTGTCCGAGTTGTCGTACCCGTAAAATTCGAGCGACCTGAACGAATACATGTCATAGGTGGGGTTAAAGCGCCTCTCGGACTTGAACTGCTCGAGTTTGGCGTCATATTCGCCGTCGCCGAGGGTGGTGAAAGCGGCTTCGGCAACGTAAATATTACCGCTCGCCGCAGCGTCCTCTCTGCCCAAAGCGATGTTGAGTTGCACGTTGTAATCGGTGCCCGTGCCCGTGCTGAACGGCTCGTCGCCCTCGATATAGAACTCGAAAGTTTCGAAGTTGTTGTGCGTCGTCATGATGTTCTTTATCGAAGAGATGACCTTGCCCTCGGTGGTTAGCCACAAATTCGCGCCCGAACCGGTCATTTCGGTAGCGTACAAGGTGACGCTGACTTTGAACTCGTGCGAGTTGGTTATCGAAACGGTGGGGGAGGTGTAGCCGAAGTATCCGCTGTTCCTCGTGGCAAGCATAAGCATGCTCGGGTGCGTAACGGAGTTGATGTCCACGTCGGCAGCTTGCGAAACGGGATTGGGAACGTCGTAGTAAGAAGCGATGTTTTTGTTGTAGTGATCTTCGCCCGTAAGGATTATTCCGCTTGCGCCGTCGTCGGCATTACCGATAGCCGACCACTCCACGGGCTTCCAAAGCGTGGGACCCTTGTAGCTTTCGGCATTGAAGAATCTGCCGTTGCTTATAGTGGTGGAGGGCTCGGCGTCAAAGGTGACTTCGGTTCCGCCGCTGACGTTGTTGGTGTAAAAGTCGTAGGTCACTTCCTCCAAGGTAACGTCGTCGAACATGACCGTGCCCTTGCAATTGCTCGAATAGCCGAGCCAGCATTGCAGGCTGACCTTGCACTCTTTGGAGTACGAGCCTTTAAGGAAGAAAGAGTACTTTTGCCAACCGTACCTTGCCATCATATCGTCGCCCGACGAAATATCGCCGATCGAAACGGGCGGCAATTCGAAATCGTTGAAAGGTATGTTGTTTTCGCCCACTACGACGAGGGCTGCGTTGCCGCTCGAAAAGTCCATCGTCTTTGCCCAGGTGCTGAGGCGATAGAACTTGTTGGGCTCTATGGTGAATTGCTTGGTTTGAACGTACACGCTCGAGGGGCTCTCGTCGGCTTTTAATATAAGGATATCTCTGTCGTCCACAAAGGCGTTGGTGCCCTTGTAGGTGTAGGGATTTTCGGAAAGTTCGATAAGGTTGTCCCCGTTGAAATCCTCGCCGATGGTGAACGTGTCGACAAACTTCGGAGTACCCGAATAGTCGGTGTCGTCCTTAAAGCCCACGGTCAGATCTTTCAATCCGTTGTCGAAATATTCGTGGTCGACATCGGCGTCGATGATCCCGACTGCCTCTTTTTCCGCATCGTAAACGCAGATGCGGTCGCCGAGAACGGAAGTTTCGTTGTTGAAAGCGTTTGCCGAAAGGCGGGTCAAAACGACGTTGTCGAAGAACGCATATCCCTCGGAGGGGGTTATCCTTTCCATATAGTCGGATTCGCCCGGCTCACCGAAAGTGTAGCTGTCGCCGACTTGAAGCTTGACCGACGCCGTTACCGTGTTTTGAGCGGTGGCAACGAAAATGGTGTAAAGGCGGAAGCCGTTGGTTTCGTCGGTCACCGCGTCGACATCAGACGTATCGATGTTCCAAAATCCGATGTCGTGCTCGAAGCCGCTGAGCTTTACGACCGCGCCGGTGTCCTGAGCGAAGCTGCCCGTTTTTACCCACGCGGTGAGCTTGTAAAAGCTGTTGGCGGCAAGCGTAACCGAGTCCGAAGTAAAGCCGTAAGCCGTGCCTCGGGGCGTGTGCGTCCTGTTGTTGGTGTTTATCATCAGCACGCAGGTGTTGGTGCCCGGATAGAGCTGCTCGTTTTTGCCGAAAGGCGTAACGGGCTTGGTATTGGCGTATTCGGAGTAGAGATCGAGACCGGTGGTCGTAAGGAATTCCTCTTTGCTTACGGAGCTCGAACCGAGGTTGACTATGCCGGCGATGGGTTGTTCCTTAAAATCACCGACGGGCGCGCCGACCCAATTGGCGGAAACGCCCACAATAGCCGATCCGCTGACGTTAAACTGTCCGTCGCTTATATTGACGGAAGTGTCGTAGTCCTTTACGGCGTCCTCTGCCTTTGCCGAAGCGGGTACTATCGCACACGTAACGGCGAAGAACAGCACGACGATCAGGCTGAGCATAAAATAAAATCGTTTTTTCATGTTATTCATCATACACCTTTTATTTTGAATATTGACTATGCCTACTTGGTTTTTTGGATTGGCATATATGCATACAAACTATATTATATACTATTTGACATTATTTTGCAAACAAATAAAGGTAAATATTTAATCTTTTTTTAATGTTTTGCCGGTCAATGTAATTATTTTGCTCTAAGAAAGGCAAAACTATTTACGATGAAAGGAACAATGAAAAAAGCGATAATGATACTCGGCGGCGGAGCGATCGGTTTTGCCAACGGTTTCTTCGGCGGCGGAGGCGGTATGCTTTGCGTGCCTCTGCTCGAAGGTCCGCTCGGCGAGCCTACCAAGACCGCTCATGCCACCGCCATGCTCATAATTTTACCCATCTCCTTGGCGAGCGCCGTCACCTACGCGTTGAGCGGCTCCGTCGATGTGGGACTGTGCGTAAAAGTCGGGATTGGAGTGATCGCGGGCGGGATAGCGGGCGCATTGCTCCTTAAAAAGCTCAATTCGACGGCGGTATCGATCGTCTTTGCTTTGATCATGGCGGCGGCGGGGATAAGGATGGCGTTCTTTTGATCCTGTACGTTTTGGTCGGAATAGCGGGCGGCATCGTGGGCGGAATGGGAATGGGAGGCGGAACGCTGCTTATACCGCTTCTCACCGTCTTTTGCTCGGTCGAGCAGCACGCGGCTCAGGCGTGCAATCTGATAGTTTTTATCCCCATGTCGATCGTAGCCATAATCATCCATGCGAAAAACGGACTTATAAGCGGCAAATACTTTTGGTGGACGGCGTTGCCCGCAGCCGCCGCGGGCGTATTGGCGTCACTTGCTTGCAAGCGGCTCGGCGGTGAGGAACTGCAAAGGTGGTTCGGGATATTTTTGCTTTTACTAAGCGTGTATCAATTCGTTTCGGCGATCGTCGCCGCAGTTAAAAATAAAAGGAAAGGGAAAGAGAAATGAAAAAGATTTTTGCGACAATGTTTGTTTTTGCGTTTTCGCTTTGTTGCCTTTCGCTCGTCGGATGCAACGAGGAACAAAAGGAGGGCAAGGCGGTGGTCTACGGCGTCACCGGCTTTTGCCCCGTCCGTATCGAGATGACGGTCGACGGCGACGGAAAGGTCGGCTCCGTCGAAATCGACGAGTATTTGTCGGTCTACGACATAGGCAAGCTTACTTATGAGGACGGGAAGTACGTTAAGTGCGGCGTCCCCGTGCCCGAAAAGGACGGTTATGCGCAATTCGTGCGGGTGGGGGAAGTCGTCTTTACCTATCATGACGATAGATATGCCTCCGAAAACGAGGACTTCGGCGACTATATCGAGCAAAACGAGGCGCAATATATCCATTCGCTCGTTACGGGCGACTTCGACATTCAAGACGGCTCCGGCACCGACCTCGGCGTCCCCTTTGACGTGTACGACAGGCACAAGATAAAAAAGACCGAGTGGGCGGACAAGATGAAGAACGGCTATCACGAGGGCAACGAGTATCCCGTCGGTTGGAAAGAGGATATGTACAACCTCATCACGCACATAAAAAACCACGGCTTTTACTCTTACACGGGTGAAGAAAAGGCGGATGAGGGCGACAGCTTCAAAGTGGGCGGCTTCGACACTCTCGTTTCGCAACGGAACTTTCACGACTATATGCGGATCGCCTTAAAGGCGTACGACAAAGCGTGCGAAAATATAAAAGAATAAGCGTTTCGATCGGTTCTATATTTACCTCAATGCTCATACCATAAAGCGTGGTGTGGGCTTTTTGTGCGATATTATCATCAAATTTTCGACAAAGAAATTAAGCAAACTCATTTAATTTTGTGTTATTATAGGAGTATGAAAAAGTGAGGTTCGTTTTAGTCCGAAAATCGACCGCCGTCAAGGTCTTGCTCTTGATCATCGTTGCGGTCATAGCTTTTTGCGGCTGCTACTACACGGGCAGCGCGGTCGTTTGGCAAAACAAGACGGTAAGAAGCTTGCCCATCTATCGGGTGGGGACCGAGGACAAGGTCGTCGCGCTCTCGTTTGATGCCGCCTGGGGTGCGGATAACACGCTTAAAATTCTCGACACGTTGACCGATTACGACATCAAGGCGAATTTTTTCGTCGTCGGGTTTTGGGCGGAGAAGTACGCCGACAAGCTCAAAACACTGAGCGAAAGCGGCAGAGTGGAGATAGGTACGCACAGCAACACCCATCCGCACATGAGCAAACTGAGTAAGGAAGCGATAAGGCCGGAACTTACGACTTCGATGTCGCTTATAGAGGAGATCACGGGCGTTCGTCCCGAGCTTTTCCGGGCGCCGTTCGGCGACTACAACGACACGCTCATCGACACGGCAAAGGAGGAGGGACTGTTTACCATACAGTGGGACGTGGACAGCCTTGATTGGAAAAATTTGAGCGCATCGGACATTGCCGTAAGGGTGCTTAAAGGGGTGCGCGGCGGTAGCATAGTGCTTATGCACAACGACGGCAAGCACACGCTCGAAGCCCTCCCGCTCGTTATCGAGGGGTTAAAGAACAAGGGCTTCACCTTTAAGACGATCGGCGAGATGATTTATAGAGAAAATTTTACCATCGCTCACGATGGGACGCAGATAAGGAGCTAAAATACTTATGAATGCAGAAGCTAAAGTGAACAACAAAGTGCTATTGTCCGGCAAGATCTACACCAAACCTAAGTTAAGTCACGAGTTGTACGGCGAGGGATTTTACGAGTTTATTCTCGAAGTCCCGAGGCTCAGCGAACAAAAGGACTATATCCCCGTAACGATCTCGGAGCGTCTTATGGGCATAGATTCCCTCACCGTGGGCAAAAATGTATCTTTTTACGGTCAATTCCGCAGCTTTAACAAGATGGTGGGTGACAAGAGCAAGCTTATGCTCAACGTCTTTGTAAAGGACTTTGCCGAATTCGATCCCGACGAGGGCGCCAATCCCAACGTAGCCGAACTTACGGGCTATGTCTGCAAGCCGCCCATTTACAGGACGACGCCGTTCAATCGCGAGATATGCGATATGCTCATCGCCGTAAACAGGGCGTACGACAAATCCGACTATATCCCCTGTATCGCTTGGGGCAGAAACGCCCGCTACGCAAGGAACTTCGAGGTGGGACAGTGCATTTCCATTGCAGGCAGGATCCAATCGAGGGAGTATCACAAAAAACTCGACGACGGCACGACCGAGGTCCGCACCGCGTACGAACTGTCCATAAACAAGATCTTTACCGACGAGGACAACGGCGATCCGTTCGCTTCGGGATCGGTTCCCGAGGGCGAACCCCATGCCTTTGGTGCGTCCTTTCATCACACGGAGGCGCAGGGCTCAAAAGAGCGACCCCATATAGGTGAAACGCTCGGTTCCGAAGAGCGACCCCATGTCGAAGAAACGTCGGTCGAAGAGCGACCCAATACCGAAGAAACGGCAATGGGAGAGTCGGCGGCGGCTTCGCAAAGCATAAAGAGCGAAGATTAAATAAGAAAATTAAATAAGATGTTCGATAAGTATTTTCAAGCCGAGAGCGATGAGCACTATGCCACCGAAGATCTCGGCTTTTTTTTGGAATTTCGAGCCGAAGATATTGCCGATCTTTACGCCGATAACCGACAGAATAAACGTGATGACGCCGATCACCGCAATGGCAAGGTATATTTTTGCGCCCGAGATAGCCAAGGTGATTCCGGCTGCCATGGCGTCGATGCTCGTGCCTATGGCAAGGGGAAGCATGGTCCAAAAGGCGACGGAAGCGTCTTTCTTTTCCTCGCCGCGCACCGCCTCGTAAATCATCTTGCCGCCTATAAAGCCGAGCAGGACAAAGGCTATCCAATGGTCGAATGACTGTATGTAGTCGGTTACGAGCGCGCCGAGAAAATATCCGATAAGCGGCATGAGAGCCTGAAAAATACCAAACCACGCCCCCACGATGAGGGCGTTTTTTACGGTGAATTTTTCGCTTGACAACCCTTTGCATACGGCGACGGCAAAGGCGTCCATGCTCAGCCCTATGCCGAGCAAGATGATTTCGTATATTTTCATCCGACTTTTTACTCCGCAGTTATAATAATATGACGCACAAGTCGAACGTATGCCTATAATTCGATTTCGGTGCCGGGCTTTATCACGAGTTTGTTTTCGGGCGTGAATTTTTTTACCACCGCTTCGTTAAACTTCTCTTCGGGGCGTTCGGTGTGAATGGGGACACAGTATCTTGCCCCGATGAGCTTTGCACATTCGGTAGCCTCGACAGCGTCCATATTGAATATGCCGTCGGTGGGCAAAAAGGCGTAGTCTATGCCGCTCAGCGAGGACATGTACTCGGTTTTGGACGTATCGCCCGCAAAGTAAAGCGTCTTTCCGTCACATTTCACAATATATCCGACGCACCCGCTTGAATGGTTTTTGTTGCGGGCGGGCGTCGCTTTTATCGTGACGTCTTTATTTGAGATCGTCTTGTAGTCGGGCAAAAAGTCGCTCGCCCTCAGTATGATCCCGTCCTTTTTAAGCGTAAGCAGGTCGACCCTGTTGTGGTCGTAATGCTCGTGCGTGATGAGCGCGATATCGGCGGGAGCGGAATAGTCGCCTTTATAAAACGGATCTACGTAAATAACGGTACCGCTTTTTGTCGTCAGTTTGAAACTTGCGTGCCCGAAAAATATCAATTCAGCCATATACGTCCCCCTTGTTTTACTCCTTTTTTCCGTTGACCCTCGTAATGTCGTTGGGCTTGCCGAGCACGACGATGTGGTCGTCGGGACAGAACACATAGCCCGCCTCGGGCATCGGGTTTATTGCCGAGCCTTTTTTTATTGCAAGCACGTTAAGCATGTACTTTTTGCGAATGTTGAGTTCGGCGAGCGTGTGCTTGACCCATTTTTTGGGCACGGCGATTTCGAATATGCCCACCTCGCTTGTGAGTTCGATAAAGTCGAAAATATTGTGAGCGTCGCATCGTGTCGCCAGCTTTATGGCGATGTCGCGTTCGGGGTAGACTATCTCGTCGGCGCCGTTGCGGAGCAGGAACTTGGCTTGGATATCCCGCTCGGCTTTGGAGATGACGTAACGCGCCCCGAGTTCTTTCAGCAGCGAGGTGATCTCAAGCGAGGATTGAAAGTCGTCGCCTATCGCCACGAAGCAGATGTCGAAGTTGTTGACGCCGAGCGAACGAAGCACGCCCTCGTTGGTGCAGTTGCCGATGTACGAATTTGTATATATGGGTGACAGTTCTTGAATGACGGCGTCGTTTTTGTCCACTATCATTACCTCGTTGCCGAGTTCGAGCAGCTTCGAGCCGAGCATCTTTCCGAATTTACCCATTCCGATGATAAGAAACGATTTCATAATATCTCCTTACTCCTTAGCCGATAAGAATTTTTTCGAGCGGGCGTTGAATCGGCGGGTTCGCGCGCTTTTCGAAGAAAGCGAGAGCGAGGGTGATTATTCCCACTCTGCCTATATACATGAGCAAAATAAGCAAAATCTGCGACACGGCATGAAGATTGCCCGTTATGCCCGTACTCAGTCCGCACGTCGCTATCGCCGACACCGTTTCGAGCAATATGTCGCTTAGTGCATATGGCTCGATGGCGCACATGGTGATAACGGTGACGATTATGCCTATAAGATAGGTGGAAAGTATGGTGCACGCTTGTGAAAGCAGCGACAGGTCGAGGCGGCGTTTGCCGATCATTATGTCGTTGGTGCCCCGAGCCGAGGCGGCAATACCGAAGATGAGGACGACAAAGGTCGTCGTCTTTATTCCGCCCGCCGTGCTGCCGCTGTTGCCGCCTATAAACATAAGTGTGGAAATAAGCACCTTGGAACTGTCGGATAGTTGCGCAAAATCCACCGTCTTGAACCCGGCGGTCCTCGACGTGACCGACTGAAAGAGCGATACGAGCAAAGCCTTACCCGAGTTCATCCCTTCGAGCACACCGTTGCGCTCGATGAGCCAAAAGAAGAACGCTCCGCCCCAAACGAGCAGCGAACTCGTTATTATGACGATCTTCGAGTGCAGGCTGAGCTTTTTGAAGTTGAATTTGAGGTCGAGCAGTTCGTCCCACACGATAAAGCCTATTCCGCCCAAAAAGATGAGAGCCATTACGGTGAGGTTGACGAGAGGGTCGCCCGCATACGGAATGAGCGAGCAGTTCTCCCCGAACACCCCGCCCATAAGGTCGAACCCGGCGTTGCAAAATGCCGACACGGAGTGGAAAAGGGCATAGTACATCCCTTTAAGAAGTCCGAAGTCGCCGCAAAAGCGGATGGAGAGCAGGACAAATCCGCTCCCTTCGAAGATCAACGTCCACAGCAAGATGCGCCTTATCAGCTTTATTATTCCCGTCGAACGCATGCTACCCGACGATTGCATAAGGATGCGTCGTTCGTATATGCCTATCTGCCTCCTTATAAGCAGGGCGAACAGGGTGATTATGGTCATAAACCCTATGCCGCCTATTTGGATAAGCACCAAGATGACGATCTGCCCGAATATCGACCAGTGCAGGCAGGTGTCGTATATCGACAGACCGGTTACGCACGTGGCGGATACCGAGGTGAAAAGGGCGGGCAAAAAGTACGTCCAATTCCCGTCCCGCGAGGAGATGGGAAGCACGAGCAAAAGAGCGCCGAACAAAATGACCAGCACGTAGCCTATGGCGATGAACTGCCACGAGGTCAATCTTTTTTTATGCTTACCCTCGGTTTCCATTACGATAAAACTCCAATATAATGTAAGTATACCATAATTTGCAAAAGATTTCAAGTGAAATAATAAGCCTGAAAAATTTTTTGTAAGCGCTTGATTTTTGTGCAAAAATATTGTATACTTTTTGTATGAGAGAAATTTCGGTTACATCGGTAACAAATGCGGTAATGGGACTTGTCGAAAGTTCGGCGTTTTGCCTTGCCGACGGCGTGGACGATATGCTGCGCGCTTCCTATAAGCGTGAAACGAATGAAACGGCGGCTTTCGCGCTCAAAACGCTTATCGACAATGCGGATCTTGCCCGCAAAAAGGGATTGCCCGTCTGTCAGGACACGGGCATGGCGGTAATTTTTGCCCGGCTCGGTCAGGATGTAAGGATAGTGGGCGGCGACTTTTATGCCGCGATCGACGAGGGCGTAAGGCGAGGGTACGAGAAGTTCCGCTTGCGTAAGAGCGTGCTCGACCCGATCACGAGGAAGAATACGGGCGACAACACGCCCGCCGTCATTCACACCGATATAGTTAGCGGTGACAGGTTGCAGTTGACACTTCTTCCCAAGGGCTTCGGCAGCGAGAATATGAGCAAGCTGTATATGCTCACGCCCGCAGCGGGCATCAAGGGCGTAATGGACAAGGTGGTCGAGGCGGTTTCGGTCGCGGGCTCCAATCCCTGTCCGCCCATAATCGTGGGCGTCGGGATAGGCGGCACGGCGGACTATGCGATGTTGCTTGCCAAAAAGGCGCTCATTCGCTCCGGTCGCTCGCACGACGAAACGCTTGCGAATATGGAAACGGAACTTATTAAGAGGATAAACGATCTTAAAATAGGGGCGCAGGGCTTCGGCGGCGACACCACCGCTTTGGACGTGCGGATCGAAAAATATCCCACGCATATCGCGGCTTTGCCCGTAGGCGTGTCCATTCAATGCAACGCTCATCGATTGGCTCAAACGGAGGTACTATGATAAAGAAAATTTCGCTTCCCATAACCGACGAAGATATCGCGGGGCTTAAAGCGGGCGACGCCGTTTTGCTCAGCGGCAAGCTTCTTACGGGCAGGGACGCCGCACACAAGCGTCTTGTCGAGAGCCTTGACGATTTGCCCGTCGAGATAAAGGGGCAGACGATCTACTACGTGGGACCTTGTCCCGCCAAGGAGGGCTGCGTTATCGGCAGTTGCGGTCCCACCACCTCATATCGAATGGACCCGTACGCTCCCACGCTTATGGACAACGGGCTCAAAGCGATGATAGGCAAGGGCACGAGGAGCAAAGAGGTGGTCGACGCCATTGTGCGCAACGGCTGCGTTTACTTTGCCGCGATAGGCGGGGCGGGCGCAATGTACAGCGAGCGCGTAAAACAAGCCAAGGTCATAGCCTACGACGACCTCGGGACCGAGGCGATAAGGGAACTTGTCGTCGAGGACTTTCCCGTTATCGTCGCTGTCGACAGCTTGGGCAACAGCATATACAGATAGCAAAATAGGTAGGAGGTAAACTTATGTACAAGTTGGTTACGATCGGTCGTCAACTCGGAAGCGGAGGAAGAGAACTCGGCAAACGCCTTGCCGAGCAGCTCGGCTATGCCTATTACGACAGCGAGGTCATTACGGCGATCGCCCAAAAGACCGAACTCGCCGAGTCGTACGTAAAACAGGTCGTCGAAAGCAATCCGAGCGTGAATTTCCCGATCACGATAGGACACTCTTTTTCGTTCTATCCGCACGTGGGCAACCTCAATCAGATGACCAATATCTACGTCGAGCAGAGCAACATCATCACCGAAATGGCGGATAAGTCGCCATGTATCATAGTGGGCAGGTGCGCCGACTATATTTTAAGGGACCGACATCCGCTTAGGCTGTTCGTCCACGCTTCGCCGAGTTCGAGGATAGAGAGGTGTCGCAAAAAGGCGCCCGAAAACGAACACCTTACCGACAAGCAGATTTGGCGCAACATCAAAAGGGTGGATAAGCAAAGGGCGAAATACTATATGTTTTACACCGGTCACAAGTGGGGCGACAAAATCAACTACGACCTTTGCGTAAACACCACCGACGTCGATATCAAATTCATCGCCGACGCCATAATTAAATTAATTAAGTAAAGCAAGCCGTTAAAGCGAGCGGGCGCAAATCGAAATAAAATTGTAATTAATCTTAGATAAGGAAACAAAAAAATTCGGAAATTCCGAATTTTTTATGTAGAAAAGTCTATGGATACTCTAAAAGAGGCGATAAAAGCGACCGATATTTTATTTATCTTCGTTCTATCATAGCGCGCTCCCGTAAAATTCAGGCGTAAATACGAAATTTTATGACGGAAAAGGACGTGTCTTATTATTTCCGTATCATAAAACTAAAAAAGCAATAAAAAACGCTTGCCAAACCTACGCCGAATATGGTATAGTTATTGTAGCCGTGCTATGTGGGGAGCCAGCGGTGCCCTGTACTCACAATCCGCTACAGTGAGGCAGAATACCTATTGAGGCTTTGCGTATGGAAGGCAGTTACCATTAAGTGGCGTTGATTTCAGGGTCTTGTGCAACGAAGCCCCATGAACCGTGTCAGGGCTTGACCGCAGCAGCACTAAGTGGATCGCTTTGTGTGCCACGAGGTAGCTTTGAAGGAGTCGGCTGGTGGGAGAACGCTTCGGTACACACTGTCGAGGTAGGTTGCACGGTGATTTTCGTCTTTGAAGGCGGTGCGTAAAAGGACGCACTGCCTTATATCAAATCAATTAAAGCGGCACGGCTTTTATTAACAAAGAGGGCAAAGGATATATGTACGACAAAGTTAATCCCAATTTGGATTTTGTGGAAAGAGAAAAGGAAGTCATCGACTTTTGGCGTAAAAGCGACGTCTTTAACGCGAGCATGAAGCAGACGGAGGGCGGCGAAGAGTTTTCCTTTTACGACGGTCCTCCGACGGCTAACGGAAAGCCGCACATCGGGCACATTCTCACCCGTGTAATGAAGGACATCGTTCCCCGTTACAAGACCATGAAAGGCTATCACGTGTTGAGAAAAGCGGGTTGGGATACTCACGGGCTCCCCGTCGAGCTCGAAGTGGAAAAAAAGCTCGGAATGGACGGCAAACAGGACATCGAAAAGTACGGCATAGAGCCGTTTATTTCGGAGTGCAAAAAGAGCGTTTGGACGTACAAATCCGAATGGGAGAAGATGAGCGACCGTGTCGGCTATTGGGCGGACATGGAGCATCCGTACATCACCTACGACGACAAATATATCGAATCCGTTTGGTGGTCGCTCAAAGAAATTGCAAGTCGCGGGCTTATTTACAAGGGGCACAAGATCGTGCCTTATTGCCCCCGTTGCGGAACGGCTCTTTCGTCCCACGAGGTGGCTCAGGGCTACAAGGACGTCGAGGAAACCACCGCAATAGCCAAGTTCAAAGTTTTGGGCAGGGAGAACGTATATATCCTCGCCTGGACGACCACGCCCTGGACGCTCCCGTCCAACGTCGCGCTTTGTATGCACCCCGACTACGAGTACAGCGAGATAGAACTCGACGGCGAAAGATACATTCTCGCCAAGGAACTTATCGCCTCGGTATTCGGCGACGTCGAATACAAGATCGTGGAAACCAAAAAGGGCAAGGACTACGAGGGCACTTGCTACGAGCCGCTTTTCGACTACTATAAGGGCAACGAAAAGCGCTGCTATGTGGTGAACGACACCTATGTTACGCTTACCGACGGCACGGGCGTCGTGCATATCGCACCCGCATTCGGCGAGGACGACGCAAAGGTGGGCAGGCGTTACGGCTTGCCGTTTGTGCAACTCATCGACGACAGGGGCAAGTTCGTGAGCGAAGCCGGTCCGTATGCCGGAGTATTTTGCAAGGACGCCGACAAGGGCATACTCAAAGAGTTGAAAGAGCGCGGTCTGCTGCTTAAAACGCTTAAAGTCACTCACAGCTATCCTTTCTGTTGGAGATGCGATACGCCGCTACTCTACTACGCCCGCTCGACCTGGTTCATCAAGATGACCGAGCTCAAAGATGCGCTCCTTAAAAGCAACGCCTCGGTAAATTGGATACCCGACGCTATCGGCAAGGGCAGAATGGGCAACTTCCTCGAAAACGTCGTCGATTGGGGACTGTCGAGAGATCGCTATTGGGGCACCCCGCTCCCCATTTGGGTGTGCGAGGACTGCGGCGAGATAAAGGTCATCGGCTCGAAAGAAGAGCTCAAAAAAGAGGGAAATATAAAGGGCGACATCGAATTGCACAAGCCGTATGTCGATAAAATCACGTTTAAGTGCAAGTGCGGAGGCACGATGCACCGCACGCCCGAGGTCATCGACTGCTGGTACGATTCGGGCTCGATGCCTTTTGCGCAATATCACTATCCGTTCGAGAACAAAGAGGTGTTCGAAAAGACTTTCCCCGCCGACTTTATTTCGGAGGCGGTCGATCAGACGAGAGGGTGGTTTTACACTCTGCTTGCCATTTCGACACTGCTTTTCGACAAGGCGCCGTTCAAAAACTGCATAGTGCTCGGACACGTCAACGACAAGAACGGAATAAAGATGAGCAAGCACAAGGGCAACGTCGTCGATCCGTGGTCGGTACTCGACAAGCAGGGCGCAGACGCCGTAAGGTGGTATTTTTACACCACGTCGCAGCCGTGGCTTCCGTCGAGGTTCAGCGCGGAAGCGGTCAGCGAAGCGCAACGCAAGTACCTCGGCACGCTTTGGAACACGTACTCTTTTTACGTAATGTATGCCGAAATAGACAAGTTCGACCCCACGAAGTACGACTTCGACAAGGTGAAGTTCTCGCTTATGGACAGGTGGATCCTTTCGGAACTCAACGTGCTCATCGGCGAGGTGGACAAGCTGCTTGACGGCTATAAGATCACCGAAAGCGCAAGGCTCATCGCCGACTTCACCGACGAGGTGAGCAATTGGTACGTTCGTCGCTGTCGAGATAGGTTTTGGGGCAGCGATATGGACGACGACAAGATAGCGGCTTACATGACGCTCAACAAGGTGCTCGTCACGCTTATAAAGCTTACCGCACCGTTTACTCCGTTTATGGCGGAGAGCATATATCAAAACATAGTGCGCAACGTGGACAAGAATGCTCCGATCTCGGTACATCTCACCTCTTTCCCCGTTGCCGACGAAAAGTATATAGACAGCGGGCTCAACGAGGGCATGCAGTACGCCATGAAAGCGGCTGCGCTCGGCAGAGCTGCAAGGAACGCGGGCGGCGTGAAAAATCGTCAACCGCTGAGCAGAGTTTTGCTTTGCGGAACCAAGGAGATCGGAGGCGGGCTGCTCGAAGTCATACGAGATGAGCTCAACGTAAAGAGCATAGAGTTTATCGGAGATGCGGGCGAATATGTGACCTATGAAGTCAAGCCGCAGCTTAAAACCTTGGGTCCCAAGTACGGCAAGCTCATCGGCGAAATCAAGAAATTCCTTGCCGAGAACGGCGAACATGTCGTTTCCGCAGTCAAAAAGGACGGATTTATCGAAAAGGAACTTGGCGGCACGCTCGTGCATTTGACGCAAGACGACCTCTTGATAGGCATCATCAACAGGGAGGGCTTCGCTTCGGAGTCGGGCGACGGACTTACCGTCATTTTGGACACAGAGTTAAGTCCCGAACTCATCAAGGAGGGGCTTAGCCGCGAGCTTGTCAGCAAATTGCAGACCATGCGTAAGGAAAAGGGCTTTTTCGTTACCGATAGGATAATCGTATACTACCATAGCGATTCGCCCGACATTAGGGAAGTTATGGAAAGCGGTTCGGTGGCAAAAGAGGTGCTTGCCGACAAGGTGGTCTGCCTCGATCAAGGCAAGGAGTGGAACATCAACGGGCTCAACGTCAAACTCGACGTGGAGAAGATATGATAGCTTCGGGTTGGGTCGATTATGAGGTGATCGCCTCCTCGTGCGGCGAAAAGCTCGAAAGGTGGGGGGACGTCTACCTTATTCGTCCCGACCCGCAAGTGATATGGAAAGGCAAGACGCTTCGCAATCTTGTGCAGGTCAACGCTCACTATCACCGCTCCCAAACGGGCGGAGGCAAGTGGGAGTATCTCAAAAAAACTCCCGCCGAGTGGAAGATCGGCTACAAGGACCTTAGGTTTTTGATTAAGCCCATGGGCTTTAAGCACGTCGGACTGTTCCCCGAGCAGTCGGTGAATTGGGACAGAATGACGGAGCTTATCGGCGGAAAATCGATAAACGTGCTCAACTTATTCGGCTATACGGGCGGCGCGACCGTCGCTTGCGCTTCGGCGGGTGCGTACGTCACTCACGTCGACGCAGCCAAGGCGATGGTGGACAGGTGCAAGACCAATGCCGAACTGAGTATGGTCCCCTCGGACAGGATACGCTATATCGTGGACGACTGCACCAAGTTCGTTTCGAGGGAGATCCGTCGCGGCAAAAAGTACGACGCGATCATCATGGACCCGCCGTCGTACGGACGGGGACCGGGCGGAGAGATGTGGAAGATCGAGGACGGGCTATACGACCTTATCGATCTCACCGTCAAGGCGCTTAGCGACGACCCGCTGTTCTACCTTATAAACAGCTATACGACGGGGCTTCAACCGTCGGTGCTCGGCAATATGCTTTCGCTGCTGATGCCGAGCGGAAATATAGAGGCATACGAACTTACTTTGCCCACGCGAGAAAAAATCGTTTTGCCGGCAGGTGCAAGCGGATTTTGGAGGAAGAAATGAAAGACTTGGTCGTTTTGTACGAGGACAATCAAATAATCGTTGTGGTCAAGCCGCAAGGCGTACCCACTCAGGGCGACAAGTCGGAAGATCCCGACCTGCTTTCAATGGTCAAGGAGTACGTAAGAGTAAAGTACAACAAGGTCGGCGAGGCGTTCGTGGGGCTTGTCCATCGGCTCGATCGTCCTACGGGCGGAGTTATGGTCTTTGCCCGTACCAGCAAGGCGGCTTCGCGGCTGTGCGAGCAAATGCAGTCGGGTGAGCTCGAAAAGAAGTACCTTGCCGTTACCGTCGGCAAGATGCGTTACAGGCGCGGCAGGCTGGAAAACTACCTCGTAAAGGACGAGGCAAACAACATGGTGAGGATCGCTCCCGCCATGATCGAGGGGGCGAAAAAGGCAATTCTCGACTATGCGGTGCTCGAAACGAGGGACGAACTGTCGCTCGTCGACATAAAGCTGCTTACGGGCAAAGGGCATCAAGCGCGAGTGCAACTTATGGGTCAGGGCTGCCCGATCTACGGCGACGCCAAGTACGGAACGGCGATAAAAGGTCAATCGCTTGCGCTGTGGGCGTACAGCCTGAGGTTTTTGCACCCCATAACAAAGCGTATCATGGTGTTTAAGGTGTTCCCGCCCGAAACGCTTCCCTGGAAATACTTTGACGTCGAAAAATACATTAACGTTGTAAAACCCCAATGAGGAGGATAATATGAATACAAGTTTGAATATCGAAAAGCTTATAGCTTACGCCAAGATCCATCTCTTGCTTGACGAAGCGGACGAAATTTACGTTCGCAACGCCCTCGTGCAGGAGTTGAAAGTGACCGGTCACGAGATCTATGAGGTGAACGAGGACGAGCTCGAAACACTCGGTTCGCCGTATTCCATAATAGATCCGCTCCTGTCCTACGCGGTGGAAAAGGGCATTTGTGCCGAAAACGAAAAGCCGCTCCTTGCCGCAAAGCTGATGGATATCGTTTCGCTTCGCCCGGGCGAGATCGAGGACACCTTCGAGTCGCTCGAAAAAAATCCCGCCAAGGCGTTTGAATGGGCGTTCGATTACGCTCAAAAGAACGGCTCGACAAGGACCGATTTTACCAAGTGGGACAACAAAGGCGTCAACCTCGAAGTCGTATTCGACGAGGCAGAGAGCGGCGATAAATGTACCCTGTGTGTGGAAAACGAGGGGCTCGGCGAGCACCGCAACGAGCGATACATTATGCTGAATGCGCTCGGCGATTGGTACTATAAGGCGGCTCGCCACGCATATTTCAAGGGAATGGCGCATATCGTTTCCTCGGAGCACGGCGCGGGTGCGATCGACGAAAGCACGTTGAATACGATGTTCGACTTTATAGAATTTGCCCCCACCATGTTCATTTTGACGGGCGACGATATGTTAAGTAAACACGCTCACTTCGTTTGCGGCAACTCGCTTTTACCCATTCACAAGGCGGGCGACAAGCTTAAACATAAGAATAAGGAATATCCGTACATCAATATCACCGAAACCGATTGGCTCACTTCCGCCGTCAAACTCGGATGCACCAACAGGGGAAAGCTTATCGAATTTACCATGAAGCTCGTCGGCTCGTTCAAAAAGGAGTTCGGTGACGGAAAGATGCTTGTAAGCGTGCGAAAGGTCGAAAGCAAGTTTATCGTGGACCTCGCGTTTACCGTCGGCGAGCCCAAAAGGGAACATTCGATGCTTGCAAAGGTCGACACCCTCGCGCTTGCGGGCTTGTTCCGTATCGGCGGCTTCGTCGATGCCAAGCTGAAAGAGATCGAAAAGTATCTTACCAAAGAGGTGCGCTTTACCCCCATGTGTCTTAAAGACGGAATGGAAGCGTTCGCCGAAATGATAGATACGCTTTTGAAAGAGGCGGGCGGCAATAAGCTCGGCGCGGTCGAAGCTGCGCTCGATGTAAAGGAAGAGTGCAAAAAGAACCTCGCCGCACAGCTATCCGACATCGCCGCTTATTCGGATATCAAAAATTTTACGGAGAACCTGTAACGGTTCGAGGAGGATCATATGGAATATTGTAGTCAATGCGGAAGCGAACTCGGCAAAAAGGACAGGGTTTGCAAAAATTGCAATACGCCCGTGCCCGGCAGAGAAAGAGCCGATAAACTCGGCAACTGCGCCCTTATTTTCGCATTTTTCATTCCCCTTATCGGCTTGATACTCGGAATTTTGGCGGTCGTGTTCGGTCGGAAAAGAGGGGACGGAATGTTGTTCGTCGACGGCATAAAAGCCATCGTGATAAGCGTCGTTGTCACCGTAGTAAAGATCTTGTTTGTCTATCTTTTGCAGATGCTCGGAGTTGCCATTCCGTTCATCGTTATGACTTTGGCATAAAACATTATGTATTGTAAAAATTGCGGTAAGGAAATCGACGACAAAGCCTACGTCTGCGTCCATTGCGGCGCGAGAACCGACAATCCCGCCGTCATACCAAAGGGCAAATTTTGCTCCAATTGCGGCTTGGAACTCGATAAATACGCAAGCGAATGTCCTCGTTGCGGAGTTAAAGTCGGCGATCGGAAACGCCCGATGTTCGGCATGATCGCAATCATAAGCTTTGTGCTTAGTTTTATCAATTTCGTCTTTGTCGGCGCGGTGGTCGCGGCTTACGGCATTATGAAAGCAAACGCTTTCGGTGACAAAAAAGGCTTAAAGTACAATATCGCCGCACTTATTTATTCGATAATAGTAAGCATAATTACTTTATCCGTCAATTTGATCTTATAAATTCGTTTTTAATAAAAAAAGTCTGCTTTTCATAGCGGACTTTTTATTATGCGGCTAATCTAAGACATAGGCAAAATTTTCAAGCCGAAATTTTTTATAAAACATTTGACAATAAATGTTGATAAATGTATAATATCATTAAGCGGTGGTATATAATATTGGGAGGGAGAGAAAAGGTAATGGAATTAGCCGACAGATTGCAAAGTCGATATGATTTTAACACGCCCATATTTGTCGATGAAATTTTCGAAGTTATGGGCGGATATTCCCGTCCGAGGATCTATCAACTTATTGCCGAGGCGGTGGAGCAAAAGCGGCTGCTTAGATTTGACAACGGCGTGTATTATTTGCCCACCAAAACGGTCTTGGGATATTCGAAATTAAATCCGCAAAAGGTAGTCGAAAAGAAGTACATCGCTTATCGCGACCGAGTGTACGGAATTTACGGCGGAGTGTGGCTGTTGAATGCAATGGGATTTTCGGATCAAGTTCCGGTAGCGGTGGAAGTGCTTACCAATAACGAAACGATGAGATATCGGGAAGTTACGGTGGGGCACCTAAAAGTAATTTTAAGAAGAGCAAGGATACCGATAAACGCCGCCAACGTGGGGATCTTTACGCTGTGGGAACTGTTTAATTTGCTCGCTCCCATAGTTATGAATAATGCTATGGATTACAGCAAAGTAATAGCGTTTATTCTCGAACGACATATAACGGCACAAGAAATATTGAGTTATACGAATTTTTTCCCTGCAAGGGCAGCGAAAAATCTTATCAACAGCGGGGTGCTGAATGCAATTATATAAAAATATCGAACTGTTCGAACAGCTTATGGTCGCTACGGGCGAGTTGAAGCAAATTCACCCCGCTTTGGTGGAAAAGGACTACTATGTTACCGAAATACTGCGCTACCTTTCCAATGCGATCCCGAGTATGATTTTCAAGGGCGGCACATCGCTTTCCAAATGCTATGGACTTACAGAACGTTTTTCGGAGGATATCGATATAACGCTGTCCTCAGAACCCACAAACGGCGTGAAGCAAAATTTAAAAAAGACAATAGAAAATATGAGTTCGGATTTGAACTTGCCGATAGTAAACGGAGATAAGATACAAAGCCGAAATCAGTTCAACCGCTATGAGATAGACTACGCGCCCGTTTTTTCCATGTCCGGGATAAAGGAATATATCTATATCGAAACCGTTATGATGGTCAAAGCGTTCCCGTGCGTAAAACTTAAAGCGGCAAGCCTTATTTATGAATATCTTATGGATTGCGGCAGGGAAGATATTATTCGGGATTATGGCTTGGAGCCGTTTGAACTGAGCGTGCAGTCTTTGGAGAGAACGTTAATAGACAAGGTCTTTGCGATATGCGATTATTATATCGACGGGCGGATTTTCGAACATTCGCGCCATATTTACGACTTGTATAAGATTTTGCCGCACATTGAATTGAACGATGAATTGAGGTCGCTTGCAATCGAAGTGCGCAAAGCGAGAAAAGGTAAGGCGTTTTGTTATTCAGCCGAGGACGGCGTAGATATAAATGAAATGCTTAAAAAAATCATAGCGGAAAGAACTTATAAAGGCGATTACGAGGATAATACTGCAAAGCTTATTTACGATGACGTAACTTACGATAAGGCAATAGCTGCGGTTGCCGAAATTGTCGATGCAAAGCTGTTTTAGCCGATAAGCTTTACTCTTTTCAGTATGTGTAGCGGCGGAGAACGCGGGAACATTCCACGAGCAGTTCTTCCTTTAAGGCTTGCGGTTTAAGCACCTTTATGCTGCTCCCGAAAGAGAGCAGTTTGTTTATAAGCAGGTTGCCGCCGAAAAGCGACGCTTTGGCTATGTACGATGCGCCTCGCTCCGAGATGGCTTCGGGACCGAGCCACTCCTCGACCTCGGATAGGGCGGTGGAGAAAAACTCGAATTCCACGTCGATAAGGTCGGTGTCGTCGAAGTTGCCGCTGAGTTTTTCGTACACGTCGCTCTCTTTGCGCACGAATTTTTTGTCGGTAATGGTCAGGCTCTTTATTCGGGTCAGGCGAAACAGGCGGAAGTCGCGGCGCAGGTGGCAATATCCGTAGGTGTACCAAGCGCCCTCTTTTAGCACGAGGCAATACGGGTCGAAGTCGCGCACGCTGAAATAGTCCTTGTTGTCGGTGTAGCCCATGTTTACGGTAAAGTCGCCGTCGATCGCCTTGTTGAGCGCTTCGATCTTGCCGCGATAGTTTTGCGGATTGGTCCAAGTGCCCACGTCGATAATGAGGGTGTCGGTTTTAAGCAGGTACTTTTCGTTTTCCTTGACCGCCCCGATGTGTTTGAGCTTTTCGATCAGGTCGTGGTTTTGACCCGCAAACGACGTGGCGGTCGCGTTGAGACAGGTGAGAAGCCTATGCAGTTCGTCGCTTGTAAAAAACGAGCGTTCGAGCTTGAAGTCGTCGGCTATCATGTAGCCGCCGTTGGCTCCTCGCACCGTGATTATCGGCACGCCGCCCTCACACAGCGAATCGATGTGCCTTGCCACCGTCCGCGTGCTTATCTCGAACTTTTCGGCAAGATAATCCCGCTTGACCTTTCGATTGTTGAGAATGGTAAGCAATATTCCGAACATAACTCCGCTTTTCATATGTCCTCCATTAAGGTTTTTTCACTTAATTATTATAATAAAGGTGACATATTGTTGTCAAGTATAATGGTATATAATAGAGAAAAAGTCGGGAGGAAAACAAAAATGTATGTATGTATAACGGCAGTTGAGGGGCTCAGAGCGGGCGACATCGTCATCTTGGAAAAGAGCGAGGATTTTAACGAGGTCGTAGCCGAGGTCATCGGGGGCGGAATAGCGGGCTTTTTGACCGACGTCCAGCCCGAGGGGTGCCTTAGCAAACTCTTTGTGGAGAACACGATAGGGAAAAAGCGGCTCATCGGGCGCGTTGCGATCAAAAACGGGAATGTGGCGTTATTCCATAGCGACGCCGAACTTAAAAGCCGAGAAAGCGTCGAATTTATTCGTCGAAGGCGTGGGATATCTTCGACTGCGTACAATTTGTAAATAAAAAAATAAAAAAAATGCCAAAAACGCGGCTAAACGATTGTTATTTTTATTCCGTTGTGCTAAAATGGTATAGTATTGTAACGTAACTACGGGAGATAATCATGAATAAAATCAAAAAAATTTATTATCCTGTATTGGCGGTGCTCACCTTAGTGGCGTTGGTGATCGGACTTGTGTCCGCGGCGGTAAGCTTTGCTCCCAAGGCAAGCAATACCGTCTACACACGCATGACGGATAGCATGAACTTCGAACACAATTCGTATACTTCGAACAGTTCTTCGCACAGTCAGGATAGTGTAAGAAACGCGCTTGTCGACATTATCCTCGCCCGCAGCGGGGCGCTCGAAAGCGCTTACGCCTATGAAAGCAACGGCTATGAGGATGCTTCGTTCGGGAGCACGCCCACTCCTAAATACCTAACGCAAAACGCAACGCTCACGCAAGAGGCGGTTGCCGATTTGTCCGACGATGAGCAGATGTTTTACGTCGACGGGCGTGTGAGGAACATAGTCGTGGCGATCCCCGGCAAGACGCTCGATGAGGCGGTTTTGCTGTCGGCGAACTACGATTCGGCGGCGGGCAGTCAAAGCGCGACGGAATGTATGGAGGCTGTGGCTTTGCTCGAAGCGGCGGTAAAGTGCGCCGAGGATTATCAAAGCGGCAAGGTCCCCGACAAGACGCTCTTGTTTGTGGTGACCGACGCCGAGCATGAGGGCGGCTACGGATTGCGGGCTTTTAAGACCCAATTCAACGGCTTTGACGGCATTGCCCGCAAGGTCGGTCTTGCGATCAACTTCGGTGCAAGCGGAACGGGACCGTTGTCCGTCTTTGCGGATAAGATAAGCATTTCCAAGGCAAAGGGCTTTGCTTCGGGACTTATCCGAACGATCGACAGCGGCGAAAGGTTCTACGACTACGAGGTATACGATTGCGCCAAGATGAACGTTTTCTTCGGCGGCAACAAGGAATATCTCAACACCGCGCGTGATACCGTGGAAAATCTTTCCAAATCCAAGGTCGATACGCTTTACGGCACGATGCTTTCGTTTATAAACACCTACGGCTACGGTGACTTTTCCGTGAGCAATGCGGACGGGGCGTTCTCGTATGCGGGAATTTCGGTTTCCTACTCCAAGGTCGTTCCCTACGTGATAGGCGGATTGGCGCTTGTGCTGTTGATTCTTGCCGCCGTAATGATGGCAAGGAATAAGAGGCTCGGCAGCTTTATCAAAGGAACGTTGATACAGCTTTTGGCGATCGCCTTGACCGCCGCGATTTTGTATGTATGCTACTTCTTACTTGCGCTGATACTCGCGGGCTTCGGCATTTTGCCCGTTCAAGCGATAACGTCCGTGATTTATATGAACGTCGGCTTGTTTATTTCGGGATTGCTGTTGGCTCTTACGGCATATGTCGGCGTGTTCTTACTGCTTCGCAGGTTCTATAAGATAAAGGCTACCGACGGAGCGAGGGGAGCGGCTGCTCTTATCGTGCTGCTTGGTGCGATAATGGCGTTTGCATTGCCCCAAGGCTCGCTCGGCTTTGCGCTCAGCGCCTTGCTCGAGGGCGCATTGCTCGTCGTTACGTCGGTTCTGTCGACCAAGTTTAAGGCTAAGTACGGGGCGGACATCGAAAGACTTTTGCTGTACTTCGTGCCCATCGTGTTGTTTACACCCGCGATGATACCCGTAATGATTATGGCGGGCTACTCGCTTAGCCTTGTTTACTTCCCGTTTATCCTCACCGTCGCCGTGCTGGGAATGGCGGTGGTGGCACCGTACTTTGCTACCTTGCGTCCCGTGCTCGAAAATGCGGTAAAGAAGCTTCCCAAGCACACCATAAGGGTGGAGCGCACCGTTACCGAAAGAGTGGAAGGCGCCAAAAAGGGCAGGTTCACCGAGGTCACCCACAAGAAGGTCACCAACGAAAAGGTGGAGTGGAACTATCGCAATCGCTATGCGGTCATTATCATGGGCGTGTTGTCCGTCGTGCTCGTATTGCTGTTTGCAGGTTGCCCGACAAGGTATTTCGGCACCAATGCCACCAATACGTTCTCCTATCGAGAGGCGATAAAGAACGATTCGGTCGTCTTTGTATGGGATCTTCAAGGGGATTCGGTCGCCGAGGCTGATTCCAAACTCGTCGTAAACGATTTGGCGGCATACAAGTATATCCAAAATATCGACAACGAGTTTGTATGGAACAATGCCGACAAGACGTTCGACAAGATGTTCTTGGGCGACGTTACCGACTTGTTCGATACCAACACCCCCGTTTCCATCACCACTTCGGGCGGAATTTTGACGATAAATTCCTACGGCAACGGCAGGGACAGCTTTATCGACATCAAGTTTACCAACATCGAGGCGGTAACCGAAATCACCGTTCAGGCAAGCGGCAAGAGGATCGAGATCACGAACGACGGCAAGTCGACGTTAAATCTCGTTTTGCCCTACGGCGACGACGACTACAAGAGCTTTACCGTCGAGTTCGACGTGGACGCGGACCTTAATAACGGCTCCGAAAACGTAAATGTCGGAGTGGAATACACCCAATATATCTCGGGCGTACAAGCGTTATCCGCTTTGGAAGATGTCGGCGACTTCAACTCCATCAACAATGACTTCGATAGGCTTTACGATGAGGACCTTAACTACGGCATCATTCTCCATAAGACGAGCAGCTATCAAGTAGGTAATTAAAACAAAAAACGATATGTTGTAAAAGCGTTACGAGCGTCTGTGTCCGTAACGCTTTTTTGTATACGAAAGGGAGTTTTTTTGCAAGCGGTAGGGTTTGCCTTTTGAGGCGGGGCGTGGGTCAAGCGAGGTTCCTTGGGATAAACTTTCCGTAGCGGAGAAGTGTGCTTTGCAAGCGTGTTCCCTTGGCAAGAAAAGTTTGATTTTTCAAGCGGGGTTCCTTTGCCGATGGGGGGCGAAGTTCCTTTACCGAAAATGTAATTTTTTTATATGCCTTGGCGGTAGGGGGTAAAAAACTTGACTTATCGCATCGAAATTTGTATAATTTATAATGGAGTTTTAGGAGGCAATTTATGCAGGATAATCCGACCAAGACGGGACTTATTTGCAGATACGCCGTTTGCTTGGCGTTGCTTGTGGTTTGCGCTCAGATCACCGTACCTTTGCCGCTTACGCCCGTGCCCGTGACGCTTGCTACGTTTATGATATTTGCTATCGGCGGCTTGTTGGGCGCCAAGCACGGTTCGCTTTGCGTGCTTATTTACGTGCTTATGGGGCTCATTGGCTTGCCCGTGTTTGCGGGCTTTAAGTCGCTGTCGGCTCTTGTGGGACCGACGGGCGGATACATATTGGGCTTTGTGCCCATGACGGCGATCGTAGGAGCGGCAATAAGCAAATTTTCGTCGCCTGTGTTGCGTTTTGCGGGCATGGCGGCAGGGCTTGCCGTCTTGTACGTGTTCGGAGCGGTGTGGTACGGCTTTATAATGAGCGTGGGATTTTTCGAGGCGCTCATGCTTACCGCGGTTCCGTTTATCGCGGCGGACGCTTTTAAGATGATTTTGGCATATTTGGTGATCGTAAGGTTGAGAAAACCTGCTAAGGAGAAGAATTGAGATACCTCGGAGTGGATATAGGCTCGACCACCGTCAAAGCTACGGTGATCGAGGACGGACAAATAAAGTACGGCTCGTACGTTCGGCACGGCGCAATGGTCAAGGAAACGGTGCTCGGCGAACTGAAAAAGATCGAAGCGGAGCAAGGAGATGGCGATTATTGCGTTGCCTTTACGGGTAGCGCGGGCATGGGCTTTGCCCATCGAAGCGACATTCCGTTTGTGCAAGAGGTGCAGGCGGCTTATATCGCGCTCAAACGCTACTTTCCGTCCGCCGACGTCATGGTGGAACTCGGCGGCGAGGACGCCAAGATCATCTTCGTCACGGGCGGAGCCGAGCAGCGTATGAACGGCAGTTGCGCAGGCGGAACGGGCGCGTTTATCGACCAGATGGCGACGCTGCTCAATGTCACCAACGAGCAACTTGACGAACTTGCGCTCAGTGCGAACAGGGTGTATCCCATAGCGTCGAGGTGCGGAGTGTTCGCCAAGTCGGATATCCAGCCGCTCATCAATCAAGGGGCGGAAAAGTCGGATATAGCCGCCTCGATCTTTATGGCGGTGGTCGATCAAACGGTGTCGGGTCTTGCGCAAGGCAGGAAAATTTCGGGCAACGTGGTCTTTTTGGGCGGTCCGCTCTACTTTTTCAAGGGGCTGCAAAAGGCGTTTAAGGAGCGACTTGGACTGAGCGACGAGCAGGCGATCTTCCCGAGCGAGGCTCCCCGCTTTATGTCGATGGGGGCGGCTCTCTATGCCGAAAGCTTAAAGCCCGAAAAGCTGTCGCAAATGATAGAGCGCATCGAAAAGTCGAAAACAGGCGACGGCATAATCAAGGGCAAGCCGCTCTTTGCCTCGAAGGCGGAGTACGAGGACTTCCTTGCCCGTCATCGCCAAGCGAGCGTGGAGCGCGCGGACCCAAGCTTATATAAGGGGGATTGCTACATAGGCATAGATTCCGGCTCGACGACCACGAAAATGGTGGCTCTCACTCCCGAATACAAACTGCTGTGGTCGTGTTATCTCCGCAACGACGACCCGCTTAAAATAGTTTTAAGCAAGCTGAAAGAATTTTACTCTGTCGCAAAGGGGGCTTGCGTCAAGGGCTGTGCGGTCACGGGCTACGGCGAAGAACTCATCAAAAATGCGATAAGAGCCGATTTCGGATTGGTGGAAACGATAGCGCACTACAAAGCCGCCATGCATTTCAACAAAAACGTCGACTTTATCATCGACATAGGCGGTCAGGACATTAAGTGCTTCAAGATAAAAAACGGGGCGATCGACAGCATCATGCTAAACGAAGCGTGCTCGTCGGGCTGCGGCTCGTTTATTCAGACCTTTGCCTCGTCGCTCAATATGGGCGTAGCCGAGTTCGCCAAGCTCGGACTGTTCGCCTCGGCTCCCGTCGAACTCGGGTCGAGGTGCACGGTGTTTATGAACAGCTCGGTCAAGCAGGCGCAAAAGGAGGGGGCGAGCGTAGCGGATATTTCGGCGGGGCTGTCGTCGTCCATCGTCAAAAACGCCATATACAAGGTCATTCGCTCTTCGCCGGATAGGCTGGGTGACAACATAGTGGCGCAAGGCGGAACGTTCCTCAACGACGCCGTGCTGCGAGCGTTCGAACTCGAATTGGGCAAAGAGGTCGTCCGTCCCGAGATAGCCGGGCTTATGGGCGCGTACGGTGCGGCTCTGTTTGCCATGGAGCGGTCGTCGGGCTCGTCGACCATGCTCGACGAAAAAGAACTCAGCGAACTTACATATACGACCAAGGCGGCGGTTTGCAAGGGCTGTACGTCCAATTGCAACATCAACATCGTTTCGTTCAGCGGGGGCAGAAGCTTCGTGCTCGGCAACAAGTGCGAAAGAGGCGCAGGTCGCAAGCCAACCTCGAACGAACTCGACATTTATGCCTACAAGCAGGATAGGCTGTACCGCTCGGTTGAGGGGATAAAGGGCAAAGTCAAGGTGGGACTGCCCGTTCAGTTGGGCATGATGGAACAATTGCCGCTGTGGGCGGGCTTTTTCGAGCGGTTAGGCGTTGAGGTGGTCCTAAGTGAGCGTTCGTCGAGGAAGCTGTATTTCGAGGGACAGCACACCATCGCTTCGGACACCGTTTGCTATCCCGCCAAGCTTATGCACGGGCACGTCGAGAGCCTTATCGGCAAGGTCGACTTCATCTTTTTGCCGTGCGAGAGTTACAACATCGACGAGGGTAAGTCGACCAATCACTACAATTGCCCGATCGTGGCGTACTATCCCGAACTGCTCAAAGCCAACAACGCTCGGCTCGTCGACCTTGTCAAGCCGTACATCGACCTCAACAAGCGGGACAGTGCGTCGAGGGCGTTGCTTGCAGCGCTCAATAAGTACATAGGCGGGCTCACTTTGCACAGGGTCAAGGAGGCTCTGTCCGCCGGCATGGAAAGGGCGAGGCAATATCACCGTGACGTCGTAAAAAAGGCGGACGAGATAATCGAAAAGGCGAACAAAGAGGGCAAGCAGATAATCGTGTTGTGCGGCAGACCGTATCACCTCGACGCCGAGATAAATCACGGGATAAACAAGTTGCTCACATCGTACGGCGTGGCGGTGGTAAGCGAGGACAGCATTTTCGAGCGGAGCAAGGGAGTACAGGTCAACGTCCTCAATCAATGGACGTATCATTCGAGGCTTTATAGAGCCGCCGACTATGCCAAGGGGCAAAAAAATATGAACGTCGTGCAACTTGTGTCGTTCGGCTGCGGACTTGACGCCATAACTTCGGACGAACTGCGCTCCATTTTGGAGAAGAGCGGCAGGCTCTACACGCAAATCAAGATCGACGAGATAAACAACCTCGGAGTGGTAAAAATAAGACTTCGCAGCCTGCTTTCGGCGATAGAGGAGATGAGATGACAGATTATACCGACAACTATCCGCATTGGAACAAGCGCATGAAAAAGACGCACGTCATTCTTGCGCCCGATATGCTTCCCTATCACTTCGAGCTTTTTGCGGCTGCGCTCAAAACCGAGGGATACAATTTGGAGATACTCAAAAACTCTTCGAGAGTGGTGATCGACGAGGGGCTCAAACACGTCCACAACGACACCTGCTATCCCTGTCTTTGCGTCGTAGGGCAGTACGTCGACGCCCTCAAAAGCGGCAAATACGACCTAAGTAAGACCGCGCTCATCATAACGCAGACGGGCGGAGGGTGCCGCGCAAGCAACTATCTTGCCCTTGCGCGAAAGGCGCTCGGTGACGAATTTCCCACGGTGCCGCTGCTGTCGCTCAACTTTTCTGGGCTCGAAAAGAAGTCGTCGCTCAAATTGTCCTTGCACCTACTCAGCCTTTTGGCGTATTGCGTCATCTACGGCGACACCGTTATGTGGTGCCACAACCAAACGTTGCCGTACGAACTCGATCAAGGCTCTTCGGCGGCGGCTTTACGAAAATGCATAGACAAAGTCAAGGAAGCGATAGCGGGCAATGGCTATAAGGACCTAAAAGGGCTGTGCGAGTTTATCGCCGGCACGTACGCAAGTATCGCAACGAGTGCGAAAAATAAGATAAAGGTGGGCATTGTGGGCGAGATCTACGTCAAGTATTCGCCGCTCGGCAACAACAATTTGGAAAAGATGTTGCTAAGCGAGGGGTGCGAGCCCATAGTTCCGTCGCTTATAGACTTCGTGCTTTATACCATACTCGGCACGATAAACGACGCCAAAATGTACGGGACCTCCAAGATAAAGGCGGCTGTGTACAAAAAAGTTTACGCTTGGCTTGTAAAGCTGCAAAAAGTCGCAAGCGACATCATAGCCTTGCATGGGTTCGAGCGTCCGCACGACATCGAGGCGTTGCGTCGTCACGCCGACGAGGTGATAAATCAGGGCGTCAAGATGGGTGAGGGTTGGCTCATTCCCGCCGAAATGGCTGCATTGTACGAAAGCGGAGTAAAGAATATCGTGTGCGCCCAGCCTTTCGGGTGCTTGCCCAATCACATCGTGGGCAAGGGGACCATTCGCACGCTCAAAAATATGCATCCCGATATCAACATAGTGCCCATCGACTACGACCCGTCGGCTTCGAGCGTCAATCAGGAAAATCGAATAAAGCTCATGCTTGCCGCCGCTCGGGAGATGGATAGGGTCGGATAGGCGGTCTAAGTTTGACGATTATTGTCGCAAGGCGAAAAACTCGCGCTCTCTGCGCTTGATTTGCGGCTTTTAATATGATACAATATATAGGTAAACTTACTTATTCGGAGCGAACGCATTTATGAAAGGCGGCAGAGAACAGTTTGGGGCGGTTTGCCTCAAAGATCAAAGTTTTAAGCTCGGCGATAATCTTATCGACGGAATGTCGAGCGAGGAGCAGTACAAACTCGTAAGGGAGGCTTTACGCGTCTTTTTACGATACGGCAAGGCGGACTTCCCGCTTTTGCTCAAACATTTGGGCATCGACCTCAAATGCGGGCAAAAGCTTATCGGCTTTTTCGAAAAAGAGGGCTTTGTCGGATTCGAAAAGCCCGACCGAAGTCGCGACCTGCTCATCACCAAGGAGCGGTTCGAGGAAATGTTCGGCGAAACGGTCACCGCCTATATTCACCTCGACGAGCAGCGGTTCGAGGCGGTCGCTTCGGGCGAGAAAACCGTCGAGCTGTGCGTCGGCGACAAGTTCAAAGCGCTCAAAGTGGGGGACAAGGTGGAGTTTGTCGGTCCGAGCCGCTGTATCCGAGTCGAGGTGACCAAGCTCGATTTTGCCAAGACCTTCTCCGCTCTCGATATCGCGACGCTCAACGCGGCGGGGCTGAAAGACGTAAAGGCTAATGGCGTGGACGAGTATATGCGCTCGTTCTTCGGCAAAAAGGAAGTGGCGCATAACGGCGTCGTTGCCGTTTCTTTCAAAACGTTCGAGGTGCGATAGTACTTTTTCGGGGAAAGGCATATCAATATTTCGAATAACACTCAAAAATAAAGACAGTCGAAACAAAGTTTTCGGCTGTTTTCTTTTTGTTCTAACGAGCGCGGCAGTCTCATATATATTGAGTATGAAAAAAATATCCTATTTTGTTTTATTGATTGTAATTATGTCGGCTCTTACGGCGTGCTCCGACGGACTTAGCAAAAACAAGAACGTTTCGGAATATCGCACGGACGTCTTTATCGGTTCGAGCGGCAACTTTTCCGCCGAGGCTATGACGGGGTTCAGAGAAACGCCGTTTTCCATCGACGGAGTGTCGGGCGAAAAGTGCGACTTCTTCCTTGTCACGGTCAAACCGAAAAGCTTCGATCCCGTCAAGGAGTACGGCTACAAGCTTACGTTGGACGGCAAGGAGTATGAAGGGACGCTTGTAAAGCACCCGTTTGAAAACACTTACTCGTTTGAGGTTCCTATCAAGATCGTCGATCGAAATGTGTCGGTGGAGATCGACGGAGAGAAAATCGAACTTGCCTCCGTCAAGACCGAGAACTACATAACGCCCGAAAAGGCTTACGAGATAGCCAAAAAGCGGCTTGGCGGCAGCGAGGTGCTCTCGGTGCAAAACGAGATCTACGTACGTCTTATCGCCAACCCGGTCAACGCCTCGGGCGGATACTTTTGGTACGTGGCTTTTGTGGACGAAAACAAGCAGACGGCGGCGGTTTTGATTCATCCCGAGAGCATGGAAATCGTGGCGGTACGGGAATAGGTAAAAAAATTTCGATAAAAAGCGAAAAAGCGGACGAATAACGTTGACCTCTTCGAAAATTTGTGTTAAAATACAAGATAATACGAATATGACCTCGGAGTGAGCTTGCTTTGGATAAATCGTCGACGGGAAAAATAATTGTCAAGACCGCATTGGTCGCGGCGGCAGCGATTGTGCTTGCCGCAGTGATTATTGCGGTCGTTATTTTTTTATGTTTTCCCTTTGAGGGGTACAAGTTCGCCGACAACATGGGTATGGACAGGCTTGCCTTGCGCTTCGCCGAAAATTATGCGGACGACGGCAATATCGACGGGCTTGTGTACTGTATCGACAAGGCGGACAAGTTGCTTGAAAAGAGCGGCAACACCTCCTATGCGACCAAGCTTGTTTCCTACACCGAGGACTTTTTCTCGTACGACAATGCGGAAGAGTACTTTGCCCAACTTGACGATTATTACAACGACGAAGCTTTTGACGTCAGGGTAAGAGTGGGGCTATATAGCTATATGGGTCACGTTATCGAGGTGAATTACAAGGCGAGGACCTTGCTCGGCAAGGACGACATGATGCTGTTTAGAGGTTCGCCCGCGGCTCTAAGCGACGTCTTTGCCGCCGAGGACGTCACGATCATGGAGAGGGCGTATGTCATTTCGGCGCTTACCAAGCAGTTGCTCTTGGGTAAGTCGGCGCTCGTCGATGTGGACGAGGACGGCGCTATGACAGAAGCCGAGTGTTATTGGAGCGCTTTGGATATGGCGTCAAGACAAATGGCAAGTTTAAGTGATTGCAAGGCGGACGAAATGAAGTATTTTTACGTTTTGCACGGGCTTTACTACTTCATTAACGGTATGGAAGATTATCTTGCAAGCAGCGAGATAAACAAAGATAAATTGGATACGCTACTCAATTATCAAGTGGACGGAATGTCGCTTGAAGAGGCATATAGACAACAATTAGGCAGGCTCAACAATAAAGGAGGAGCAAATGAAAAATAACAGAATCAAAGAAAACGGACTGACGTTTGACGACGTGTTGCTCATACCCGCCGAATCGCACGTTTTACCCAAGGACGTCGATTTGTCCACGCGGCTCAGCGAGGATGTCAGGCTGAATATTCCGCTTATCAGTGCGGCGATGGATACCGTTACCGAATGTAATCTCGCTATTGCAATGGCAAGGGAGGGCGGCATAGGCATCATTCACAAGAACATGAGCATCGAGGCTCAGGCGGAACAGGTCGACAAGGTTAAGCGCAGTGAGCACGGCGTTATTTCCGATCCGTTTTATATTGCGCCCGACAAGCTTGTAAGCGACGCTCTCGCCCTTATGAGCAAGTACAAAATAAGCGGCGTTCCCGTCGTGGAAAACGACAAGCTCGTGGGCATACTCACCAATCGAGATCTCAGGTTCGAAACCAACTTCAATCAGCCCATTCGCAACGTCATGACCAAGGATAAGCTCGTGACTGCGCCCGTGGGCACGACGCTCGAAGAAGCCAAGCGCATTTTGGGCAAGCACCGCATCGAAAAGCTCCCCCTCGTGGACGAGAACTTTATGCTTAAAGGGCTTATCACCATTAAGGACATCGAGAAAGCGATCAAGTATCCCAACTCCGCCAAGGACAAAAAGGGCAGGTTGCTCGTCGGTGCGGCGGTCGGAGCGGGCAAGGACGTCATGGACAGGGCAAGCGAACTTGTAAAAGCGGGCGTCGACTGCCTCGTCGTGGACACAGCGCACGGTCACAACATCGGCGTAATGAGCACGGTGGAAAAGGTGAGGGCTGCTTTCCCCGACATCACGCTCGTCGCGGGCAATGTGGCGACCTACGAGGCTGCCGAAGCGCTCTATAAGCGGGGCGCGGACGTCGTCAAGGTCGGCATCGGACCCGGCTCTATCTGCACCACTCGCGTGGTTGCCGGTATCGGCGTGCCGCAGGTCACCGCCATTATGGACTGCGCCGAGGCTGCCGACAAGTACGGCAAGACGATCATCGCCGACGGCGGCATTAAGTACAGCGGCGATATTACCAAGGCGATCGGAAGCGGTGCTCATGCGGTTATGATCGGCTCGCTCTTTGCCGGCACGACCGAAAGTCCGGGCGAACTCGAAATTTATCAGGGCAGAAGCTTTAAGACGTATAGAGGCATGGGGTCCTTGGGAGCGATGGCGCTCGGCAGCAAGGACAGATACTTCCAAGACGACGCCAAAAAGCTCGTTCCCGAGGGCGTCGAGGGCAGGGTTCCTTATAGGGGCGCGCTCTCCGATATCGTGTTCCAGCTGCTCGGCGGCTTGCGCTCGGGCATGGGATACGTGGGTCAGCCCGATATCGCCTCGCTTAGAACAAAGGCTAAGTTCGTGCAAATCACCAATGCCAGCCTTATCGAAAGCCACCCGCACGATATCGTAATAACTAAGGAAAGCCCCAATTACAGCCCCAAACAATAAAAACGATCCTTTTATAAAGATTTTCGGCTTCCTCTTGTAACGAAAGGGGAAGCTTTTTTCTGCTTTTTTCTGCTTTTTGAAAAAAGAAGAGCAAAAACTTTTGAGGGCGCAAACGCGGAAAATACTTTCCGCGTTTGCGCTCAAATTTTTTTTGTCCACTGTTTTACATAATTCACTAATCGGAGCGAAGTAAAAATACTCTTATTAATAATAG
>CANRNV010000013.1 GCA_947632125.1 uncultured Clostridia bacterium
TATATCATGTCCTCTTCGTACGGGCTTAGATCAACCCTGCCCCTCGTATCGTCATACTCGAGCGTCACCATCCACTCGCCCGTGGGCACGCACGCCGTGCACATGATCGCTACCGAGCACAGCACGCACGCGATCAAACCGAGCACCATATACTTTATTATGCTTTTCTTCATATCGTACCTCCGTTATAGCTTGTCTGTATCTCGAGTCATGTTTAAACCCGTGACACTTGTTACCGTTATTTTACCATGCCCCATATGATTTGTCAATACCCATTGGCTTTTTTTGTAAAATTTTTTGCCTCACCGTTTCCCGTACCAATTGCCACCATAAGCTTATCTTTCTTTCAAACACTATTTCTAATTAAAAAGACTACTTCGCCTCACGGTAAAATAGCCTTTTTCTTCGGTCTGAACGCAATTCGCCGCCGAGGGCGCGACGCGTTAAGCGAAAGCAACAGTGTTGTTTTCGCAACCAAAGCGGACCGCGATTTATAATCGCGGGCGGGGGCGAAAGTGACGACGCCGCTAAAAGGTATGCCTTTACATTAACAAAATGGTTCCTATTCCCTTTTCGATCTCTTTTTGACAACGTCCCGGGGCAAATTTGCTCCCTCATTTCAAAAGCGCTATTCTTTGTCGAATGATATTTTTCAATGCAAGTTTCATCTTTTGCGGCAAAAAAGAGTCATCGCACATAGAAAGATAAGTCTGCTCCCGTGAAACGACTCCCTTTATGATTTTCTCTGCGGCAGAAGTTCGAATTCCGATTTCTTCCGCAAAGATAAGGAAATCCTTTTTTCGAATATTATTCTTCTTTCCATTCAAAGTGAGTGCAAACTGTTCCGTATCTTCGGGCAACACTGCGTTTACAGGCAACATATCGTAGGCATCGGAGAGAACGTATTCGCAAGACATTTCTTCCCTTTCGATAAGTGAGAAATTTTTGAGGTGTATATCGGAATTGCCCACGACGAAAGAAAATACGATCCTCAAAAACAACTCGGACAAATCAAAGCCCGAACGCACGGAATAGCGCATAATCACCTTCGCACATCGTTCGTAGGAACCCTTGTATTTGTCCTGCGTCAGACGCTCTTCGAGCTGGCAAAAATCCTCCATGGCGAGCATTTTAACGCCCCCCATATCCTTGATTCGGTCGATCCGTTTAGTAATATAGGCAAGCCGTCCGCCCATTTCGATGAGGGCAAACGGGACGGTGCGGATGCCCGTCTTTCTCGCCATCTGCATGATAAGAAATTCCGCCTCGGGCAACGCCTCGTACTCGTCCGTCTGCGGCTTTAAGATATAGCCCGTCGGATAATTGACGAGGGTTAACCTCGGCTCCTTCCCTTCCGTCAAATGCAAGGACAACTTCTTCTGCACTCCGGGAACGGTGTATCCCTTGTTTGTGCTTTCTATGGCGAGAAGAAGTAAGGTTTCCTCGGAAATACACAACTCGGGCAGAGAATCGGTCCCGAAAAAACGTTTGATACATTTTTTGTGCCAACCTACGGCGCGCTCATAGTCGCTTGCGCTCTCACCGAGCGGCTTGTTACAACAAAGACAATTCATATGCGTTCTCCTCTGACGCTTACGTTTCCGATGCAGTCCTTGCAGGCGACAAGCAGAAGTCCGAAGCGGTCGGAGGGATCGATCTTCCAATTGTGCGTGACGACATCGAGAAGCCAGCCTTCGGGAATCAGCCCGTCAAAAAAGGCAAACAGCGTCTTGGAAACAAATTCTTCGGCTTGAAGCGGAAATGTCAAACTCACCGCCGTTGCATTTTCGGCTACGAGATAATCTGCGTCGTATAAAAACGAATAGCCGTAATCCGTTTCATTTAAGACGCCCGCAAAGCGATTCCGAACATAAATATAGGCGGTACGATAGCCCTCAGTCATCATGCTTGATCCTCCCCGGAATGGCTTCCATGCCGAACATGGCGAGCGCTTGATTTACCTTGTCGAGCCTTACGGTTTCTTTCCCCTGTTCCAACTCGCGGACAAAGCGAAGCCCTAAGCCGGAACGACGTGCAAACTCTTCCTGCGTAAGCCCCAACTCTTTTCTGTTTTGTTTGATAAACTCACTTAAAATGCTCATATTGCAATTTTACACCCTTTCGGGAGTTTTGTCAAGAAATATTATACAATTATACCCGATATGAAATATTTTGTTGAACACATCGAGTTTCTATACCCGTAAAGGTATAGTGTTTTATCCCTTAAACCGTTTATCGATGTTTGGTATAAAGCACACAGCGCGTCCTTACCTAAAAAAATACCCAACCGAGCCCATACGAACTCGATCGGGTACGTTGCAGTATTAAAAGGCGATGCGACCGACTATTTGACGTCGTTTGTACTAATCTTTTTACAAGAGCTGATTTTAATTGACTTGTTGCTCGGCATGGACCAACAAATCAAATATTACGACTTTGTTTTCGGCATTGTTATTTTTATCGTTGTCGAGATATTCGAGTTTTACGGTAAAGCTTTCGGATGCGCCGACCTGCACCAATCCCAAACCTTGATCGTTCTCTCCCAGGGTCAGACCGTCCTTGATTAAAGTTTCTTTCTTTACGCCGCCCTCGGATTCTACCGAAAATTTGAGCATAGAGGCAAATTCGCTGTCGCTTATAACGGAATTGAAAATAACCTCCACATAGTAATAAAATGCCACATCGCCGTTGTTTCCGATTTTCATTTCGGCTGTAAAGCTGCTGCCCGGCACCAGCAACGTGTCGGTGCCGATGCCGAAAATATTGTCCTGCGTGCTACTTGTAAAATCCTTTACGGAATCGTCGATTACGCTTCTCATATTGCCGTTACTGTCGATATTCTTCGAAATCAGCTGTTGCCTGACAAGAGTCACTTTAAGCGAGCCCGCAATAAGATGGTTTCGAGTGGAAAATGTTTCGTATAACAAGCCATAAGTCGCGCCTGTTACAGAGGCAACACAACACAGAACAAGCGCAATTACAACCAATATAATTTTACTTCTTCTTTTCATATTTTCCTCCGTTTGGGAGCTTTATTGTTGCAAGCAGTCGGTCGGGATCATCATGTTCATCATTGTAAACTCCTGCTATCAATATTGCCCAAGCGATAGAAAATATCGTCAGAACAAAAATCGGATTTTTCATAAAGTAAATCGCTCTTCCCAAAAAGCCGCTGCAATAAATTACCTTGCCCGTTATACGATTTACGCTGTCAATATCGGCGGTATCTATTGTCTGTAAAGCCGAATTGCTATTGTCACCCGCCATTGTGATCCTATATCCGTTTTCGCTCTTTTCGATACTTTTTATTCTGTGCACGATCGTAATACTGCCTCCGACGGCTTTGTACACATAAGTCAGCACATCGCCTTCTTTCAACGCATCGTACCATTCTTGCAAAGATCTTTCGGGCGCATATTCGATAACTATCAAACTTCCTACCGGAATGTCTTTTATTTGAAATTGGTCGACGCTTATATTCGAATTTTTCTCCATCGACGAGGACAAGACTATTTTCGCACCGTAACCAAACAAACCGTACTCGGATGAAAATGCCATCGCCGCAATGATCATGCCCGACACGAGCATCACAATCAAAAAAATCAAAAGTTTTCTTACGATTTTTACGGCTTTTTCAATCTGCCTTTCTTTTGTTTTTCTCATTGTAAAAAACTCCTTTTTTGCGTTTAAGCCCCCATTACATTGTATGATTTATCCCGCCGAAATGTATCGTCCGCTATCGCAACTCTCCATTGAGCATCATCCTTTACATAGTCAAAGACACAAAAATGTGCTTTTCGTGTGTTTTATCGTGCTATTTACTTCGCAAAAGCGCCGGTATTGATTTCGTAGTCAAAGCGCCCGAGATTTATAATCGCGGCTGAGGTAACATTGTGTAACAATGTTTGATATATTGGTAAATATGTTTCGATTATATACAAATGTGACTTAAAATCCGTTGATAAATAAGCCACATCACATTATAATATATTTATCCAAGTTACCGTCATTTTCAATCATATGTTTTGTAATAACATAACTGTAATATTGAATATCATTGGCTATTATCGAATATCCTTGCTTTTTGAAAGAGCCGCAAACGACACCCGTTCCGGCAAATAAATCCGCAAATACCATTTCAGATGGAACTTTCGTTTCATTATATAATGAAAGCGTCTTGTTGATGGATTTTTCAAGAAAATCTATTAATGAATATTTGGAACCAATGTAATTCATGCTTACCTCAAAGCAATATTAAAGCGGACTCATAAAGCGTTTACTATAATCTTGAAAACAGTATAACATTATTTTTGAAAAAAGTAAAGGTTATAGTCAACTCTCTTTTAAAATTTTGCATTTTGTACTTCTATTTATTCAATTGATTATGCCGTCATCTTATCCGATGCTATATCCAAATAATCATTTTCCAATAATATTACAGTTCGAAAGTCATATATAACAACAATTCGGGTGATTAGCCGGTTATGTCGTACGATTGCCGACAATTTTTATCGACTATGCCAAGTGTAGGTTTATAAAGTATACCGTTTTCTTTTGCATATCGGTCCTCACAAAAACGACTGATCTCGAATTCATTTCGAAATCAGTCGTATTGTACACTGTTGCCCGCTCTTAAAAGTTTTTGCTCTGCTTTTTTCAAAAAGTGGGGTTTTGCCTTAACTTTTTACTCTCTTCTTCGCGCTGTTTGCTAATATCCGCCCATCTCGGCATTTTGTCGAGCATCGATGTGAGTTCCTCCAAAATCGCGGGGATGGAAATACTTTGAGGACACATCTTTGCGCACTTTCCGCATTTGAGGCACGCAGACGGAAGCGTTTCCTTGGGTGCGAACTCCAACCTCATCGAGGTATTGACGACGGGCGCGAACTTGATTTCGTTGTAAATGGCGATAAGCTCGGGAATGTCGAGTTTCGCGGGACAGCCGTCGGTGCAGTAGCGGCACTTGGTGCACGGCACCGAATTTACCATTCTGCGAACCGCCCTTTCGATAGCCGCTTGTTCGGCTTCGTTTAAGCAGTTGCGTTTATCGAACGTGGCGATATTGTCCTTCATCTGTGCCAAATCCGACATTCCGCTAAGCACCGTCGCCACATTGCCGAGCCCGTGCAGCCACCTTAAAGCGAACGACGCTATGCTGCCCTCGCTTAACGCATGGAGTTCCGCCTCGCTCGTTTCGTCAAGCTTGGCGAGCCTGCCGCCCCTTACGGGCTCCATAACGATGACGGGGATACCGCAATCGGTCAAATACTCGTACTTGGCTTTTGCGTCCTGCATGGTCCAATCGAGGTAGTTGAGTTGGATCTGACAAAATTCGAGCTCACCCTTTCCGTAGTCGAGAATTTTCTTGATCACATCGAGGCTGCCGTGCGACGAAAAGCCCAAATGCTTGATACGTCCGTTGCGCTTTTGCTCTATCAAATATTCGACGATCCCCCACTTGCCCGTGTAGACGCCCAAGGACTGCTCGTACACGTTATGTAACAGGTAAAAGTCGAAATAATCGACCTTGCACTTGCGTAGCTGCTCTTCGAACACTTCCTTTGCGTTGTAGCTGCTGCTTATCTGGTGCCCCGGGAACTTGTCGGCAAGCATAAACGACTTTCGGTCGTGACGAGCGAGCGCCTTGCCCACGACTATCTCGGAGTAGCCGCCGTGATACGGATACGCCGTGTCGAAGTAATTGACGCCGCTGTTAAGCGCGTAATCGACCATTTCGAAAGTCTGCGCCTCATCGATCTTGCCGTCCCGTAGCGGTAATCTCATGGTTCCGAACCCGAGCCCCGATATCTCGGTCCCGAAAACTTTATTGTAAAACATCTCTCTATTCTCCTTTATTGTCCTTTTTCCATTGCTTTATCTGTTCGAGCCTTGCCTTGAACCTGCCCTCGACGCCTTCCTCGGTGGGACGATAGTACTCCCTGCCGACAAGCGAATCGGGCAAGCACTGCATGGTCGTAAGCTTGTCCTCGTAATCGTGAGCGTACTCGTACCCCTTGCCGTACCCGAGCTCTTTCATAAGCTTGGTCGGAGCGTTGCGAATGACGAGCGGAACGGGCTCGGCAAGCATTGTAAGAGCGTCCTTTTTGGCGCTCATGTACGCAACGTCGAGCGCGTTGGACTTGGGCGCGAGCGCGAGATACACCACCGCCTCGGTAAGGTGCACGCTGCACTCCGGCATTCCGATAAGGTGACACGCCTGATATGCGGCGACCGCTATTTCGAGCGCTCTCGGATCGGCAAGCCCCACGTCCTCGCTTGCAAATCGCGTCACCCGCCTCGCTATATATATGGGATCCTCGCCCGCTTCGAGCATTCGAGCCAGCCAATACACGGCGGCGTCGGGGTCGGAGTTGCGCATCGACTTGTGGAGAGCCGAAATGAGGTTGTAATGCTCCTCGCCCGACTTGTCGTACAAAAGCGACTTCTTCGACGTGACCTGCTCCAACATCTCCTTGCTCACCGTCACCTCGTCCCCGTTGTAATCGCCGTTGAGAATGACCATTTCGAGGGTATTTAGGGCGCTTCGGGCATCGCCGTTTGCAAAAGCGGCTATTTGAGCGATGATCTCGTCGTCGATGTTTATCTTCTGACCGCCAAAGCCGCGCTCGTCGGTGACAGCTCGTTTGAGCAAATCGATGAGTTCGGCTTGCGTCAGCTGATTTAATACGAACGTCTTGCACCTCGAAAGCAACGCGCCCACCACCTCGAACGAGGGGTTTTCGGTCGTAGCGCCTATCAAGATGATACTGCCCTTTTCGACGTATGGCAAAAAGGCGTCCTGCTGCGCCTTGTTGAAGCGATGAATCTCATCGACAAACAAAATGGTCTTTTCGCCGAACATGCGGCTGCGGTCGGCTTGCGCCATGACCTGCTTTATTTCCTTGATACCGCTCGTCACCGCCGAATAATTGACGAAATTTGCCTTGGTTTGATTGGCTATGATCTTTGCGAGGGTGGTTTTGCCCACTCCGGGCGGTCCCCACAAGATCATCGAGCCGACCTTGTCGCTTTCGATCAACTTACGCAAAATCTTCCCCTCGCCGAGCAGGTGCTTTTGACCGAAAAACTCGTCGAGAGTCCTCGGACGCAACCGTTCGGCAAGCGGAAGCTCGCCGCTACTGTAAAATAATGACTGCTGCTCCACTTCTTACTCGCTCAGCGCATTGACAAGCTCGTTGCACATCGCTTCGAGATTGCTTCCTCGCAGCATATCCAATAGAGCCATGGCGCTGTTCCTCGCTTCCGATACGTTCAATCTCGCCTTAGCCGCCCCGTCGCACAGCAGTATGAGTTCGGTCTTGTCGCTGAAATCGAGGTCCATCTGCTCGACCTTGGCGGCGATCGCCTGCGCGATCTGTTCGACGCTCGAAAAGTCCTTGGTGGCTCGCATTGCCGCGTCCACAACGTATCGCTTGAACGGCTCGATCAACTTGCCGCAAAATGCGGAATATGACGTGTTTATGTTGTCCACCCAAAAGAAGCGGCGCAAAAAGTCGCTTAAAATTATCTTGCCGTTGTCTATGTCCGAAAGAATACAAACGGTGATAGCCACATGGTCCTTTTCGGTAGCCGGCTCGACAAAGCCGCCCTGCCAAGTGCGTGCGGTTTCGGCGTAGTTAAAGCCCTTTAACGCCCCGCCGATAACGTTTTGCAAGACATTGCTTAGAGCGATAATCTGCAAGATTTTGATGATCTTTCCATCGGCAAGTATGTATCTGCAACTTTCCATATCGTTGCATGCTTCCTCAAACTCGGTGACCATGCCGATGTCGTCAGTCATAAGCTCTTTGATATCCATGTTATACCTCTAACTTATATTTTAGCATAACAGTGCGAAAAAAGGCAAGCAATTTAACAAGGCGAATTCGCCTTTTCGCCATAATTCGCTTTCCTTACAAGAAAATAGTCATATAAACGGGCAAGCAAATTATGTCCTCGATTTTGCATAGGTCCTTTGTGTATATGATGTACCGTTGACCGCTCTTTGCCGAATACTTTTTCCCGAATGCGTCAAGCGAATTATGCGTCTTATATCCCGAGGATTTAACTTCGATAGGGCAAACTTTGTCCCGTTTGGCAAGTAAAAAGTCCACTTCGTAATTTCGATTGGCGTTTTCCTTGGGGAATGTGTAGTAAAAAAGTTTGTTTCCGTTTGCGTGCAGCATTTGCGCCACCGCATTTTCGTACAAGTAGCCGAGATTCGAACCGAGTTTATCGCTCAACAACTTTTCGTAAATCACATTTTCGGTAAAATCCTTGTCCATAAAGGCGAGCGTGGTGAACAGCCCCGTGTCGGTAAGATATATCTTGTAACGACTTATATCGGCATTGGACAACATTCCCGCACTCGGATCGTCGGCGTGATACGCCACGTTTATCGTAAGCGAATCTCGCATATCGGCAATCACTCTTTGCAATCTGTCGCCCCTCTCCCCAATGCTCGCCGCCTTATATCTCGACGTGTTTTTGGATAGCATGGCGGGAATCGCCTCGAACATCATCGATGCTCGCCCGCTTGAATCAATCTTTCGAAAGTCGTCCATATACAGCTCCAAAATATTGCGCTTGACGATATCGACCTTGCCGAAATTGTTGGAGCTTAGATATTCGTTTACCGCTTGCGGCATTCCGCCCACCAACATATACAGGCGAAAATCCCTCATCATTCTCCTGTTGAGGTCGTTTCCGAGCGGCTTGTTGCTTAAAAATGCTTGCCTCAGTTGCGGGATTGTCGCCTTATCCCCAAGCGCCCAACGAAATTCCTCATAGTCCATAGGGACCATTTCGAGCCGAGTTTCCTCGCTGGGAATAATTATGTCCTCGACGTTCTTCTTTATGGAAAGCAGCGAGCCCGTTTCGATATAATCGTACCTACGGTCCTTTACGAGATGCTTTATCGCCTGCCTTGCCTTAGGCGCCTTTTGCACCTCGTCGAAGATTATCGCCGACTCCCTTTTGTATAACTCGACATGGTAAATAAGCTGCAACCGTATAAACAAATAGTTGAGGTCCGAAATATCGTCGAAAAGGTCGAACACCTCCTTAGGCGCAACCGAAAAATCGATAAGCAAGTAGCTTCTGTACTCCCTTTTGGCAAACTGCTCCGCTATCGTCGACTTGCCTACCCGCCTTGCACCCTTAATAAGCAATGCCGTACTGCCTTTTGACGTTTCTTTCCACTCGATCATTTTGCCGTATAGCTTTCTTTCAAAAACCCTTCCCTTCATTTTTTCGCCTCCGATTGCTACATTATTGTAACATAATTTATCCGAAAAATCAATCGTTTGAAAGCGACTTGTCAAAAATCCCACTTTTTTTTCGGGCAAATGTGGCAAAAATCCCACTTTCTTTTCGGGCAAATGTGGCAAAAATCCCACTTTCTTTTCGGGCAAAACCGGCAAAAATCCCACTTTTTACAGGTGGGGAAAGAGGCTATGCGAGTGACGAAAACGAAGAAGTAAAAAGAGAATATTTTCGGACTTGACTAAAACGGATAGAAAGTGTATAATAATATATAGGAGAGAAAGTTATATGTATTTTACCGACTATATATGGTTTTTGGGCGCAATGCTGGTCTGTATGGCATTTTCCGCCTTTGCAAGTTTTAAGGTCAACAGCGCTTTTGCTAAGTATAACAAGGTGCCGACAATGTCGGGCAAGACGGGCTACGATACCGCCTCGCTGCTCCTATCCGCCAATAATATAAGGGACATTTCGATAGGAAGAGTGAGCGGAAAGCTGACCGACCACTTCCACCCCAAGAACAAGATCGTCAATTTGTCCGATTCGACATACTCGTCGAGTTCGGTGGCGGCGGTCGCCGTTGCCGCTCACGAATTGGGGCACGTTATGCAAAGTAAAAGCGGATATGTATTCTACAAGGTGCGCACGGCGATCGTGCCCATTGTGAACTTCGGCTCGTATCTCGCCATGCCGCTCGTGCTTATCGGGCTTATTCTCAGTTTGCTCGTGGAAACGCTCGATCCCAATATCGGATTTTATATCGCCCTTGTCGGCGTTGCGCTTTACGGCGGGTCTCTCGTCTTTGCGCTCGTCACTTTGCCCGTCGAACTCAATGCAAGTCGACGCGCCAAAAAAATGCTTGTCGAAAACGGCATTCTGGACAGAAGCGAAATCGACGGAGCAAGTAAGGTGCTCTCCGCCGCCGCTATGACTTACCTCGCTTCGCTCCTTACATCACTCGTCTACTTCTTGCGCTTCTTCGTCTATGTTTTGACTATCTTCGGCAGAAGAAATAATTAGGGTATTTGCTACTTTTTTGTAAAAAAGTAGCACAAAAAACTTTTGAGGGCGCCGCATTAGGAAATTCTTCCCAATGCGGCGCTTAATCGTCGCAAGCTTCGCTATTCTCACCCCACGAGTACAAGTATCTCGTGGGGACCCCGATGGCTGTTTGTTCGTAAACTCACAAACGAGCCGTTTACGCTTGCCTGCTCCTCTTCGCTTGCGTTAGCAAGTAACGCAAGCGAGGTTCGTTATTTAGGCGTTGTCCGCTTAATTGGACGTTTACTGTTATTTCTGCGTTTTATAAGGTGCAAAATAGTGGACAAAAAGGTTTTAATTTGCGGCGAGATTGAAAAGGATGATAAAATATTTTTTGCCTCGCTTTTTCAAAAAGTGGAAAAACGCAACAGCGAAGCGGAGTTAGGGAAGAAATGTAGCGTTCGTCCGCCCATAAAAGTTTTTACTCTGCTTTTTTCAAAAAGCAGACGCCCATAAAAGTTTTTGCCCCACTTTTTTTCAAAAAGCAGACGCCCATAAAAGTTTTTGCCCCACTTTTTTTCAAAAAGTGGGTAACTATCCCAGCAGACGGCCGACTTTATTCATCATTTCCATTTTATGTTCGAGCATGGAGTGAGCGTAGCGAGCGAGGGTGATAGACGGGCTGCGGTGCCCCAGAATTTCGGACAGAGTTTTTACGTCCATACCGACCTCGAGCGCGCGCGTGGCAAAGGTATGCCTAAGCGCGTGGAAGCCCTTATGCTCGATATTGAGCCTTTTAAGCACGAGTTCGAAAGTTCGTTGATACGAGCGGATCTGCGCGCCGTACTCACTTCTGCCCGCAACGACGAACTTGGAGCCGGTTTTTTGGCGCAGCCGCCTCATAATATTGACGAGTTTTTTCGGGAGCGGAATGATCCGTTCGGAGCAAGCGGTCTTGGTGGAATCGAACACTTTGATATAGCGATTTCCCACCCAGGTATCGTGACACGACTTTGTGATCGCCACCGTTCCTTTTATGAAGTCGACGTCATCCCAAGTGAGGGCGAGCAACTCGCCTATCCTCAGCCCCGTATAAAGACAGAGCAAAATGCCGAACAAACACGGTCTGTTCCTATTGATGACATATCGCTCGATCTTCTTTTGCTCCGCCACAGTGAAGCTCGAAACGACATTCGATTTAAGGCGCGGACGCACGAGCACGTCCGAATACTGCTTTTCGATAATGCCGAGCGCCACGCCCTTTTTCAGCGACGACTTTATTATGGTCACGATACTGTTGATAGTGCTCGACGAGATCCCCATCGACCAAAGGCGCGTAGAGAACATTTGAAGCCGCAACGCCGTAAGTTCTTCCAATTCGCACTTGCCCAACTCGGGCAAAATATACTTGTTCAGCCGCTGCATATAGTTTTTGTAACTGCGCTCTTTTACGGAAATCTTGACATAGATCTCCATCCACTCATTCAGCCATTGTTCGTACAACATCGGTCGACCCACCCCTCCGAAAAAATGCGGTAAGATAATTCTATCCCCATTCTTTTGTGTCCCTTTCGACCGATTTTTAACCCCCTCAAACCGAAAAAATAACGACTTTTCCCCAATAATTTCAGCCATAAAAGTCGAAACCGAACTACAAAAAATAAAGCGTCCTTAAAATCAAGAACGCTTTATCTGTTTTTTTTGCCGATGATACGCTTAGACGCCTTTATTTACCGGCGCTAAGCAGTTTAGTCATTGTTTTTGCGTGCCGTGGGCAAATCGTTTTCGTCATATTCCCAACGGTACTCTTCGTCCGATTCCTTGAAGAAAACCTCAAGCACACCGGCTCTATATGCCTTTTTCATACTGCCCGAGCCATCTTCGAGCCAATCGGGGAACGCATGAGCATCCGAATCCGTAAGCTTATTCCATTGCTCCTCGGTGCCGTTATAGAAGATAGTCGCCTTGGGCATACGAATAGAGCCATCCGGTACTCTACCTTCTTCGTTAACGATATAATCGAGCGCAAATGCGGAACTTACTTGGGCATTGCCGCCGTAGCCGCCGCCGTAATTATAGAGCGCATGCGTACCTATCGAGGTAACGCCGCTGCCGATGACCATCCACTCCAACGAATTAATGCCGTCGAAAGCTTCTTCGCCGATGGTCTTGACGGAATCGGGAATGACTATGCCGATTAAACCCGCACAGTTCTTAAACGCCTTGTCGCCGATAGCCGTAACCCTGTAAGTCTTGCCGCCCTCAACCACTTCGGAGGGGATATTGATTATGGTATTTCGGTTATTTTTACCGATCTTATAAGCCGTCAAGGTAGCCGTGTTGTCGGCGGAATTCAAGCTGTACATAAAGCCCTCTTCCGTATCCAAGCTGCCTTGCTCGACCTCTATGATCTCGGGTTCACCCTCGCTGTTGAACTTCCAAAGCTTCGTTTCGGACTTGCTTGTGGACTCGGTCTGCTCGATATATATCATCGTGTAGGACAAGCCGCAAGTAGCGGCCCCGCTTATGTCCTTAAACGCTTGGAACGAAGCGCCCCTGTAATATACGCGTATGGAAATTGTAAATCCGTTGCCGATAGACTTTATGCTTGCGGGTATCACTATTCCCGAGCCGCCAAATGTCATACTCTCCTTAGAGCAATCAAACGCTTTGCTTGCGATCTCGGTAACGGGAATGTTATCGATACTTGCTTCGACTACGGCAAGATTCATATTCTTGTTGACACACTCAACCACCATGTATCCGTTCATCTCATCATTAAGCATATACTTAATTCCGTTACGAACTACCGTTTCGGCGGGGATAGAAGTACCGGTTGAGGTCGTATCCCAAATTATCGGCGTCTTGTTGTCACTTGCATAGTGCCAATATCTGCCGACCGACGTGGGTGCATTCTGCGAGAAGAAGAAAACATGCTTGTTGTAAGAGTCGTTCATCGCTTTTGTCGTCGTTTTCTCCGCGTTAGTTATGCTATTCCATGCCGACGCGTCACCCTCATAGAACAAGGTTGCGGGCTGATCGACTAACGAATACGTATTGTTCCTTCCGTAGCCGTAACTTTGAGTTGCTATAAATGTCTTAATGGTCTTGGGTATGATTATGTATTCAAGTACGCCTACATGGATCTTTTGGAACGCTTCGCCGCCGATCACTTCGACATTCACTCCGAGATATTTTTCGGGGATCTTTATCTTGGTATACGAGAAGTCGTTGATTCCGTCAACTCTGTAGACATTGTTATACATACTGAATTTAAGACCGCTATTGGCGTCGTTCGGCTGCCACATAACGGGAACGTCGTCCACATAATGCCAATATCTGCCCTCACTGAGCGGCTTATTCGAATCACTGCTTGAATAATAGGCTACGGAATACGAACCGTTCGGCTTGTCGACGGACTTCCACGCTTCGTCATCTCCGCCATAGAAAATGTACGCCACATAATTACTTATTGCTCCGCTTTCGATCTTTGTTATCGATGTGGGAATTACCACGTTGTAGGTGACAGTGTACCATTGTTGAAGTTGCGGGAAGCTGTCGCTTTTGACAGTCGTGACTGCAATGTCGCCGAGTTTCTCCTCGATGATATACGTGTTCATCGACAATAACAGAACGTACTGAGCGTCAATTCCGTTTACGGCAAAGGTGTCGCCTTCTTTTACGTACTTAACGCCGTTGTAAGTTATCTGCGTCGAAGCGGGGTCGAAGTTCCTGTCGTAGATCACGCGCTCGCTACCCACCATATGATAGTACAAGCCGTAATCGTCGGAAGCGGGCGTACTGTCTTTCTTTGTGTAAACGTTATCTTCGCTTACGCTTTCATTATGCATAATGCCGATGTTGATTCCGTTATAATCGTCTTTCGTACCGTCGAAGTATACATAGTAGATATTTGCGTCTATAAAGGCGCTATTGTCGATCGTCTTTATCGTCGAGGGTATGACAAGCGACCTGAGTTGCGCATCCTTAAATGCGCTATCGTAAATACGGGTCACGTTTTTACCGTTGACACGAGCGGGAATTTCGATATCCAACAAGGCGTTGTTCTCGACTACGCTCATAACGAAATATTCATCGTTCTCTTCGCCCAATACCAATCCGTTTTTGGTGATAAGGTTGTTGTAGCCGCAACCGTCGTAGAATTGCATAAAGGCAAACGACGGATCGTCGCGGCGGCTGTCCCCGACGCAAACGCCGCCCACCATTACGTGTTGCGAACGAGAAGCTTCGTTTATGTAGCCGCAGATCTCACATTCCATCCAATGTTCGCTTTCGTCGTATTTGATTACAAACGAGTGGCTGACATACGTCTGTTGCGGTGCGCTTATTTCGTTAAATCCGAACCTGTCGGAATACAATTTGCGACAAGTTTCGCACTCCCAATATTGCTCGTTTCCGGGGTTGGAGCAAAAGGCGATCATCTTTTGATGATATTTAAGGGGATGGTCGTGCTTACATTCATAGCCGCATACGCTGCAAATGCCGTAGGTAGTAAGTGTGTGCAAAATAAGCACATCCTCACCCCCGGCGTTCACTTCGTGCTCTCTGCACCTTGAGCAAACACGGTAGTGGTGCATGCCGTCGTCGGCAATTTCGATTACATCATATTGGTGACCGAGAGCGGCGATGGTAAACAGGTTGATGTCCTCGATGATGTCCTCGCCCTTGCTGTCCGTAGAGAACTGATTACATGCGTCGCATTGATAGTACTCTTCGTGACCTGCCACGGTACAAGTCGGTTCCACCTTGTCGAGCTTATGGATTTCACCGACGTGCTTGGTCGGGTCTTTGCCCAGGTCCTCGACCTTATTTGTACATTCTTGCGAATCGTAGGAATTTCCGCACAACGAACATTCCCAACGAGCCACCTTTCCGACCGTGACACAGTCGGCTTCGACGGCGTCTTGATATGTGACGTGCCCGTCATGGTTGTTTGCGTCGATATTCGTAAGGAACAGAGCCTCTTCCTTGGGCGTTGTGCTTGTTTCGCTGTCGAAGCAAGCGTCGCACTTGCTGCACTTGAAGTACTCGACATTTCCGCCCTCAACGCAAGTCGCTTTCTTTTCCGCAACACGCTGAATATCGTGCCCCGTAGCGGGAATTATCAACGTGCTTTCGTCGACTTCGTTCCCGTCTTTATCGAACACCGTTTCGCATCTGCTGCATTCACGATGTTCTTCCATACCGGCTTCGGTGCAGGTTGCATCCTTGCGCGGCACGAGTTTAAGGACTTTATCGTGCACGTGCTCGCGTTCCCAGCCACATACCGAGCATTTGTCGCCGACGAACTTATGTTCCGCCTGACCCATTCTCTCTTCGTCATGACCGCATGTCGCGGGGTGCCAGTGATATGTTTCGTCGTTCGCCCACGAATTGTAATCATATTCATGAGTATGTTCGCCGCTGCATGCGCACAGCAAAACGCCCATGACCGAAACCAAACATATGATGACAATAGCTAATGTTTTTTTCATGCCTACTATTCTCCTTTTTTATTTGTATCCCCAATGTATATAAAAATCCATATCATATACTATAAGTATACAATATAATTATAAAAAAATATTTTGTTTATTGCGTCATACGCGCTTGTATGTTGAATGTGATTTTTGTGATAATTTTACCGTATTCTGTCGAAGTATTTTCGATTAGGCAAACGGGCTGATTTTTTATTCGCCGTACACCTTTTTGCGGATATGCAGCGCGTATTGTAGGGCCACGTTGATGCCCGTCACCTGTTCTATTCCGCCGAAAAAGGCGTTGGAATTGACCTCGCAGACGGCGAATTCGTTGCCCGAAAAAAGGACGTCTATCCCGCAATAGTCGAGCCCGAGCACGGACGCCGCCTTGACGCACGCCCTCGCTATCTCGTCGCTCGGCTCCGTCGCCTTGCCCACGCCGCCGAGTTCGAGGTTGGAGCGAAAGTCGACGCGGGAGCACCTCTCCATAGCGGCGACGACCTTGCCGCCGATGACTATTACGCGGATGTCCTTGCCCGGTTCGCCGTAACACCTTTGAAAGAGGTGGGGGGTACATTTGAGCAAGTCGCATATTTTTGCAAGTTGCTCTCTCGTTTCGGCTTTGTACACACCCTTGCCGAGGGAGCCGAAGCAGGTCTTTACGATAAGTGGCAAGCCGAGTTCGCTTATTACGGCGTCGACGGTGCTGTCCGAAACGCGTTCGCGGTCGTCGTAGCAGAGCAGTCCCGGCATGGTCTTGGGCATGGGGACGTGACCGGAAAGCAGGATATGGGTGAGCATTTTGTCGTCGCAAGCCTCGATGGCGGCGTACGAATTGAAGAGCGTCATGCCGCACTTTTCGAGCATGAGCAGTATGTACTTGTCCTTGTCGAGATAGACGCAAAAATCGTAGTCGATCCTGCTTTTCAGCCTGCCGTCGTCGTCGACGTAGGCGGCAAAAAAGTCGTTGCGTCTTATGTCGATCTCCACGCCGAGCCTAAGAAACTCCTCTTTGAGGCGGATTGATTGATTGAGCGCGTGTTCGAGTTTGGAGTACGCATTGATGATTATTATGCCCTTTTTCATTACCGTACCTCTGCGATAGCCATATAAGTCGTGTTGCAATACCAAAAGTCGGGCTTATCGAATTCCCGCCTCAATGTGTCGAGCGCCGAGGAGATCCACTCTCGCTCGGCTGCAAGCTCGGGCGAGCTCGATGCCGCTGTCGAAATTGCGGCGTCGACCTCTTGGAGCCTGTATCCAAAGCCTATGTCATACATATTTTGCTTGGACGCGGTGCTCTTATTGCAGGTGTCCGTGACTTTGTACATCATTTTTACGCCGCCATAGCCCGCATCATAAAGCAGCTTGGGCATTTTTCTGCCGAAATGCCTGTCTATCGTGGACACGATTTTGCTGTACCTATATAGAAGTTCGGCAAGTAACTCGCCGCACGGATGGCACAGCTTGCCCCCGTCGTCCGAGGAGCGCAGTATCAACTTTCCGCCCTCGCCGATAACCGACCTTATTGCGGCGATCGTTCGCAGCGGGTCGGAAAGGTGATGGGCTGTCATCGCGCCGAACACTATGTCAAAGCCCTCTATGCCGTTCTCGGACATGAGTTGCCTTAACCTCGGCAAAAAGTCGCCGTCGAGGTCGAGTGTGTAAAAGCGGAATTTATCCGAGGCGTTGCTCTTTCGCGCCTCGTCAACGGCTTCGTCGCTCCTGTCCACACCCACGACCTTGGTAAACGCCGCGCTTTCAAATCTCGATACCGTAAGTTCGCCGTTCGCACAGCCGAGGTCGAGCACGGTCAGCTTCGTTCGCCCGCCTATCGCCTCGGTTATCGCCGCCATATCGAATTTGTAGTAGCTGTCGGCTTGGCTTTTAAGCCGCTCTTTGTCCGTCGTCGGCGTGTACCTGTATCGCATTATCGCTCCTTTTCCGCTTTTATATAGCCCCATTATGCCTTTTTAAGTTAGGCTCAATAAACTTTTAGGCGGTCCACGCCTAAGGCATAGACCGCTTTATAAGCTCTTTTATTTTCGATTTTTTATTGCTCTTGTCGGCAAAAGCTTCGGGGTTTCACCTGCCACCCAAGGGATCACTTCAAATCTCCTACCGTGCGGGAGAAGAGTTGAACGTCGCGGATATTTCCGAGCCCGGTAACGTAAAGCAAGATACGCTCAAGCCCCAAGCCGAACCCGCTGTGCGGACAAGCGCCGAACTTCCTCAATGCAAGGTAGTACTCGTACTCTTCGACCTTGATGTTGCGCTGTTTCATGGCGGCGACGAGCTTGTCCATATCCACCTCGCGCTCGCTGCACCCGATTATCTCGCCTATGCCGGGCACGAGCAAGTCGGTTGCCGCCACGGTTTTGCCGTCGGGATTTTGCTTCATGTAAAACGCCTTGATGTCCTTGGGATAGTTGATCACAAACACGGGCTTATTGAACACTTCTTCGGTGATGTAGCGTTCGTGCTCGGTTTGAAGGTCGCAGCCCCACTCCACGGGGTAAACAAATTCCTTTTTGGATTTTTTGAGGATGTCGATCGCCTCGGTGTAATCGAGCACCTTAAATTCGCTCTCGACTACGTTCCTCAGCTTTTGCGTCAAGCCCTTTTCGAACCGCTCATCGAAGAAAGCGATCTCGTCGGGACACTCGTCAAGCACGGCTCTTATTATAAACTTAATAAGTTCCTCGGCAATTTCGATTATGTCGCTCAGTTCCGCAAAGGCGACCTCGGGCTCGATCTGCCAAAATTCGGCGGCGTGCCGAGTGGTATTGCTGTTTTCGGCACGGAATGTCGGTCCGAAAGTGTATATCTTGCCCATAGCCATAGCCGCCATCTCGCCCTCGAGCTGACCCGAAACGGTAAGCCCTGCCTTTTTGCCGAAGAAGTCGTCCTTGTAGTACTCCTCTTTGGTCTTGGCTTTGGCGTCCCACTCGCGAGTGGTCACCGTAAAGACCTCGCCCGCGCCCTCGCAGTCGCTGCCCGTAATGATGGGGGTATGAACGTATACGTAGTTGTTTTGCTGAAAGTACCTGTGAATGGCGTCCGAAAGCACGCTTCGCACCCTGAGCATTGCGTTAAACGTATTGGTCCTTACCCTCAGGTGCGGTATGGTGCGCAAAAACTCCATGGTGTGACGCTTTTTTTGCAGCGGATAGTCGTTGGGACAGCCGCCGAGCAGCGTCAGCGTCGCCGCATTGATCTCGACGCCGTTGCCGCTTGCCGCATTGACAAGCTCGCCCTCGACTTTGAGTGCGCTGCCGAGCGCCATGCAGTTTTCGTACGCGGCGACTTTCGACTTGTCGATAACGACCTGCATATGTTTAAGGCAGGTGCCGTCGTTGAGTTCGATAAACGCCATGTTTTTGGAGTCGCGGCAGGTCCTGACCCAGCCGCAAACGGTAACCGACTTTCCTATCGGCTTTTCGTCAAAAAGCTTTTTTATATCGATGTGCTTCATAATAACCTCGACTTGGATTTACTATGTAAGTATAAGATTTTCTTTCCCTTTTGTCAATCGAATTAACTGACCCAAAAATAAAGCAACAGAAAAACAATGGTAAAAGCGGCTATGCAAATAAGAAACATGGGCAAATAAGCAAGATACGCCCCAAAGATCATCGCGCGCTTTTCCTTGCGAGTGACCTTTAACTCATCCATTTTTTTCTTTTTTTCGTCGTCCTCTTCCTTATTCGGACTATACCAGGGCATTCCCTCCACGTTCATATTGGAAATTGTCCTGCCGTCGTCGTCGCTATATTCCTTTTTCTTTTTCTTTTTCCAAAACATTTTTTGCTCCTTAACGGTAGTTTACTCGATTGTCACCACTATAATGTGCGTAAATTATCAATTTTACCCTATTTCGATTTTTTATACGGCTTGTTTGTTTTCTTTTGAGCCAAACCGATTGTCCTTTTTCGGTTTTCCGCCGGATTGTTTTTCGATTTTGAATGAAATCAAACCGATTATCTCGATTTTTGGTCAAAATGTTTTTGACCTTTTGATTTTTTCAGACGAGCAAATGCGCCTCTCCGTGCTTTTTGTGCGAAACATTTTGCCCTACACCGGTTTTTCCGGACGAAACGTTTTGTCCTTTCTCGATTTGTCGGACGAGATTTGTAATTTCTTGCTTTTCGGCGAACCGATTATCCTTTCTTTGCTTGAACCGCCTTATCTTTTCTCGGCTTTTGGGACGACAAATTTATCACATATCGGCTTTTCGGTCGAAACGTATTACCATTTTGTAATGTCGAAACATTTTATCCTTTGCGGCTTTTTAGACAAACCGATTATCATTTCTTAGTCGAAACGTTTTGCCATTTCGCGATTTTTTCGGACGAAACATTTTGTCTTTTTGTACAAAAACAGCTTTGTCATTTCTCGCTTTTTCGGTCGAAACGTTTTGTCCTATCCGATTTTTCGGGACGAAACGATTGCCCTTTTTCGGTTCTTTTGTACGAACAGGCACCTATATCGGTTTTTGAACGGAGAAACAGGTTTGCCCTTTCGCGGTTTTTTCGGACGAAAAGATTTCTTTTTACGGTTTTCGATTGAAACGCTTTGCCTTATCGATTTTTCAGACGAGCAATTGTGCTCTTTACATGTTCAAAACCTTATATCCTATCGGTTTTTGGACAAACGGTTTTGCCCGTTCGCGCTTTTTTTACAAACCGATTGTCCTATAATCGGTTTTCGGGCGAAACGATTTTTACTTTACCGAATTTTTTATGCGAGGACAGAGTTCCTATTGGGGTTTTTTAATCGGGCTTATAACAAATATGGGCGGAATTACCCGCCCATGTTGTTTTTTGATAAGATTAATCTTGGTTGTATAGGTGGCACGCACAGAAGTGGTTCGGTTCGTACTCCTTATATTTAGGCGCAACTTCCTTGCAAATGTCCATGCATTGATTGCATCTTGTATGGAACTTGCAACCCTTGGGCGGGTTGGCAGGAGAAGGTATATCGCCTTTCAAGACGATTCGGTTCATCTTGACATTGGGATCGGGCACGGGAACCGCCGAGAAAAGCGCCTGTGTGTACGGATGCAGCGGGTTGGCAAAGATCTTTTCCTTGTCGCCGCTCTCGACCATGCTGCCGAGGTACATAACGCCGATCTCGTCCGAAATATGCTCTACGACCGAAAGGTCATGGGAAATGAACACGTAGGTGAGTCCCATATCCCTTTGCAAGTCTTTAAGCAAGTTGATGATCTGAGCCTGTATGCTGACATCGAGCGCCGACACGGGCTCGTCGCAAATAACAAGCTTCGGTTTGAGGGCGAGCGCTCTGGCAATGCAAATACGTTGACGCTGACCACCCGAGAACTCGTGCGGATAGCGGTCGAAGTAGTGAGTTTGCAAGCCGCAAGCGTGCATAACGTCCAGCACGTACTCCCTGTAATGAGCCTGATCGACGAGTTTGTGCGCAAGCACTGCCTCGCCTATTATCTCGCCTACGGGTAGACGCGGCGAAAGGGACGAATACGGGTCCTGGAAGATGATCTGCATTTGCGGACGGATCTTGCGCAGTTGCTCGTGCGAAAGTTCCCTTACGTTGATTCCGTCAAAGAACACGTCGCCGGAGGTTATCTCGTGCAGACGCAAAATGCACCTGCCCATGGTAGTCTTGCCGCAGCCGGACTCGCCGACTATTCCTATCGTCTTTCCTCTTTGCACGGTAAACGAAACGTCGTCAACGGCTTTGAGGAACCTTGTGGGCTTGCCGAAAAAGTTGGTCGCTATCGGAAAGTATTTTTTGAGGTGGCGGACGTCGAGAATGATGTCCTTATTTTCTACCGCATTAACTGTTTCCATACTAAACCTCCCTCTCGTACAGGTGACACGATACCTTATGCGTAGGACTTACCTGAATCATTTCGGGATAATCGCCGTTGCACTTTGCGCAACGCTTATCGCACCTATCTCTGAAATAGCAGTAGTTGGGCATATTGATCGGGTTGGGAACGCTGCCGGGAATGCTATACAGCCTATCCACCTTTTTGTTGACTGCGGGCTTGCTCTTTTGCAGACCCATGGTGTACGGATGGAGCGGGTTGTCGAAGATTTCCTTTGCCGTGCCCATTTCGATAATTCTGCCGGCGTACATTACGACCACAAAGTCCGCCATTTCGGCAATGACGCCGAGGTCGTGAGTTATAAGCATTATGGAGCCGTTTATCTGCTTCTTGATTTCACGCAACAGGTCCAAAATCTGAGCCTGAATGGTAACGTCAAGCGCGGTCGTGGGCTCGTCGGCTATGATAAGCTTGGGATGACACAATAGCGCCATGGCTATCATAACTCTTTGTCGCATACCGCCGCTGAGTTCGTGCGGGTAGCGAGTGTATACGTTTTCGGGAATGATGCCGACCATTTTGAGCATTTCGTAGGTCCTTGCCTTAGCCGAAGCCTTGGTTGCGCCCGGAATGTGGAGGAATACGACCTCGTCGAGCTGCTTGCCAATGGTGAATATCGGGTTAAGGCTGGTCATGGGCTCTTGGAAGATCATCGTGATCTCCCTACCTCTTATCTTACGCATGACCTCGGTGGGCATCTTAGCCACATTGTAAACTTTTTCTTCGGTTTCGAAAAGCGGAATACCGTCCTCGTCCTTCTTTTGAACTCTTTCGATCACGGGGTTGCCGTCTTTGCCGATCACGGGCTTGCCCTTGTGCATTTTGGGCGCGGTCACGTAAATCGGATCGCCGTTTTCGTCATGCATTTCGTTGCCGTACTCGTCGAGTTTGACCTCGTATATGGGGATATTCTTGCCATTCTCGTCCTGTTTGTATACGGTGGACTTAAAGCGAATTTCGCTGCCTCGAATGACCTGACCCTTGGGAGCCTGAACGAGTTGCATAAGGGAGAGCGAAGTGACCGACTTGCCGCAACCGGACTCGCCGACGACGCCGACGGTACTGCCTTGCGGGATATCGAAAGACACGCCGTTGACCGCCTTTACCACGCCCGCATCCGAGAAGAAGTAGGTGTGAAGGTTGTCGAACTCGACGATGTTGCGATCGTCACGCATCTTGGTAACGTACTCGGATTCGGGGACGTTCTTTCGTTTCTTTTCCTTTTCATACTCCTTGGTGATGCGCATGTTCTCTTTGGCGATACGACGGCTCTCCTTGTTGGAGATGTAGTGCGAATCTTTTTGACCGCCCTCGAACGTCCTTTTTACCGCTCTGCCGAGTTCGACAAAGTTTTCCTTGGCAAAGACACGACCGGGAGCATATACCTCGCCTTTTTGCTCGGCATTTATCTTTTTATTGTTCATCTTCTACCTCCGGGAGCATACACATCGCCATAATCCGACCTGACCTCGCGCACTTTGAGCATACGAATGGTCATCGTCGAAATAAGGACGAACATGAGGATAAGCCAGCACATAAATTTGAGCACGCTGAAATATTGAATAGCGGGAATGAGCGCAAGGACAGCCATAACGGTAAGGACGAATCCGACAAAGTCGTTTACGCCCAAGCTCCTGCGTCGAGAAGCGATCAGCACTCCGAGCACGCCCGAAGTAACGGCTATGCATGCAATGACATAGAATATCGACGCAGCCTTTTCGCTGACTCCGCCAAACAAATCGACAGAGAATACCGAATACAGTACAACAAAGGAAACTATGCCTATTACGATCGCAAGCAAGATGTTGTACTTCTTGGCAAAGCTCCTGAAATACGGAACAAAGCCTCTTTTTCCGCCTGCGGGTACGCGTTGCACCTCGCTTTCGATCACGCAAGTGTTCTTCATAATGAGCACGGTGAAGAAAGCGCAGACGGCAACGGCAACAAGCCAAGCGATGAGTTTGATCAAAGTGTAATCGAATGCGATGGGGATTATCAAAAACAGCACGCCGATGTCCAATGCACCCATAAAGAAGTCGCATTGACCCATGCGAGCCGAAGCGATACGCCTCGGAATCGACAATATAAAGGAAGCAAGCAAAAGCAACGCAATAACTATGGTCATCATGCCGAGATCGCCGCTTATGGCTACAAGGTAGATGGCACCGAGCACGATCAACCCGACCAAAATCACGAGCGACAAGCTATATCGGCGCAAGAACGCACCAATGTAACTCGCAAGCGTGGAGTTGGGAACGAGGTTTTCCTTGACCGAAGCAATCGCCGTATCCACCATCGACATTCTGAACAGAGTGATCACGGCTATGAGCAATATGCCCACGACCATAAGCACCGTACTTGCCGTGCTGCCGCCCACGAAGAGTACCTCGATAAGCAGCATTACCGCAAGGATATTTGCCATCAAAGTAATGAAATCCAAGTCGTTGACGTCCTTACGCGGAAGCTTGGACAGTATGTAATACAGCATAATGACGAAGCACAAGCAAAGCACGACTATCGTGATTATGCCCGCAGCGCTGCCTGCCCCGCCCATTTTGTCCATCAGTCCGCTGACGTTGGCTAAGTGGATGAGCGCAAACAAGCACATTGCCGTAAGGAACGGGAGCAAAATGCCGTATTTTGATTTTACCGATGAATAATATTTGCCCAATCGGCTGTTTTTTAAGCTTCTAAACATATACTATCCACCTCCTACTTGCTCGCTTTCGGGTCGAACGCGTCACGCAGACCGTCGCCGATGAAGTTGAACGCAAGCACCGCACACACTATCAACAAACCTGCGGGGATCCAAAGGTTGGGATAGTACTGCAAAATTTCGGGTTTACGAGCGGCGCTTATCATCGTACCCCAAGCCGCGTACGGAATAGGAATACCTATACCCAAGTAGCTTAGCGTCGATTCGGTAAGGATTATACTGCCGAGTCCGAGCGTCATTTGCACTATAAGTTGCGGCAAAATGTTGGGTAGCAAGTGCCGGAATATCTTTCGGGAAACTTTAAGTCCGAGCGCCTCCGCCGCCACCATGTATTCTTGCTCACGTAAAAACAGTATCTGACCTCTGACGACTCTCGCGACACCGGACCAGCCGAGCAAGGTCATTATTATCATCAAATAGTATATTCGGAACTGTTGGTCGACTTCCATACCGTCGAGGACGGCGCTCAGAATAAGCAATATCGGGAAAGTCGGTATGCAACCGAAGATATCGACTATTCTCATTATAAGCTGATCGACCCACTTGCCGAAGTAGCCCGCAAGTCCGCCGAATATAATGCCGAGGAACGTTTCGAGGAACACTACGACAAAGCCGAGGGTCAGCGAAATACGTCCGCCGTACATAAGACGCACGAATACGTCCATGCCTTGCTCGTCGGTACCGAGCCAGTGTTCCCAACTCGGAGCGCCAAGCTGATTGAACGGCTTGTGGTCCCAAGAGTACTCGGTAGTGGTATACCTACGTTGCTCGCCGTCTTCGGTAGCCATATAGATATATTTGTTGGCGCCGTCACCTACGATAAAATAGAACTCGCCGCTTCCGTCGACCTTTTCGGCTTTACCCACGTAAGCGTACTTACGTGCGCCGTACACTTCGTCGTCCTTCTTATAAAGGGGGAACGTAACGATGTAGTCGCCGACGGTATCCACCGTTTGTACCGTTGCCGGAACGTCGGGAGCTTTACCCGAACGGAAAAGTTCGCTCGCGTCTATTCTTTCGACATAGAGAATGTTCTCAAAGGACTGCCTTACTTTTTCGGGCTGCTTTTTGTCTATCTCGATTTCGCCCCAAGGTGAAAACAAGGGTCCGAGGAAAGAGAATAAGAACATTACAATAAGCGCTACAAGTCCGATGACCGAAAGGCGGGACCTAAAAAATCTTTTTGCAACGAGTCGCCCGGGCGAAACAATTCTTACGCTGTCGGCAAGAGATTCTTCCTCTTCCTCGGGAGCGGCAAGCTGCTTGTTGTCATCTTCGGGCACGGGAGCAATTTTTTGATCTTCCATATTCTCCACCTCCTTACTTCGTAATCTTGACGCGCGGGTCGACGACCGCATACATCAAGTCGGACAATAGTGTGCCAAGCACCGACAATACCGCAAGGAACAGGTTGTATGCCATGACGAACGGAACGTCGCCGATAATAAGCGCTTGATATGCGCTGTTACCTATGCCGGGAAGTGCGAACACCTGCTCGGTTATCATCGCGCCACCGAAGAGCGACGGGATAATTCCGGCAAGCATGGTAACGACGGGAATCAGGGTGTTACGGAATGCATGGCGATAGATGACCGTCTTTTCCGAGCAGCCTTTTGCCCGAGCCGTACGAATGTAGTCGGCGCTTAAAACTTCGAGCATATTGGTACGGGTGTAACGCATAAGACCGCCTATCGACAATATTACAAGCGTCACGATCGGCAATACCAAGTGGTGAACGGTATCGAGGAAGTGCGTGATCCAAGTCGGATTGATAAGACTGGAATCGTTTAAGCCCTGATACGGGAACCATCCGAGTTTCAGCGAGAACAAGCCCAATACGAGTGCGCCGAAGAAGAAAGTGGGAAGTGAAATACCCATCATGGCAAGCACGGTAACCGTGTAGTCCATAGCGCCGTATTGATGCGTAGCCGCCTGAACGCCGAGCGGGATAGCTATAATAAATTGAAGTACCAAGGCGACAAGCGAGATCGCAAATGATATCCACATCTGTCTGCCTATGATCGTTCCTACGTCGTCACCGAACTTAAACGACTGTCCGAAATCTCCGTGCAACGCATTGATAAGCCAAGTGCCGTAGCCCTCGAAAAAGCTTCGTATCTTGCAAATAGCTTCTTGCCCGCCCGAAAGTTCTCGTTGAACCCAATCGTTTTCGCTGAGTGACTTGTTATCTTTATACTTTTCGCTTAGGGCAACACCCGAAGCGTCGATCAAAATACCTTCGTCAAGGGTGCTTTTATCATTATTGGTATCGACAATGTTGCCCTCTTCGTCGTATTTTAACCCGGTCCTTCCTATCCAACCATAGCCAACCGCATAGTCACGATATTTGACTTGCAAGCCATAGCCTTCCTTAATTCTTTCGATGTCTTCCTTTTGAACCGTACCCTGTGACAATTGGGACTGGAACTTTTGGTCGACATAGTCCATAGGCATAAGACGGATAAGTACATAGATTATTACAGACACGCCTACTACTATAAGTAAAGAAAGCAGTAATCTTTTAATTATATATTTTACCATATTTCTCCATCCTGTGCCATTGTGAGGGAGTGACCTCCCTCACAAAAAACACATTTTTTTATTTCAATTCCAATTTCCACATTTGTGCCAAAGGACCATAGAACGGAGTAGCGTCGACGTTGATAGTCATTTCGTCTATTCTGTCGTTACGGAATACGTAGTTGTTGGTTCTTTGATAAGTCGGATATTCGACTGCAAGGTCCATGATCAAGTTGAGTGCGTCGAGGTAAGTTTCGGCTCTCGTCTTTTGATTGAGGGTGGTTCTTGCGTCGTCGATAAGGTCGCTGAGTTCCTCGATAATTTCGTATTGTTCGCTATAATCGGCACTGCCCTTATTGGCAAGGATAGTCGGATAGCCCCAGTTGTTGACGGAGGTAGCCTTGCTGTCCATATGATAGATCTGATACATATCGGGGTCGCTACCGCTCGACCAAGCGGCTGCCCATACGGTAAGGGTACCTGCGGCAAGCTTGCTGAGCGCCTGTGCGTCCGTTCTTACGGTGATCTTAAAGCCGCAATCGTTAAGGATGTTGGCTGCGTTTTGCATGGTCGAATATGCCGGGTGGTCGTCGGTAGAACCTGCGATCGTAAAGGTATATTCAAGCTTATGCGTGGTGCCGTCTGCCATCTTCCTTTCGTAAGGCGTCTTGTTGATGTTGTACTTTTGTCCGCCAACCTCGATATTTGCGATCATCGTTCTGATGTTGGCTTTAAGGGTTGCGGTATCTTGAATGTACTTGTAAACATCTTCCGTATACTTAGTGCCATTCGAAACTACCTTACTTCTTGCCGGGTTAGCCGTATTTGCGGGAGAAGCCCACGAGCAAGTGGAGATGGGACGAGTTATGATGCTTGCGCTGCCTGCGTAGTATGCGCTTACAAGCGAAGTATCCATTGCCATCATTATTGCACGTCTTACTTCGAGGTCGGGTACATATGCGGCGTTGATACCGATGTAACCGTAACCGTTGTTTTGAACGTTTATAGCGGTAAGATTTTTATTGCTTTGAATTTTTGCCGTATTTGCCGTGTTGGCTGCGGGATCGCCGTAGTCGATTTCACCGTTTATTATGGAGTCCAAAACCTTATCGGAGGTGATGATCTGATAACGAAGAAGCTTTATCTTGCAGTTGTATATCTTATTTAATTCATAATCCCTTGCCGTGATATGATCATCGCCATGGATCTCACCCGAAGTCGTAAAGAAGAACGGGTTGCGGATAAGGTGGATTATGCTGCTGTTAAGGACGAACGCACTAAATTTGGGACGAGCCTTAACAAGTTCAAGTTGCGATTTATATTTAAGTATCGGTTGGCCGTCGTCGCCAAGCTTGGGCTTATCCCTGCCTAACTCATCCACGCCGTCGCCCTCGAACAAATAATACGGGTTCATTATATCCTTATCGGCTACCTGGTACATACCTGCACCTACTGGTATAGCCAAGATATCGGGATTCTTTACGATCTTGTCAAAATATTCTCTGCTCTTGAATTTAAGACCTGCGCAGATAGGCTTATCGCTATCGTAAATTCCCTCGACTTCGATTTCCTCTCCCTTATTGTTGTATACGGGATAGTTGAAGTCGTCGTAGTCGCTCTTTGCAAACGATTCTATCTGTTCTTGGGTAAGCGCGTCCTTGGTGTAAAGGCCTACATTGGAATAGTAGTGCATGGGAGCCACGGTAACGCCGAAGTTGGAGAGCGCCTTGGGGTCTACTCTGTCGACCTTTATTTGAAGCACATAGCTCGTTTCATCGATTTGATGCGTGCCGTTCTTGCCGACGAATGTGTCGTTCTCATTGAGCTGAATGATCTTGATACCGTCGATATGGTCTACCGCCATCTCGCCGCTGCCCGAGCCGGAAGCGGAAAGCGCTTCGCCCATGAACTGGTCTTGAAGATTACCTGCCGTAATGGAGCCGGAAAGTATCGAATAGAAGTTTTGAAGCAAGGTGCTGCTGTTCCAAAGCAAATCATCGTAGCCCTCGGTTCCCTTCAATATGCTGCCGTCGGCATGACCTTGCTCATCGACCTTGATATCGCATACGGGAGCTTTGGCGCCCGGAATTTCTTCAACGCCCGTGCCAGCCGCATTCTTTTGATATTTAATAATATTGTTGCCCTCGCTATCGGTTTGATAATCGCCGATACCTGCATAGTTTTCAAACAAGATGATGGGAAGACTGTCATCGTGGAACCACTTCCAATAATCGCCGTAGTCGATCATCTTGTCGCCCGCTTTATGAGGATTGCCGTTTTTATCGAAGTGCGAAGATGCCTCGTCATCACTTTTGTAAGTTTTGATCTCGGTATAGTTTTGCTTTTTGCCGCCCTCTTCGTATTCAACAACTGTTTCATCGACGGTAATAAAGCCGTAGTTGTAAAGGAAGATCTCCCATACTTCGGTAAACTCTTTGGATGCCTTAGCCACGTGTTCGTTGGTCTTAGCCTTATCGTTTTCCTCTTTATAGCTTACAAGTTCGGACTGAGCGGCTTTCCAACCGGACATGATCTCATCATAGAACATGTTTCGCGCGGTTTCGACGTCTTTCAATACGCTCGCCTTAGCGTCTGCGGAACTCAAGTGACTCGATCTGTATATTTCTCTGAAGTTGGCGTCGTCATCGGGATAATAAGCGTATCTGAGGTTCTTTAACCTTGTCATCGCCGCTTGTCGGATATTTTCGTTCATGTTCGCCTCTTCGTTGCCGCCGTTGGTTGCGGTAACGTCCTGAGTACGATACTTAGCCAATCCTTCGATAGCGGTAGAGTATACGGTTGCGGAACCGTAGTAAGCGGGGTCGAGCAATGCGTAAAGGTTGAAAACAACGTCCTTTATGGTAAGGGGCTCGCCGTCGCTGAAACGAATGCCGTTTTTAAGCAAAAATTGATATGTAGTATAATATGTGTTGGCGGGAATGGTCGACGGATCGACGGTGATCTCGGGTGCACGATTGCTTTCGACGGGATCGTCCGCATTATATTTCTTACCGTTGTAAGTAATGATCTGATTGTAGTCCAATGCCGCCGAGGGCTCGTCTGCGCCGCAATAAACATTGCCGTTGTCGTCGGAAGCAAGCAATCCGATCTGCGTCATACCTGTTACTTCAACGTCATAGCCCGACGTTGCAAAGTACGGGTTGAACACGTTGTCAAGCTCTTGTACGCTGAATCTTATAGCGCCCTCTTCGCTTTCCGCATCATAAAGATCGCCGCTCTGCGTCTGGTCGTCCGGTTTATCGGGCTTGCAACCGACCATCGAAAAGCAGCCAAAGCAAAGCGCTATCGATAATATTGCGCAAAGCAGTTTTGCCAATTTTTTCATTATTTCTACTCCTCCTGTTTTTATATGATTATTGTAATTTGCTTACAATTATTTTCAGTTATTTTCTCCACCCTCGGAGCCGGTTTCGCTGCCCGAACCGCTCTCACTGCCCGAACCGCTTTCGCTGCCCGAACCGCTTTCGCTGCCCGAACCGCTTTCGCTGCCCGAACCGCTCTCACTGCCCGAACCGCTCTCACTGCCCGAACCGCTTGCGGATTTGGGAGCCGCCGTGCAGCTGCAACCCTCTATGGTATTGCCGCCCTTGCCGTCGCCCTGAGGTAACAGGTCGTTTGCAAACACAACCTTTATTTCGAAGTCATTTTCTTTATTTTCCGTCTTGACAAGTCTGCTACCGCCATTGCCATCCGACTCGAATATACTGTAATTGAACTTTTTATGGGACTCGGTATACTCGATCTCGATATGTACGTTATTAAGCGTGCAGCCCGTCATCTGAGTTGCCAAGCCGCCGATATAGCACGTATCGTTGTCGGGAACGTGGATACGATTACCCCCATCGTCAAGTATGTACCCGCTTTCGTCGGTGTGAACGTTGAGCGCATCAAGGTTCAAGTTCGCGCTTATTTCGCCGCTCGTACCGTACCTGTCGCCGGGGCCGCCGTAAATCTCGTAGTTGCTTATGCCTATTATGAAGTTGGCATTGATTTTTACGTTGAGGTTCTCAATGGTAACGCCGCTAAGAGTACCGAAGAGCGCGCTGTATACGTTGGGCGAGCCGTCGCTGTGGTTTACCTGCTCGATCGTCGACGCAACGGTCAAAGTGTGATCGTTACCGAGAATGGTTATGTTGCTGATAGCAGACTTAAATGTTCTGTTATTGACATCATCACCGTCCAAATCTTCCTCTATGTACATATCTCGTCCCGCGTCAAGCGAAGTGACAAAATCGTCATAGTCGAATACCACATCGACGTCGCCCTCGTACTCGGTATAGTACAACACGGTAAGCAAGTTGTCGCCCACGTCGCATATGCCGACATCGGTAAGGTCGCTTTCCGGCGTAAGTTCGCCGTCGTCGAAGAACCTGATAACGGTATGCCCAATCTTGCCCTCTTCCTCGGCTAACTTTGCCTGAGCGGCGGCATATTCCTCTTCCGCTTTGATATATTCGGCATAAACGGTGCCGCTTGTGGGGCTCTTCGCATCCGTCCAAGCCTTTGTCTTTTCATCGTAGATCTCTTTCTTTTCGTCAAGATCGACGCTTGCCACGTAATAGCCGTGATTTCGGGTGGCGTTGTATGCGTTCATCATTTCGGCTCTGCCGTAAATCTGCGTGCCGCCGCCGTTGCTTACCTCGAACAATCTGTCCGTTTCTTTAAGTGTCAAATACGCATCGCTCTCGATCCAATTGGGGTCGGTGCTCATGGCGTTAATCAACGCGTCGTACGTGGAGCTGCTTTCCCACTCCCATTCGCCGTCTGCTTTGCCGTTCCACTTTTCGTCGGTGCCTGCCTTTACTCTGTCGGCAACGATATATTGGTTGTAGTTAGACCATACCGCGATAAGCACGATATCGGTTTTGCTGCCGTCAAGACGTTGGCTGAAATCGTACGTGGGAGCCATCTCGCCGCTTTCGGTCTTGCGGTCGTAATCGTAAAGCTTGTGCCTTATTTGTTCCTTGGTCGAAGTGGGAATGGTTTCGTTGGTCAATATGTTGATAACCTCATCGGAAGTAACCGCGCCGTCGACCGTCATAAACACACCGCCCTCCTGAGCGCCGTATTCCGACGTGTTTTCGTAATCGAGCGAATACGTGGTTTCGTTACCGCTGGTCGTGGTTACGAGTTCCACCTCCGAAGCTTCGTCCCTTAGCTTTACCGAATAGTGATGACCAAGCTTGTTTTCACCGGATGGGTCGTAAAATTCCTTGGTTTCGTCTATCTTGCCCTCGACCCAGCCCATAAACTTGTATCCGTTGCGAACAGGCTCGTCTATCGCGCTGCTGCTACCCGGCTGAGGAACGGTAACTCCCTCTTCGAGGAAGAAATACTTTTCGGCTTTGCTGTTGATACCGCTGCCGAAGTAACCGCCATTTGCACAATAAGTGACCATGATCGGCGTTTTTACGGGATCGACTTGACCCGTAATTTCGCAGCCGACAAGTATGCACCCAAAAGCAAATATGATTAGCGATAAAATTAAAAGATACCTAAATTTCTTCATCGTAATCTCCAAACAAAAGTTACTTTGTCAAACCCTACCATCTTGTCGGCTGCGGAAAACTATCCATTTTTATATAAAAATATATAAAGCCACAAAATGAGGTACTTTAATTATACCAAATACGGACTGTATTGTCAATAAATATTAAGTTAAATTTTTGTGTAATTTTTAACTATACCGAAAATTATCGAATTACCGCTTTATATGCTTGTATTTGCGGCGTTTTTACGGCAGATAAGCGCATATCGCGTATTCAAAAGTCGCAAAAAATCCCCTGTCGATATTTTATATGCCGAAAAGCAAATCGTGTCGACTTTTTTATATAATTTCTTTGTTTTCTTCGACATAATATGATTTTCACAATAAAAAAACTCTATGGCGATAACCTACCGATATATTCACAGATTTCGCAAGCGTTACTTGTTAACGCAAGCGAGGTTCGTTATTCGGGCATTGTCCGCTTATTCGGCGTTAACAGTTATTTTTACGTTTTATTTTTTATAAGGTGCAAAAGAGTGGACAAAAAGGTTTTATTTAGCGGCGAGGTTGAAAAGTACTTTTCAGCCTCGCCGCAGATAAAAGTTTTTTGCGCAACTTTTTTACAAAAAAGATGCTCACCCACAAGCGAAGCGGAGTAAATATAGAAACGACACGCACCACTCGCCCATAAAAATTTTTGCTCCACTTTTTATAAAAAGCGGAAAAAAGGTCGAAAGATAAAGCGCACTTCCCATAGGGAACAAAAAATAAAATTTTTAGAATTGTGCTTTCAAGCGATGACAAAAACTCTCGGA
>CANRNV010000014.1 GCA_947632125.1 uncultured Clostridia bacterium
GGAACGTATTACGAACTCGGAACAGGTAGGACGTACACCTTTAACCTCAATCTATCCAATGTGTTCGGCGTAGTGGGATCAAAGAACTTTAGATATACGCTTGGAGCGACAGGCTCACTGTATTTCGGTAGGTATTCGGCAAGTAGCGAAGGCACTTCTACTTTTTCGGAAATGTCGAAGAAAAACCTATCAGACCTTGCGAGCCAGTTTATTACTTCGGTATCTATATCCGGAACTACGATGACGGTAAAGACAAGCAGTACCTATATAGAAAACTACTATTCTTCATCGGCTAATGATGACTTCTATATGCACACTTTTTTCTATGATAGATATGTTTTCTATGATAGATATGTTTTTTATGATGAATACGGTTTGGTGAGCGGAGTAAATTATGCATTCTCTATATCAATTCCATAAATTTCGGATGTAAGCATCCAGTTATTTATTTTATCGAGATTAATTTGTATCTTTCTATTTTCTATAACATAAAAAAGCACGATCAGTTCATCATCAGTAAGGTTATTAAAATCTATCTTATCTAATTTGATTTTTTCTTGTGTGGATATTGTTCGTTCGGCAAGAAGAGATTGGCTTTGCTTAATCGTTTTTTTGACGACTTCATTTATTTTGGCTATAGGCAAAGTTAGATTATAATAGTTTTTTAGTATGTCAAATGTCATCATCAAATCTGATTCATTATCAATTCTCTGTATTTTATAGTTTTTATCGATAAAGCCTTTTAATTCTTTTTCAGTTATTTCTGGTAAAGCGAATAACAAAAAGGGGATGGATTGGCTATCTAAATACCATATAATACCCTCTTCATTCAAGCAGTAAACACTGTCAAAATAGTCCTTCGACAGTAGAATTATGTTTATTTTACTATTTTGTAAATTTATTTTTATTTCATCATCTATTTTATGTTGTACATCATTTCCAGGCAAAGATGAGCAAAAAATTTCGTTGGACGGTATGCCTATAAGAGCGCAAAAATCTGCCAATATATCTGCAAATTGTTTGTCGCAATTCCTGTGACTAATAAATAAAGTTTTTGCTTTAGCCGGACATGTAGGGGAGAGTTCATTTATATTATCTAATTTGAGCATCATTTTTAATTTTTCTGCGACCAATTTTAATTCAGGACGATAATCAGGTTCACCATGTATTGGCACTGATTTATATGAGATATTAATGGTTTTATTGAAGTCTTTATAAAGGACACTATATTTTGCTAAAAGTTGATTTAGCAATTGATATGATCCATTAGCGCACGGATAATTTTCACAGATAGAAATATCTTCTTTAATTGTTAGTATCACTTCTTTCTTCATTTAACCCTCTTATGATTTTTTATTATTGTTATCAAGCAAACGAACAGTATCTACCTGCGACAAAACCCTGAGTTGCGAGCGCGCCATATTGTTAAGTTGAGTAAGTCGATTGGCTTGAGGAACGCCTTGCTCTATAAGATAAGCATTCAAACTCTCCATATTGGCGATAACAAGTAATTGTTCAATAGTTGCGTAATCTCGAATATTGCCCTTTAAGGTGGGATTTTCCTTGCGCCACTCGGCGGCAGTTTTACCGAATAAGGCGACGTTAAGGAGATCCGCTTCGTCGGCATAGACATATTTAAGCTGTGCTTCGGTAAGGGTAGGGACTATGTTTTCTTTTATGGCGTCGGTATGTATATGGTAATTGACCTTTGCGAGTTCGCGCTTAGCCGACCATTCGAGTTCTTTTTGAACTTGCGTTTTGAGCCGTTGAAATTCCGTTATGAGATACAATTTGAACTCAGGGCTAATCCAACTTGCAAACTCGAACGCTATATCTTTATGGGCAAATGTTCCGACGCTGTATTTTCCCGCACTTGGGATAATTCCGATTGCATTAAATTCCTCTTTCCATCGTTTAGGCGTCATGGTAAAGCGGTTGTAACCGACTTCCTCGATTTTAATTCTGCGCATTTCCACGGAATTAAAATTCGGATTGTTGATTTCCTCCCATAAGCTGTAAAAGGCAAAGGAATCCTTATTCGACATCCAATTACGAACAACGCCGGACGGATCCTTTGGGTTGAAATATTTGGCTATATCGGTTATAGAGATATAATCGTCTTTGTTGATTTGTTTATATCCGACTTCCAAACCTTCAACTACAATTTCTTTATTTACCATGATAAACCCCGACTAAAAGTTACTTTTATAAATTGTAACATAAATTGACAATTTTTGCAACTATTATCTTGGTTTAGTTCACTTAGATTGCCGTTAAGAAAAATCGAGCCTTACTGAATTTAATTTTTGTGTTCAGTTGAGGCGGTGTTTGGTCTGCCAAGTGCAACCCCAACTGAACACCTTAATAGTGTTCGTTGGGGCTGTTTTTTTTATATATTTAAGCCCAAAATGTTATTGCAAAGGTTATTTTATACGAATGTCCGCCACCGGATTTGAAAATTTCGTATGATTTAGAGAAAGAGTAAAATAAAAAGGCCTGATGATCATCGCTATCATCATGTCTTTTAGAGTTTGTATAAGCTCTTGCACTTTGTTATTTGTTTTTAGATTTAATTCTGTCATTTTAATCTCCTTAGCACAAATAAAGAATTGTTAAAAAAGGAGCTTGCAAGTGCATTAAAAAAATTGGAATTAGAATTTTGATTTCCGACAAAGCAAAGTTTTCCGAAATGGGTGGTGCAAAAGCGCCGCCCGTTTTTTTATGGAGATTAACTTGCAAAAAAGCAATTCGTTCCCGAAAAAATTGCTAAAACAAAACTTGATTTTGACAAAAATTTACAAAAAACCGTGGGAGTTAGGGATTAAAGATACATATTTTTATATTTATATGAAACATAATCAGAAAAAATGACTGAACAATCGGTGTTTTTTCTTGACTTTATGACATAACTTGTGTTATACTGAAAAATGCAGTAGTGGGGTAATAGCCCTTGTCGGAGGGACGAATTGGATATCGATCTTATTACATACAAGCTGGAAGAGTTCCTTTCGCCATACGCAACAAAGTCGTCCGAAACAAAAGGACGGCTTGTTCCCATTCCGAAATGCCCGGTCAGGACCGATTTTCAACGGGACCGCGATAGGATTTTGCATTGCAAATCCTTCCGTCGCCTCAAACACAAGACGCAGGTATTTCTTTCTCCCGAGGGCGATCATTACAGGACAAGGCTGACGCACACCCTCGAAGTGAGCCAAATCGCACGCACTATCGCACGGGCTTTAAGGATGAACGAGGACCTTTGTGAAGCCATTGCGCTCGGGCACGACCTTGGGCACACGCCGTACGGTCATGCGGGCGAGCGGGCGCTTAACAGCTTTACCCACTTTAAGCACAACGAGCAGTCGCTGCGCATAGTGGACAAGCTTGAAAACGGCGGCATGGGTATGAATCTTTGCTTTGAGGTGCGTGACGGCATCTTAAATCATCCGTCCTCTTGCCATCCATGCACAAACGAGGGAGTTATAGTTTCGTGGAGCGATCGAATTGCGTATATAAATCACGATCTTGACGACGCGATCCATGGCGGAATATTGAAAAACAGCGATATACCCGACATTTACCTTCAAAGAGTGGGGGCTACGCACGGCGAACGTATCAACAGCATGATTTTGGACATAATAAATCATAGTTTCGGAAAGAAAGAAATCAGTCCGAGTGATGAATTTATCGGATATATCAACGGTTTGAGAGAGTTCCTTTTTGACAAAGTTTACTTCAAAAGCAAGGCAAAGGAAGAGGAAAACAAAGCTGTCGATATGATAAAATTTTTGTACGAATATTACTTTAAGCACAGCGACGAGTTGCCGAAGAATTTGCTCGACATGGACAGTTCGCTCGAACAAAAGGTGTGTGATTTTATCGCAGGCATGAGCGATCGTTACGCCGTTATGGTTTACGAAAATATCACTATTCCGACAAGCTGGGGGTTATAAGCTAAGCAGTTGCATAATGATTGGTTAGATGAACTTTTATCAAAGACCGATTTGGTACAACTTGTATCAAAATATGTGTCTTTGACTAAGAAAGGCAGCAACTATTGGGGGTGTTGTCCGTTTCATCATGAAAAAACGCCGTCGTTTAAGGTTTCCGCCGATAATCAGCTGTACTATTGCTTTGGTTGCAAGGAATCGGGCAATGCGATAACCTTTTTGAAAAAGATGGAGAGTATCGACAGCTACGAGGCGGTAAAAATCCTCGCCGATGCGGCGGGTATGCAAATGACTACGTACAAATTCGATAAAAAGACGGAGGACATCAAAAAGAAAAAGGAGCGGCTTCTTGCCTTAATGAAAGACGCGGCGCTCCACTATCACGAAAATATATATAAACCCGAAGCAAAACCCGCGCTTGATTATGCCGAAGGGCGACAAATAACGAGCATGATAAAAAAGTTCGGGCTCGGCTATTCGCTCGGTAGATTTGAGATGATCGACTATCTTAAATCCAAGGGCTATTCTTACGCCGAAATGAAAGATGCCGGCATTGCCGAGCAACGTGCGGACACATATTGCGACGTATTTATGAACAGATTGATGATTCCAATCATAAATCCATACGGTAGCGTTATTGCTTTCGGCGGAAGAATACTCGAAAAAAACTCCGAACTTGCGAAATATCGCAACAGCAAACAAACGATATTGTTTGACAAGTCAAAGGTCTTATTCAATCTCAACCTTGTCAAAAAGTTGAAGCAACAAAAGGGGCTGAGTTCCATAATAATCACCGAAGGCTACATGGATACTATCTCGCTTTACAAGGCGGGAATAGAAAATGTGGTCGCTAGTATGGGGACATCACTCACAATCGAGCAGGCAAAACTCATAAAAAACTATTGCGACAAAGTGTACATAAGTTACGACGGGGATTTTGCGGGACAAAAGGCAACGCTCAGAGGGCTTGATATTCTCGAATCCGTCGGACTTACCGTCAAGGTCGTACCGCTTTCGGGCGAAATGGACCCCGACGACATCATCAAGACGAGCGGAGCGCAGGGCTACCGAGAACTGCTTGGTAACGCCATTTCGTTAACGGCTTTCAAGCTTAATTCGCTTGCTCGCTCGTACGATCTGAGCGATCCGGACGGCAAGAGCAAATACGCCGTGGAAGCGATCAAAACGATAAAAAAGCTCTCGCCCGTGGAGCAAGAGGAGTACCTCGGACAAATTCACAAACTTACAGGGTATTCGATGACCGTGCTTATGAAGCAAGCGGAGCTTGAAGAACCGCTCGAAAAGTCGGAAGCGAGCGCGCCTCGCGAGGAAATAAAAAACGGCGATGTGGCTTTGAGCGCACAGGAATTTGTCTTGGCGTCGTTGATAAACGAAATGCCGTACGCCGACTTCTCACATGACATTTTGCCTTATTTAACGAATGACAAAGCAATTGACGCATACAAATTGGCTCTTGAAAAATACAAAGAACGCTACACACTTCAATCTCTATATAATCGCATAGACGAGGAGGACAGGGACTATATCGTAAATCTCATTAACTACAATTTTATGTCGGGAGATGACAAAAAAAAGTTCGACGAGTGCGTTATTTTACTTAAACGCCGCTGTTTCGAAGCGGAAAAAACAAAACTCATCGAAAAGTACAACTCCACCAAGGACGGCGAATTGCTAAGTCGACTCAACGAAATAGAAATTCAGCTTAAACAAATGAAAAAAAGCGGAGGTTTTTAATGGTTGACAAGGAATATTCAAATTTAGACCCAAATCTTCTTGCGGCAGCCGAGGAGCTTGCAACAAATTGCGGCTCTCGCGGCGAACTTACCTATGCCGAGGTAAGCGATAAAATTGCGGAATTTTGTCCTACTCCGCAAGCCATGGAGCAAATCATTGCTTTTTTGGAGCAAAAGGGCATAAAGATCGCAAAACAAAAAGACACATTCGGACTAAGTCCCGCAGTGCTTAAAACTTTCGACGGATTAGTTGAACTCGGCAAAAAGCACGCTCTTTCCTATGACGAAATTTGCGAAAAGCTTGCAGTGGGGTGCGAGGCGACGGCAAACGAGGTGGACACGGTAATTCGCCTGCTCAAAGAAAGGAATATCCCCATAATCGACTCTGCGCTCGACATAAAGTCGGACGCGTTCGATAAGCTGATTTCCGAGGTAAACAGCGACGATCCCGTAAAAGTCTATCTGAAAGACATCGGCAGAGTGCCGCTTCTCTCCATCGAGGAAGAAGTGTCCCTTGCCAAAAGGATGCAAAACGGCGACGAGGAAGCCAAGCGCAAGTTGGGCGAGTCCAACCTTCGTCTTGTCGTCAACATCGCCAAGCGTTACACGGGGCGCGGTATGCTCTTCCTCGACCTCATTCAAGAGGGCAACTTGGGGCTCATGAAAGCGGTCGAAAAATTCGACTACACCAAGGGCTTTCGCTTTTCCACCTATGCGACCTGGTGGATAAGGCAGGCGATCACTCGCTCGATAGCCGATCAGGCGCGGACCATTCGTATCCCCGTCCACATGGTCGAAACGATAAACAAGTTGCTTCGTACCACAAGGCTTCTCGCCCAACAGCTCGGGCGAGATCCCACTCCCGAGGAGATCTCGGAACAGATGGGGATAAGCGTAGAGCGGGTGAACGAGATCCGGCGTATGTCGCTCGACCCCGTTTCGCTCGAAACGCCCGTCGGCGACGAAGAGGAAACGCACCTGTTCGACTTCATCGAGGACACAAACGCACAAGCACCGCAGGACGCAGCCTCGTCGTCCATACTCAAAGAGCATCTTATAGCCGTGCTCGATACGCTCACTCCGAGGGAGGAAATGGTTATAAGGATGAGATACGGGATCGAGGACGGACACGTTCGCACTCTCGAAGAGGTCGGCAGGGAGTTCGGCGTTACGCGGGAGCGAATAAGACAGATAGAATGTAAGGCGCTACGCAAGCTTCGCCATCCGTCAAGGAGCAAGAAACTTAAAGAATATATAGACCAATAACTTATGGCGTCAGCTAATGAAATGGAGTACCACTATGAACGGAAAAGAAAACACTAAATTAAATGCCGATATGCTTACCGCCATCAGCGAACTGATTATTCAGAGCGCGTCGGGCAGGTTGACATATGCGCAAGTGAGCGATAAGATATCATCGCTCAATCCCTCTCCCGAAATCATGGAGGAAGTTTTGTCCTTGCTCGAAGAACACGGGATAAAGGTCGTTTCCGCAGGCGATGCAAGCGGTAATACTGCCGATGTTACCACCGTCAAAACGTCCGCCAAAGTCAAACCACGCAACAACGAAGCAAGCGGCAATGTAAGCGATGAAAAAAGCGGAAATGCAACCGACGATTCCGACATTACAAGCGGCGACGCATACGGTGATATGCGCGATGAACTCAAAAAAGAGCTCGCCAAGTTTGTAAACGTGGGTAAAACTCGTTCGATTACATACGAGGAAATCATCGAACGACTTGCGGGCGTGTGCGACGCCTCCGCCGAAGAGGTAGACGCCTTTTTTAAGGCTCTCAAAGATAATAAGGTCACCGTCACCAACAACTCGGTCGATCTAAAAGCGGAGTCGCTCGATAAGCTTATCTCCGACGACAACGTGGACGACCTTGTAAAAGTCTACCTTCGCAACATCGGCAGAGTGCCGCTTCTGACAATGGAAGAGGAAATCGAACTTGCCAAAAGGGTAAAAGAGGGCGATGCCGAGGCAAAAGACAAGCTAAACTCCGCAAACCTAAGGCTCGTCGTCAACATCGCCAAACGCTACACGGGACGAGGTATGCAATTTATGGACCTTATTCAAGAGGGCAGCATGGGACTTATGAAAGCGGTCGAAAAGTTCGACTACACCAAGGGCTTCCGCTTTTCCACCTATGCGACCTGGTGGATAAGGCAAGCCATAACGAGGGCGATTGCCGATCAAGCGCGAACCATTCGTATCCCCGTTCACATGGTCGATACGATAGGCAAGCTTCAACGAACGACGAGAATGCTCGCTCAGGAATATGGACGGGATCCCACCGCCGAGGAGATCGCCAAAGTTATGTCCATAAACGAGGAAAGAGTGAGGGAGATCCAACGCATCTCGCTCGACCCCGTTTCGCTCGAAACGCCCATCGGCGAGGAGGAGGACAGCCATCTTTCGGACTTTATCGAGGACACAAACGTTAAGGCTCCGCAAGATTTTGCCTCGTTCTCGGTTTTAAGAGAGCATCTTAAAGAAGTGCTCGACACGTTACCGCCGCGAGAAGCGATGGTAATTCGATTGAGGTACGGCTTCGATGACGGACATCCCCGCACCTTGGAAGAGGTCGGCAAGGAGTTCGGCGTCACGAGGGAGCGCATAAGGCAGATCGAAGCCAAGGCTCTACGCAAGCTTCGCCATCCGTCGAGGAGCAAAAAACTAAAAGAGTTCATCGATCAATGAGGCTGAACGAAATATTCGCCCTTATCCCGACGACCGACGTCTTTGCCGACATCGGGTGTGATCATGGACTGCTTTGCCAAATGGTCCTTTTATCGGGCAAGGCTAAGCGGATCTTGGCAGCGGATATAAGCGAATTTTGCTTAAACAAAGCAAAAACGCTTTTGGGCGACAACGCCGAGTATTTTTTGGGCGACGGGCTCGATGCGCTCGGCGGCATAATTCCCGATGTCACAGTAATAAGCGGCATGGGCGGCAACACTGTTTTGCACATATTGGCAGGGCGGGTCTTGCCAAAAGTCATAATATCGCCCCAAAACGACGTGTTTAAGGTGCGAAAAACCTTGACGGAAAGCGGATATAAAATAACCGAGGACAAGACGATCGTCGATAACGGCAAGTTTTACGACATCATCGCTCTCGAACCCGGCAAAATGACCTTGAACGAATTGCAACTCACTTTCGGCGCATTTTTCGATAGGAACGATCCGATTTTTGCGGCGAGACTGAAACATAACAAGGAGCGGCTGCTTTCCTACAAGCAAACTCCGCTCAACAAACAAAAGTTGATACTAATAAATAAGGCAATGGAGCTACTGAATAAAGGAGAAACAGATAATGAATAATCTTGACACAATGCTCGCATATCAGGAAATAGACATCAAGTTAAAACGCGCTTTCGATGCGCTCGAAAAGAGCGAAGCAAGCGATAAGATGGAGCAGGCGAGGAATAAATTCAACAGCGCCAAAAAGACCGTTTTGGAATGTGAAAAATCCGCCGAAGCCATCATTAAAACTTTCGAACAGGCAAGCGATCAACTTACGGAACTCATTCAAAAGCTTGCCGAACTGCAACTCATAGTCGACAATGCCGAAAGCGACGACGACCTCAGCGGGCTTGTGCCTCAGCTTGAAGCGCTAAAAAGCAAGGTAAGTTCGTTCGAGCGAAAAATCGTCGAGTGCAAAAGCGAATCCGAGCGACTTGTTAAGGAATATCAGGACGCAAATTCGATAGGTCTTAAAATGCGCAATATTTACAATGCGGCAAAGGGCGAATTTGCCGAGTTGTCGAAAGCCGCCGAGCCCGAAATCACAAAGCTGAAAGGGCAGCTTAAAGAAATGGAGGGCAAGATCGACCCCGAAACCATGAAGATCTACAAAACTCTTACCTCCGACAATTTGTATCCCGCCTTTATGCCCGTTCGAATTACCGACAAGACGTATTCGTGCAGCGGGTGCGGCATGATGCTTTCGCAAAAGAACATAAGCACTCTCAACGAAAACGGCTTCTGTCACTGCGAAACGTGCCGACGCGTGATCTACAAGGTGTAGTATGAACAAAGCAGTCATTCCATGCGGTGGGAGGGGGCTAAGGTTCTTGCCTATTACCAAGGCGCTTCCTAAGGAACTGCTTCCGATAATAGACGTCCCCGTGCTTTCGCACATAGTCAATGAGTGTGTAAATAGCGGTCTTAATGAGATTTTGATAATAATCAGTCCGCATAAGCAGGTGATAAAGGACTATTTCGCTAAGGACGAAAAACTCTACGACGAATTGATGACCGCCGGAAAAACCGATCTTGCCGCTTGCGTAAAGGACATTTATTCCCGTGCCGATATTCGCTTTGTCACACAAGAGCAGCCGCTCGGCTCCGCCCATGCAATCTCTCTCGCAAAACCTTTTACGGGAAACGAGCCGTTTTGCTTGGCTCTCGGAGACGACCTTACGGTAGCCGACGTGCCCGTAGCAAAGCAGCTCATCGGCGCGTACGAACAAACGGGCTCGACGATAATCGGGGTTCAAAACTGCCCGACCGACGATATCGTAAAGTATGGCGTGGCAGATGTCGCTTCTTCAAACGGACGACTTCATCTCCTTAAAGGCATGGTGGAAAAACCGCCCATAGATGCGTTGCCGTCAAGGCTCGCTTGCTACGGTCGATACGTTCTTGCCGACATCTATCGCTACATAGAGCAAATCGGCAAGGGCAAAAACGGAGAGTATCAACTCACGGACGCCTTAATGATGATGTGCAACGAGGCAAAGGTTTACGCCTATGATTTTGAGGGCGTCCGGTACGATATGGGCGACAAATTCGGCTCGCTTAAAGCCGCCATAGAACTATCTCTTAAACGAAAAGACTTCGGCGATGAGTTAAAAAAATATCTTATCGAACTTGCAAAATCACTTTAATTAAATAGGACAGTCGCAAACTCCTGTCCCTAAACAAAACTACGTTTTTTTAGGGCGGATCAATCTGCCCTTTTTCAAATAAAAAAAGAGATGTTTTCCTTGCAAAAACCATCTCGATAAAAAACAAGGAGAAATAAAAAAATGAAGCAAAAAATCAAGGACTTTTTTTACGAAACAAGACTGCTCGTCCAATCCGTGCCGTCATTTATCTTCGCCGCATTTATCTTGTCGCTCTTTGCGATGAATTTGCTTGCGAACAAGAGCATTGGGCTCGGCGTCGATTGGCTCGCGCTCGATACGGGCATAATCGTATCTTGGGTGGCTTTTTTGTGCATGGACGTTTTGACCAAGCATTTCGGACCCAAAGCGGCGACGAAACTGTCGATCATCGCCATTTGCGTCAATCTGTTTGCCTGTCTTATACTGTATTTGGCGTCGATCATTCCGGGGGTGTGGGGTGCGTACTACGATTACGGCGAACTCGACGTGATAAATTCTGCGCTTAACGGCACTTTCGGCGGCACTTGGTACGTACTTATGGGAAGTACGATCGCTTTTATCGGCTCGGCGATCGTCAACAACTTTGCAAATTGGGGGATTGGCAAAGCTTTTAAGCGCAATCCCGACGGCTTCGGCGCCTTTATTTTGCGCTCGTACGCTTCAACTGCGATAGGGCAATTCGTCGACAATATCGTGTTCGCTTTGATTGTAAGTCACTTCTTCTTCGGATGGACGATAATTCAATGCCTGACGTGCGCCGCTACGGGAATGATCGTCGAACTTATTGTCGAAGCTGTATTTTCGCCACTCGGATATAAGGTTTGCGATGCCATGCGAAAAAACGATGTCGGCAAAAAATACTTCGATTATATAGCGGTAAAGGAGAATAAGTAAATGAAAACGCTTATAACTGGTTCGAGCAAGGGGATAGGACGCGCCATTGCCATCAAGTTTTTAAGCGAGGGACACAGCGTTATCGGCATGGATAAACTGCCTTCTTCCATCGAAAACGGTAATTACACCCATATTATGTCAGACATAACAAGGGACTTGCCCGACATAGAGGGCGTGGAAATACTGATCAACAACGCGGGTGTGCAAAACGAGGACGATATAAACGTAAATCTCGTTGGGACGATAAACGTCACCGAAAAATACGGAATAACGCCCGATATCAAAAGCATACTATTTATCGCATCGGCAAGCGCAACCACCGGCTCGGAGTTTCCGAGGTATGCGGCAAGCAAGGGCGGCGTCGTTTCGTACATGAAAAACGTCGCGCTCAGAGTGGCACAGTTCGGCGCAACTTGCAACAGCCTTTCTCCGGGCGGGGTGATCACCGAACTAAACGATCGGGTCATAAATTCTCCGACGCTTTGGCGGCAAATCATGGAACTGACGCCGCTGCGAAAGTGGGCGTCGAAAGAAGAAATTGCCGAGTGGGCTTACTTTGTCACCGTAATCAACAAGTCCATGACGGCGAAAGACATCATAATCGACAACGGCGAGAGTGCGATGAACAAATTTATTTGGTAACAAGCGGGTTTTTAATTAAAAACTGCCACAAAATATCAATATTTTGGATAAACGGGTTTATTTTTAGTTGACAAAAGGCGTTTAATTCTTTATACTATTATAGCATTTGAATACGATAGGAGGTGCGTGTTATGGCAGTACCCAAGCATAAAACATCTAAGCAGAGGACTCATACAAGAAAAGCCAATTGGAAAATATCAAAGCCCACCTTGGTTGCTTGTCCCAATTGCAGAGAACTCAAACCGGCTCACAAGGTTTGCAGTCATTGCGGATACTATAATGATGAGCCCGTTGTGCAAATCAAAACCGAAAAGGAAGATTAATTAAATTATTTTGCCCCGCCAAATCGGGGCAATTAATTTTTTGAGGTGAACGTAAATGAAAATAGTTGTGGATATAGGCGCTTGCGACGATCCGAGCGAAGTGACGCGTGGCAGCGCTCTTGCTCTTCAAGACGATAAATCGCTTGAACTTGTTTTGTGCGGAAACAAAGACGAGTTAAACAAAACTCTGTCTCTATATAATCTCGACGAAAACAGGCTTCAAATCGTCGATGCAAAGGACGTGATAACCAATCTCGACGTTCCTACGGTCGCCATTCGACATAAAACCGAATCCTCGCTTGTAAAAGCATTCGATGTGCTCAAAAACGATGACGTCGTCGGCTTGATTTCGGCAGGCAACACAGGCGCAGTCCTATCCGGCGGCGTGCTTAGGTTGGGACGGATAAAAGGTATTCATCGCCCCGCGCTTGCGCCCATTTTGCCGACGGTCAACGGCAAAGAGGTGTGCCTTATCGACAGCGGCGCCAACGTGGACTGCCGACCCGAATTTTTGGTTGAGTTTGCGCTTATGGGCGTAAGCTACATGAAAGCGGTGTTCGGACTTGAAAATCCGAAGGTCGGGCTTGTATCCAACGGCGTAGAGGACAAAAAGGGGAACGAACTCGTAAAGGAAACGGCCCTTAGGCTCAAAGAACTTCCCATCAACTTTGTGGGCAATATGGAGGCTCGGGACGCGCTCAGCGGAAATTACGACGTGCTTGTTTGCGACGGCTTTGTAGGCAACGTCTTACTTAAATCGATCGAGGGCACGGCTTCCATGGTTATAAAAACGCTGAAATCGGCTATAATGAGCGATGGACTATCCAAATTCGGAGCGCTCTTTATGAAAAAGGCTTTTTCGACTGTCAAAAGCAGTATGAACTACCAAAATAAGGGCGGAGCGCCGCTGCTTGGCGTCGAAAAGATAATCGTCAAGGCTCATGGCGCATCCAACTCCGACGCTATCAAGGTAGCGATAAATCAAGTTAAGAAAATGCACGAGGGCAACCTTATAGCAAATATCAAAAACGGACTTTCCTCACTGACTGCTAATGAAAACAACTGAAATCGAAAACATAATAGGCTATTCTTTCCGCAACAAGAATTTGCTCGAAGTCGCCTTTACCCACTCCTCATACGTCAATGAGCATGGCGGTGAAAGCAACGAGAAACTCGAATTTTTGGGCGACAGCGTCCTCAACTTCGTAGTCGCCGAATTGTTGTACCTTTCGGCAATGGAGGACGAGGGGGCTATGACGGTAAGTCGAGCCTCCATCGTATCGAGAGAGCCGCTTTCGGCAGCCATCGAAAAGCTCGGCTTGCTCAAATATCTTCGTCTTGGGGCGGGAGTCGATATCGGCAGGTGGTCGGACAAATTCAAATCAAACCTCTTCGAAGCTGTACTTGGAGCAATCTATCTCGACGGCGGTATCGAAAATGCCAAACACTTCGTTTTCAACCACTTAGGTCGGGAAATCGCGCATACCGCAACTATCGATTACAAGTCCCGCCTGCAAGAATTTAAGCAAGCCAACTTTAACGACCTCGATCTTGTGTACAAGACCGTCGACAACGGAAAAAAACTTTTCGTGTCCAAGGTGTATATCGGGGACGAACTCATGGGCGAGGGTACCGGCAAAAAGAAAAAGCTTGCCGAGAGGGAAGCCGCCAAAGCCGCACTGAATAAACTGCACGTCTTTTGACCCGAAAGATATCTTTTTAAGTCCCCAATAAGGGCTTTTTTGTTTTAACTTAGAATTAAAAGAATAAAAAAGCAAATTCAAAATATACCCGTTTAATTTCCGCAAAGGCAAACCTAAAAAAACGACATATAACTTTATAAATCGGTTGATTTTTTTCTCGATTAATGCTATACTTGTTTAGTCTGAATTTATATTTGGCATAATTTTTCCATCGCGAGGTCAAGCGTTTGAAATTCAAGAAAATCGAGGTTTATGGCTTCAAATCTTTTGCGGATAAGCTGTCCGTAGAGTTCGGCGAGGGCATAACCGCCATTGTCGGCCCCAACGGTTGCGGAAAAAGCAACGTTGCCGACGCAATAAGATGGGTACTCGGCGAGCAATCGGCAAGATTGCTTCGCGGTACCAATATGCAGGACGTCATCTTTAAGGGCACCGAAAATCGCAAATCAATGTCGTTTTGCGAAGTTTTGTTGTATTTTGACAATACCGACAAGCTGTTTCCCTCGCTTGAATTTTCGGAAGTAGTCGTTTCCCGCAAGCTGTATCGATCGGGCGAAAGTCAATATCTTATCAACGGCACGCCTTGCCGCCTTAAAGACATCACCGATTTGCTACGCGACGGTGGAATGGGACGCGAGGGTTACAGCATCATCGGACAGGGCAGGATCGACGAGCTGCTCTCGGCAAAACCGGAGGATCGTCGCTCCATATTCGAAGAAGCGGCGGGGATCTCCAAATTCAAAGCCAGAAAGCTTGAGTCCGAGCGCAAACTTGTGCGCACACGGGACAATATGAGCAGAATAACCGACATCTTGCTTGAAAAGTCCCGTCAACTCGAACCGCTTAGCAAGCAAGCCGAAACCGCTCAAAAATACCTTGAACTGAGGGATCGACTTCGCCATAACGAGATCAACACCTACATATATCAGTACGACACGGCAAACCAAGCCAAGGAAGCCATCAACAACAGGCTTAACGGCATAATGGAGGAAATAGAACTTCGTCAAAAGGAATTTGACGAATTGCTTAACGACTATCGCTCCACGCTCAACAGCCGAGAACATATCGATAAGGACATTGAGCATCTAAGGGATAAACTTGTGGAACTCACCGTGGGAATTGCCGAACATGAGTCCGAAATCAAGCTTTTCAAACAGCAGCTTTCGCATATAAACGAAAACGCTTCCTCGTTTAAGGACGAAAATTCAAGGCTTACCGCTCGTTGTGACGAAAGCGGCAAGTTGTTATCGCGCAAAGAAGAGGAGTTAACGGAGTTAAAACGCAAAATCGAAGAGCTCCGACAGTTCTACGAAAAAACCAATGAAGAATATCTCGCCGTTTCGGACGAACTTACCGCCAACAGCGATCAAATAGCTTCGGCACATCAAGAGGAACTCGATGCCATCGAGAAGCTTGCCGACATAAAGGCGAATATGTCCCGCTATCTTGCCGAAAAGGAAACTTTGACCGAAAAAGTGACCGAATCGGGAGGTAGGCTCCAAGTTATGCGTGACAAAATCAGGGAAACGGAACCGAAAATTGACGAACTTTCGCAGATAATTTCCAAAATTAAGGACGACCGACAAGCAAGCAAAAATAAGCTTGACGAACTTTACGTAACAAACAACGAGCTTTTGTACAAGATAAATTCGCTGAGCGCGGAACTCGATAAACTCAGCAACCTCTATCACACCAAAAACGGTCAGTACAAGATCATGCGCGATATGAAAGAGTCGTACGACGCGTACAACAACAGCGTCAAGAACCTTTTGTCAGATGCAAAAAGAGACGTCGAAGTCGAAAGTCGTATAGAGGGCGTTGTTGCCGAACTTATCACTGTCGAACCAAAATTCGAGGTCGCCGTCGAAATGGCGCTCGGCGCAGCGGTTCAACATATCGTAGTGCGTACCGAAGAGGACGCAAAATATCTTGTCGAACACTTGAAGCGAACAAGGCACGGCAGAGTTACGTTTTTACCGATATCTTCGGTCAAGCCGCGAAATATAGACGCAAAATACCTGCCGCAACTAAATAAGCAAGGCGTTTTCGGCAGAGCGTGCGACATTATCAACTTCGACCCCAAATACAAGGTAATAATGGAAAGTTTGCTTGGCTCGACCGTCATAGTGGACAATATGGATAGCGCCGTAAGGCTTGTTAAGGCAACGGGCTATGCTTTTCGAGTTGTAACACTCGACGGCGACATAATAAATCCGCAAGGTTCGATCACGGGCGGAAGCAGGTCGAGCGACCGCAATATCTCCAACATTTTCACATACGAGCGGGAACTTAAAGGACTTACCGTCGAAGTCGCCGAAATCGAAACAAAGATCGATTCGCTTACCAAGCAAAAAGCGAAACTCAGCGAACGTCAAACCGGTACCGACGCTCAAATTAAAGAACTGAAAGAGCGGCTTCACGAACTCGAACTCGAAGAGGCGACAAAAAGCGAAAGTTTGCTGTCCGTTTCATCCGAGTGCGAGCAGCTTCAAAAAGATGTCATCGCTCTCGAATATCAATATAATAAGGATACAGAGCGCATAGCCGAGATAACGACTTCGATAGGGAGCGTAGGTGAACTCGAAGAACTCATCAAGGTCAAACGCTTCGAAGCAAGCGAGTTAAACGAAACCAAGCAAAAATACATTGACGAACTCAGAAGCAAACACGATTCCTTGCGTGAAAAAGTGACCGACTACCTCATAAAGTTGAACAGTGAACGTAACGTCTTGACTTCAACCGAAGCCGAAATCAAACGGCTAAGCGAAGAGATCTCCTTGGCGACCGAACGTATAAAGTTCAACAAGCAGCAAATAGTCGCTTTGGAGCAAGAAAAGGCGTCCATCGACACAAAGCTTGACGCGATGACGGACTCGACGGCGGACGTGCAAAATGTTGCAAAGGTCAAAGAGCAACTTGCCTCTCTCGACGAGCACAAAAAGAACTTGGTCGGAGAGATCGACGCCATCGACAAAAAGCGAACGGAACTTACCGACTTAATGCAATCTCTGAACGAGCGCAAGATGAACGAGGAGTTCAAGCTTCAAAAGGTGGACACCGATATCGAAGCCATGGAAAGCAGCATTTGGGAGCAATACAACCTCGACTACAACGGCTGTTTGACCTATAAAGCCGAAAAGTTCGATATAAACGAAGGTCTTGCTCTTATTTCCAAGCTCAAAAGGCAAATTGCCGCTCTCGGCAATATCAACCTCGACGCCATCGAGCAAAGCAAGACGGTCGGCGAAGAATATCGCACGCTCGAAGCGCAGAAGTCCGATCTCGAAAAAGCCGAAGCCGACTTGGTAAAAATCATAAACGACCTCTCAAAAGACATGATAAAGATTTTCTCGACGCAATTCGAGCAAATCAGAATAAACTTTATAAAGATCTTCAAGGAACTTTTCGACGGTGGAAATGCCGATTTGTTGCTGCTTGAAAGCGAAGATCCGCTTTCCGCAGGCGTGGAGATAGTCGCGCAACCGCCTCAAAAGAAGCTACAAAGCATATCGCTCTTGTCGGGCGGAGAAAGGGCGCTTACGGCAATCGCCATTTTGTTTGCCATACTTCGACTTCGCCCCATGCCTTTTTGCGTGCTCGACGAAATCGAAGCGGCGCTCGACGACGCCAACGCTTCGAGATTTGCTCAGTATCTGCGCAGGTTCTCGGAGGAAACGCAATTCATTGTCATCACGCACCGCAAGCCAACCATGGAGCTGTCGGACAACCTTTACGGCGTAACAATGGAGGAACGCGGCGTGAGCAAGATCGTTTCGGTCAAACTGAGCGAAGCGGTTAAACAAGCAACAAAATCGGTAAGCGAAGGGGCATAAAAATATGGGACTTTTTTCAAAAATCAAGCAAGGACTAAAACGTACGCGAGAAAAAATCGCTTACACTTTCAATAAATTGTTTACGGGCGGAGCGCTCAACGACGAATTTTACGACGAACTCGAAGAAGTGCTTATTTCCGCAGACGTCGGAGTTGAAACGACGGAGGAGATCCTCGAAAGGCTGCGCGATGTCGTTGACGAAAAGCTTATTCGCACGCGAGAACAGGTCAGGGACGAACTTAAAGACATTATTTGCGAGTTGCTCGACGAAAACGAGAAGCCCGAATATTCGTATCCGCTCGTCATCATGGTTGCGGGTGTCAACGGCGTGGGCAAGACCACGGCGATAGGCAAGCTTGCCAACAAATTCCGTCTGATGGGCAAATCCGTCACCTTGGCTGCCGCCGATACGTTTAGGGCAGCCGCCGCCGACCAGCTTACCATATGGGCGGACAGGGCAAACGTCAGAATTATCAAGCACGCCGAGGGAGCCGACCCGGGCGCCGTCGTCTATGACGCGATCGCCAGCGTAAAGAGCAAAAAGACCGACGTGTTGCTGATAGACACGGCGGGCAGATTACACAACAAAAAGAACCTTATGAACGAATTGAACAAGATTATGCGTGTCATAGACAGGGAATATCCCGAGGCTATGAAGCTGAATTATATCGTTTTAGACGCCACGACAGGAAGCAATGCCGTTTCGCAGGTCGACGTGTTTAACGAAATAATCGACCTCGACGGCATAATTTTGACCAAACTCGACGGAACGGCGAAAGGAGGAGTTGTTCTTTCGATAGCCGGTCAACTTGCCATTCCGGTCGTTTATGTGGGGGTCGGAGAAGGGATCGACGACCTCGAGGACTTTGACAGCGAGGGATTTGCCGCCGCGCTGTTCGATGAGGAGTAAAACAATGCAAATATTATTGACCTCATTCGATCCGTTCGGCGAGGATAAAACCAATTCATCCTGCGAAGTTATGAAAACCGTAGCCGACAAAATCGGCAATGCGAATATCGTCAAGTTGATGGTCCCAACCGTCTTTGACAAATCGATTTCCGTGGTAGTCGACGCAATCAAAACCGTTAAGCCCGATGCAGTGATTTGTCTTGGGCAGGGCAAGTGCAACGAAATCAATCTCGAAAGAGTTGCCATCAACATAGACGACGCTCGTATCAAGGACAATGAGGGTAATCAACCGATCGATCGACCCATTGCACAAGGCGGACCGAGCGCATATTTTTCCACCTTGCCCATTAAAGCCATGCTTAAAGCGATTTCGGCAGTCGAAATTCCCGCCGTCATATCAAATTCGGCAGGTACTTTCGTATGCAATCACCTCATGTACGGCGTACTCGATTATCTATGTAAGTCGAACGAAAAGACTATCGGCGGCTTCATTCACGTTCCGCCGCTTAACAACGAGGCTCAATTGAGCGTTAGACAAATTGCGGACGGATTGGAAGCGGCAATTGCCGTAATCTAAAAAGGAATTTAACTGAAATCCAAAACGCTTTTCGGAGATACGAAGAGCGTTTTTTGATTGGTGTAGGTGACACGACCAAGCCCCGCTCCGCTAATCGGTTTTACGTATTTCGCATAGGTATAGTCAACAGCCACCTTATCCGCCATCTTATTCTTGGAGTAGTAGGCGGCGAGACTTGCTGCGGAGGCGATAATGTCATCCGGCGGCAACATATCGCAGTGCAAAATTACGTGGCTGCCGTGAGCGTCCTTTACATGGAACCACAGATCTTTGTCCGAAGCGCTCTTGTACAGGCGGTCGTTTTGAACATTGTTTTTGCCGATATCGATTTTATATGACGACACGGTAACGCTGAGGTAAGAAGAAAAATCGGTTTTTTTACGATTTTTATTTTCCTTATTTTGAAGCAATTTCAACTTCAAAAGTTCCGTTTCTATGTCCTCTACATCTGATTTTGTCTGACATAATTCGAACGCAAGCTGCATATTTTCGCATTTTTCAAGCAAATCCATTGCTTCCTTTATTTGCTTATCGATTGCTTCAAGCGTGGCTTTTTTCTTGGAATATTTTTTGTAATATGCCGCTATGTTCTGAGAGGGGGTCTTGTTTTTGTCAAGCGTTATTTCCGTTTCCTCGTTGGTGTAATAGTTAAGCAGCGACACGACGCTTTCGCCTTTTTTGATTTTGTAGATGTTGGCTGTGATGAGTTCGCCCTTTATTCGGTCGCTTTCATAGTCCATACATTCGTTCTTTTTCAAGACAAATTCTTCGATTTTCTTTTTGGTTCGTTTTTCGGCGGTATTGACAATGCTGTGAAGTCGCTTTAACTTTTCGCCCGTTTCGCCGTAGCTGCTTTTGCCCGCATAATACAGATCCATACATTCGCTCAGCGTATCTTTGTATACAACCTCGCCGTCGACCGAAAGGAAAGGCGACGTATAAAAATCGATGTACTTGCCGTCCTTGCGTATAAGACAGGGCTTTTCCGTTTTGTAAATGTCATTAAGCGCACGGAAAACAGCCTCGGCATCGCTTGGCGAACAAATTTTTCGCACCGATCCGAGCGCTCTTGTGACACATTCGGTGATCGTAACGGGCGCCATTCCGCTCATTATGCTCAAAATGTACTTGTCGGGTCGGTCACCGTCAAAGTGACTTATCAACTCGATCAAACGCTTGTCGGACGGGACGAGTTTATCTTGCGGAGGAATGGGCGTGTATTTGATGCCCGGAAGCACTAATCGCTTGGGGGATACATCGGGCGTGACGTGCTTTGCCGCCTCCGAGATGTTACCGTCGGCGTCCACAAGGATGATGTTGGAGTACGTCCCCGTGATCTCCACTACAAGCAGATATTCGCAAGCTACAAATTCGTTTTTGGATAAGATCCTTATTTTTACGACACGCTCAAACGGTTCTGCGGCAACGTTCATAATAATTCCGCCGCCGATATGCTTCCTTAAATGCATCAAAAACGAGGGAGCAGAGAGCGGATTTTCTTTTTGGATAGTCGTCAGATGCACCCTCGGCGAGGACGACACCGCAGACGCGAGCAAAAAACAAGATGCTCCGCTGCTGTGGCATTTGAGAATGATTTCTCCCGACGAAGGCATATAGATTTTTTCTATGCGCCGCCCCGAAAGACGTTCATCGAGCTCTTTTGCTATAAAGTAGTAATTTAATGCGTCGTTTGGCATATTCTCTCGCTTTTTAACGGAAATTTTATGTTTTTATTATATTATAAATCGCTAATTAAGTCAATAAAATTTGACAAAAGATTTTGTTTGTGCTAATATATACTTTGCGTAAGTAATTTGAATAAATTCATCAAAGGAGCAATATGGATTACAAAGTAGAAAAATCCGAAGGTAAAGTAAAAATTACCTATACGGTGCTTCCCCAAGAATGGGAAGAAGAAGTAAACAACGCTTATCTCAAAAACAAAAACAGATTTAACGTACCCGGTTTTCGAAAAGGTCACGCACCGAAAAAGACAATTGAAAACTATTACGGTAAGGGTGTTTTCTTTGACGACGCCATAAATCTTTGCGTAAAAAAGGGCTATTCCAAGGCTCTCGCCGAAAACGAGGACATCTATCCCGTTGACGAGCCGCAAGTCGACATCGAAAAATTCAACGATGACGAAATCGTCTTTACGATCTCGGTTATTGTCAAGCCCACGGTCACGCTCGGCGAATACACAGGTATTAAGTTAGATAAAGTTGAGTATACTGTTAAGCAGGACGACGTCAAGAACGCCATCGAGCAAGATCGTCGCATCCATGTTCGCAAGCTCGAAATCAAGGATAGGGCGGTTCAAGACGGCGACAAGCTTGTCATCGATTATACGGGCAAAGTGGACGGCGTCAAATTCGAGGGCGGCTCTGCCAAAAATCAAGAGCTCGTCATCGGAAGTAAGATGTTCATTCCCGGCTTCGAAGAGCAGCTTATAGGTATGAATATAGGAGAAACCAAGGATATTTCGGTAAAATTCCCCGACGACTATCACGCAAAAAATCTTGCGGGCAAAGACGCCGTGTTTACCGTAACCGTTCATTCGGGCGTAACGGAAGAACTTCCTGCCGAAAACAACGACTTCGCGCAAGAAATGGGTCCCTACGAAACCTTTGAAGAGTACAAAAAGGACGTCAAGAAAAGACTTACCGAAAACGCCAAAAACAGGGCGAAGATCCAAGAGGAGAACGACATCATAAAGGCAGTCGTCGCCAATGCAACCGTCGACATTCCCGAAAGCATGGTCGAAACTCAGCTTACCTACGATCTCGACAACTTGGCGTACAATCTTTCGCAAAGCAAAATCAAGCTTGAGGACTACCTTAAATATTATATGGGCATGAGCGTCGAGGAGTATAAGAAAAATCGACATGACGACGCGCTTCAAACCGTCAAGACAAGGCTTGTGTTGGAGCAACTCATCAAGGAACTTGAGGACAAGAAGTTGATCGAACCGGCTTCGGACAAGGAGATCGACGAAAAGGCAGAAGAACTTGCCGCCAAAAACAATATGACCGCAGAAGAGATAAAAAAATTACCGGAAGCTGCATATAATATAAGGAATCAGATCACGTCGGATAAGCTTGTCAAATTCCTTATGGAAAACAACACTTTCGAGAAAAAGGCAAAGACCGTTAAAGCTGAGGGCGAAGATGAAACCAAGTCCGAAAAGACATCGGAGCCAAAGGCTAAAAAGTCTGTAAAAGCTGAGGGCGAAAATGAAGTTAAGTCCGAAAAGGCGTCCGAACCAAAGACGAAAAAATCAACCAAAGCCAAAAAATCGGATAATGAATAGTTAAGGAGAAAAATTTCTTATGGCAAAAAACATGTTAGTGCCAATGGTAGTGGAACAGCTCGACAGGGGCGAGCGTTCTTACGATATCTATTCAAGGCTTCTTGAAGACAGGATCGTATTTTTATCGGGAGAAATCGACGATACTTCCGCCAACATAGTTATCGCTCAGCTTATTTATCTCGAAAGTAAGGATGCCGACAAGGATATTTGCCTCTATATCAACAGCCCCGGCGGCAGCGTAACTGCCGGCATGGGCATTTACGACACGATGAACTATATCAAGTGTGACGTAAGCACGGTATGCGTAGGCATGGCGGCTTCTATGGGGGCGTTCTTGCTTTCGGCAGGCGCCAAGGGCAAAAGATACGCTCTTCGCAACAGCGAAGTCATGATCCATCAACCGCTCGGCGGCGCACAGGGTCAGGCGAGCGATATCGAAATCGTTGCCAAGCACATTATGCGCACAAAGCAAAAAATGATCGAGATCCTCGCCAAGAACTGCAATCAACCTATTGAAAAAGTCGAAAAGGACGTAGATCGGGATAATTATATGACGGCAGAGGAGGCTCTTCAATACGGGCTTATCGATGCAATTTACGATAAAAGGTCATAATAACAGGGAGGTTTAGTTTGAACAATCATTTGGAACCAAAATGCTCTTTTTGCGGTAGACCGGAGTCCATGGTGGATTTGATCCACGGACCCAACAACGTCTACATTTGCAAGGATTGCACCGATATTTGCAACAGTGAATTCCATGCCAAAGAAAAAGAAGAATTAGGTGACCTTAATTTGCTCAAGCCCATGGAGATAAAGGCAAAACTCGACGAATATATTGTGGGGCAGGACGCAGCCAAAAAAGTGCTGTCCGTAGCCGTCTACAATCACTATAAGCGAGTTAACTACAACCTAACTCACTCCGAATCGCAAGATATGGAGTTAAAAAAGACTAATATCCTTATGCTCGGTCCCACGGGCAGCGGAAAGACTTTGCTTGCCCAAACTTTGTCACGCATACTTAACGTTCCGTTTGCCGTTGCCGACGCGACGACGCTTACCGAAGCGGGCTATGTGGGCGAGGACGTCGAGAATATTCTGCTCAAACTCATTCAAAACGCCGATTACGACGTTAAACGTGCGGAAAAGGGCATTATTTACATCGACGAAATCGACAAGATCGCGCGTAAAAGCGAAAACGTCAGCATTACCCGAGATGTTTCGGGCGAGGGCGTACAGCAAGCGTTGCTTAAAATCGTGGAAAGCACGGTAGCAAACGTTCCTCCGCAAGGCGGAAGAAAACATCCCCAACAAGAGTTCATTCAAATCGATACAAGCAATATTCTGTTCATCTTCGGCGGAGCCTTTGTGGGGCTTGACAAGATAATCGAAAAGCGCACTCAAAATAAGTCGCTCGGTTTCGGAGCACAACTCAGCGAAGCGGTAAAGATCTCCAACGAAACCATCCAACCGACCGACCTAATTAAGTACGGGCTCATTCCCGAATTTGTGGGCAGAATACCCGTGACGGTAAGCCTCGACCCGCTTGAAAAGTCCGATCTTGTCCGCATTTTGTGCGAACCGAAAGACGCTCTTATCAAGCAGTACAAAAAGCTTATGGAAATGGACGGTATCGAACTTTCCTTTGAGGACGGCTGCTTGGAAGCCATTGCGGACAAAGCGATCGCGCTAAAAACGGGCGCGCGCGGCTTGCGCTCGATAATAGAGAGTTGCATGACCGATATTATGTACTCGGCGCCCTCAAAAGGCGATGTGGGCAAGATCATCGTAGGGCGAGATTGCGTCCTCAAATCGTGCCCGCCAAAGATCGTTTGCAAGAAAAAAGCGGTATAAATACAAAAAAAAATAGCGATTAATGAAATGCACCCCAAAAAGTCAGATACTTAAAGGAGTGCATTTTTTGATGTTAAAAAATATCCGCTCGCAAAACTGTGAGTGGATATTTTATGTTTTATTCTTCTACATTGTATCTGCCCGAAGTATATAGTAGGTGGAAGATAAATGCATTGACCATTACGTTGGTGGCAAGTATCGAAGGCATTATCAACGTAGATATATAGTCGTTAAAGTCATTGATAAGTATTCCCGCATAGATATTGATAAATATTACTATCAGCATAAGCAGGACTGTCACGATTATCGCAAACACTGCACTTGTTTTGCCGTTGTAATTTATCCGCTTGCGTTTATTGTAATTTAGGCTCGACATAAAGAACGCGATTATCGGGAATATTGCCGCTACGACCACCGCTATGATATAAGCGGCAAGGCTCATATTGTTGATATTCATTTTGTTGTGAACTACTTCGATAAAATAGAAGCACAGAGCGATTTCGAGCAACATTATTCCAAACAGTATTCCGTATTGCAAAAGCCTGAGCTGATTGCTATAATAATAGTGCTTACTGTTGTACTCCCTCAAATCCTTATTGCTGTGCGTCCTAAGCTCGACATTGTCGCCCGTTTCGGCGGTGATCTTCTCGCTTATAACCTCGGCTTCGGGAATTTGTTCGGGAATTTGTATCTGCCTTGGCTCTTCTTCTTGAATTTCTTTAAGAGTAGGGGGCCGAGCAGGCGGCTCGTCATCGGTCAACCAAACCTCGTTGTACTTGATTGGCTCGTTGGCGTTTTGGACGGGGGGAACATACTCGATAATATTATCCGAAATCAACTTCTTGATCACCGAGCGATATTCCTTGTCGATTATCGCCGACCTTTCGTCGAGCGAAATGTCCGAACGTTTGTAACTGTAAAATAACGTTTTGTCCGACTTGTTTTCGGGCGGAGTTTCTCTTACAAACCTACGCACTTCCGGAAATTCGGGCTTTGACAATTCGATGAGGGGTGGCGTAATGATCGGCTCGGGCGGCGCCTCATATTGGAAAGCCTCGGACGAAGCCACTTCATCCATTTCGTCGCTCTCTTCCTCGAAATCGGCAAAGTAATTGTTGATATCGATGGCATCATTGCCTCGGGGCGGCTCATACTCGGTATTGTCAACATTATCCAAATAGCTTTCCTGACGTTGCTCGTAGTACGCGGAATTGATGATCTCGCCGTGTTCTTCCTCGGAGTTCGAGGGCAAGCCGTCCGCCATATTAAGTTCGGAAGCGGATAGGGGAAGTTCCTCTTGAACTTCATCGGGCTCCTCGGTAAAATCGGGTAAGACTTCTTCTTCGTCGCTTTCGCTTTCCGAAGCAAAGCTTTCCACAATATCTTGCTCCGAAGTCAGTAAAGGCAGTTCCTCGTCGCTTTGATACTCGTCGCCGTTGATTATTTCGTTTTGAACCGGCTCCTCGTGTGCGGGTTCCGCCTCCGAGATATGTTCTTCTATCTCTTCAACCGGTTCCTCTAAGGTCGGCTCCTCTACGGCAGTAGGTTCACCGGCGGCAGGTTGCTCTTCCTCGTAGAATGCGAACGTAACTTCATCCTCGTCCTCATCATCACTGCGCGCGGCTTCCGCTTCCGCCAACCTGCGATCGTACTCTTCGTCAAGATCGTAGTCGTTTTTGTACGGCTCGACCATGGCAAGTTCGACTTCATCGAGGTCGTCACCGTCGTCCGCAATGCGCACTTCGTCATCCTCGTCCTCATCATCACTGCGCGCGGCTTCCGCTTCCGCCATTCTGCGATCGTACTCTTCATCAAGATCGTAGTCGTTTTTATATGGCTCGACCATGGCAAGTTCGGCTTCATCGAGGTCGTCACCATCGTCCGCAATGCGCGCTTCGTCGTCCGTATCGACATCATCGTCGTCCTCGACTTCGAGAGGCAAAACGTCGATTATGTCGCTTTGTTCAAATTCGTCCTCGTCAAGATCGTCGACTGCAAAATTGCTGTTTTCGTCCGCCTCTTGCTCTTCATCGGGCTGGGCTATGTCGAGATTTAAGAGTTCTTCCGTTTGACCGTCCGTATTTTGAACGTCGCTTTTTTGTGAAATGGGGACGTAGCTGTAATTTTCATCCGATATCAGCTTGTCGATAACCGTGCGGGAATAGTCCCAATCGATTTTGTTGCGAACAAAAAGTTCTCGACCTTTGTCGGTAAGAGTAAAATACTTTTTTCTACCGCCGATCGATTTCGATCCCCAATAGGATTTTACAAAACCTTGTACCTCCAATCGCTTTAAGCAACTATATAGGGTAGGTTGCTTAATGACATATTGACCGTCGCTCTTGTGCTCGATTTCCTTAATGATATCATAACCATATCTGTCGCCGGCTTGAAGCGCTTTGAGAATGATGGTGTCGATATGTCCGCGAATAAGGTCGCTGTTTATTGAATTGAGAGCTTCGTTTTGATCCACTTTAACCTCGCATCAAATTAATTCTTATAAAATTATACATTATGTCGCAACAAATGTCAATTATTTTGTATTATGTCTAACATAATTTTTTTATGTACCTCCAAAATAGTACTATGTCAGACATAATCAGACAATTTTTGCCAAAATTTAATCCGTATCTCGTAATTTAACCGACTTAGACGCTCTGCGTTTGATATCCTCGCTCGTCGCAGCATAGTGGCGCCGCGTTGTGTTGATGTCCTTATGACCCAAAACCGCCGCAACCGCATAAATATCCTGAGTGTTTCGATACAGTTCGGTGCCAAAAGTGCTTCTTAGCTTGTGTGGCGTGATTTTTTTGAGGGGAGTTACGGCTTGCGCGTACTTCTTTACAAGATTCTCGACGGCTCGCACGGAAATTCGTTTGCCTTGCATCGAATAGAACATGGCGTTTTGAGAGGCTATTTTGTTGCCAAACGGCGTTTTGGAATCTATTTGGTCCTGTTGCCAAGCACAATAGCTAAGCAACGCAGAAGCGATTTCGTCGGTAAAGTACAGCACCGATTTGCTGCCGCCTTTGCGAGTTACGTTAAAGCAGCCTTGTGAAAAGTCGAAATCCTCTTGATTGAGCCCGACGAGTTCCGAAATACGTATGCCGGTGCCCAAAAAGAGAGTGAGTATGGCACAATCTCTGACCCGTGTGATATCGTGATAGGCGTTTTCGCGCTTGCTAATGTCGGTAAGATTGGTAGAATCGACGCGATCCAAAAGCTTTACCACTTCGTCGGTTTCAAGGCGAATTATGGGCTTCTCGTGCTTTTTAGGTAGGTCGACCTTGGTGCAGATGTTGCTCGAAAGCCGATCTTTATTGAAGAAATACTTAAAAAACGAGCGTAATGAGCACAATTTTCGCTCTTTGGCGCGTTCACCGCATTGATATTTTTTGCCGTTAAACTCATAAGACGATAGATAATCGAGGTATAGTTCGATATCAAACGCGTGCAAAGTTTCCAAATCGCTTAATTCGATTTGATTTATTTTTTTATTTGTAAAAACATTTTTGGTAAGATAATCGAAAAATATTCTCAAATCGTAAACGTAATTAAGACGCGTTAACGTCGAAGTGCGCAACTGAATACCGATAATAAATTCTCGCACGTAATAAGGCAATTCGCCGCAAATCGAACGAATTTTTGCCAAATTTATTTCATCTCGACTTTTATAATAATCATCCATAATCTCTATGCTTCTTTATTGATCTTACTTTAATTAAAAGGGCAATTATATTATATCATATTTTGTTATGCTTGGCAATAAAAAACACAACTTATTGTAGAAAAAAAGACGACCGACATCTTAGTCGGTCAAGCATAAAATGTAGTTCGCGTCAACGTCCAATACTTTGCATAGGTTTGCAAGAGTGTCCAAAGCCGGCATTTTCGATCCGTATATATAAGCCGATATTTGCGGCTGTTTTATGCCTAATTCTTTTGCTATTGCATTTTGCGTCATCCCGCTTTGTTTGATAGCTTCTGAAAGTCTGATTTTGATTTGTTCGAGTGTAATCATATTTTTGCTTTTTGCTCCCATTAACTAACATTCTTGATAAGTAATTTTATAATAAATAATTTTATACTTAATAGGTATAAAATAATTGACTTATATCTATTAGGTATGCTATATTATCAATATAATTAATATTATAATGCAAAGGAGTTTTTTATGGAAAACAAAATTAACGCAAAAATAAAGTCCGAAACAGCTTTGAGTTGTGACGGCAAGGGCGTAAAGGTAGTTCGAGTTATGTTCAATTCGTCGTTATTGATTTTGAACGCATTTTTGAACGCTATGGAAGACGAACTCGGCGACCTAATGGAAAATGAAGAATTTTATCGCGGATATAAAATCTTACGTGATTTTTACAGCTCATGCGAAAAAGACATTATCGGCGATCGTAATATCTACGATTCATACTCATTATTCGAACTGCTTAATAAAAATTAATTTTGCAGCATACATAAACCGCTTTATAAAAAAGCGCCACATTCCGAATTTGCAATTTAATTCGGATATTTTTTCCGACTGAATTTTCCCGATAATCCCGATAATATATAATAATATATAAATGATAATTTATAAACACGGATATGGATCGACAAACAAATCAGTTACACAATAATATAGTTGCATATAAACGCAAGTACAAAATATTGTATCCGAAAAATAAGCGTACCCAATATGCTCACCCCATAATAGCGTTATTCTGCGTAAAAGCTGTCTTTTACGCATAGTTTATGGGTGTTCATTTTTGAGGTAAGCAACAGTGGCATCTCGGCAAAACAGTTCTACACCCTATTTTGAAATAAAAATTGTTATTGACAATTTTAGGTAAATTCGGTATAATTTTTTGGGGTTTACCTTTTTAGGAGCGCGAAATGGAAATCGCAGGAATTGCATTTGGGATATTATTAATCATCTTTTTTGTTATAATTTTCAAAACAAAAAAGCGTGTCAAAGAACGAGAGATCGAGAAAAAAGGTCTTGACGGCGAATATGAAATACAAAATATCATCGGCGATGACATCGAAGGCAAACAATATTCTATCCACGACCTACTGTTTGAAACTGCCAACAACAACACTTGTCAAATAGATCATATTGTCATCAACGAGAACGGGATTTGGGTAATTGAAACCAAAAATTATTCCGGAATGATATTCGGCACCGAAAATCAACAATATTGGATGCAAGTATTGGCTTACGGAAACGAAAAACGTCAATTTTACAATCCCATAAAGCAAAATCAAACCCATATATATCACCTATCCAATTACCTGAATGTAAAAAATATCTTTCATAACGTTGTCGTGTTCCTGCCCAAAGCGGATATTAGCAACGTAAATGCAAAAGAAGTTTGCCTATCCGATCAATTGAATAATGTGATAAGCCAAAGCACACCGATAAAACTGAGCAAACGAAAAATCAAAGAATATTACACCAAACTTATTACCTTGCAAGAAAACAGCGACGTTACCCTCGAAGAACATATCAACAATATCGAAACCGCTCAATATAACATCGACCATAATCTCTGCCCCCTATGCGGCGGAAAACTCGTGTTAAGAAACGGTCACTATGGACAATTTTACGGCTGTGAAAACTATCCTAAATGCAAATTTACAAAAAAACTTTAATTTCGCCCTAGTTATGTCTGACATACGTTGCAGGCTGCGCTTTGCGGCAGTTTGCGAAAAAATTCGCAAACTGCCCGTTTATCTTGGGCGCGTGTTACTTTTTTGAAAAAAAGTAACCAAAAAACTTTTATCTGCGGCGAGGTTGAAAATACTTTTCAACCTCGCCGCTAAATAAAACATTTTTTGCCCACTGTTTTACAATGTTCCTTTTATTAAAATTCTGCGGAGCAGATAATTAAGAAAGGCGCCTTTTGTTGTCAAACAAAGGACGCCGGCACAGCTAAGCGTAGTGTGCTGTGACTGAGTGATACACCAAATGAAAAATAGTTGCAACACGCCCAAGCGAAGCGGAGTTAGTGAAGAAATAGCAGTGCACGTCCGCCCTTAAAAATTTTTGCTCCACTTTTTATAAAAAGTGGAAACTTTTTTACAAAAAAGTTGTAAAAACGCAAAAGAGTGGAACAAATGCCCCACCCTTTCGCTTTTAAAAAGAAGGCTTTTCATATGCAATTTTTATTTACGGGAAAAACATCGAATGTGTCTTTTTACCCGTTTTATTAATCTTTTGTGCCTAAGCTAAGGTCACGCTGCCTTTTTGGTGTAAGTATAATTATAATAAAGGGTCATATTACCGGACGCATCTTGTTGCCAAGTAAATTTTTCGTTAGTCAAGCTACCGCCGGACACTTGGTTCATGATAAGAGTTTCTCCGTCCCAACTTACTATAACCCATTCACCCTCGGGACCCCATCCATCGCACTTGAAAGTAACAGTACCGTCGGCTCTGATCTCAATGTACTTAGTACCATTAGTATACTTTCCGAAAAAGTTCTCCGGGAAGTCGAACTGTGACTCAAATTGATAGTGTTTTTCCTCGATGTACTTAACGCCTTTGTAAGTGATTGAATACGTACTTGCGTTGTACTCGATGACGTCGTTATTATCCGCCAAGGTCACGGTAGTTCCCTCTACTTTGGAAAGCTTGTAGGTACTGTCCGCGCCGCCGATATGAGCCTTGACACCGTCATTAGAAACCTCGATGTAGTTGTCTTGATTAGCCTCGTCGAAGTACTTGCCTGCCATTCCGTCGGGAAGAGTTACCGTCGTAGCTTCTCCCGAACCGGCTTTTTTCGTCAAGCTTTTGTTGCTGTAGGTAATGGTGCCATTGTGGAACTCGATCATTGCGGTGTTGTTCATCTCGGCAAAGAGCCAATCAAGTCCGCTGTCATACCGGGTTATAAGATAGAGCTTACTGCCGCTACTCGTAGTTATTACCACGTAGCCGTCCTTAGCTATCTCTATGGTCGTAGAACTATTCTCCCAAGTGCCGTAGAGCTCCTCGGGAATGTCCATCTCCGTTTTTGAGGGAACCCGCTTCCATGCCACTGCCGAGCCGTTCGACATCAATCTCGGGTCGCTTATGGCTGTATTGTAATCAAGCTTAACGGCTTCTCCCGCGCCACTCTTGGACTTGATCGTTACAGAGTAGTTATCCTCCTCGTTGGTAGCCTCGATGACTTCCCATTCTTCCGTCGTGCCGTCGATCTTCCTTACCTTTACGGCTGCGGTGCCGTCGAAAATGTAAGCAAGGGACGGACCTACGAATATGCCGTTAAACACTTCGGGAACGACAAGTTCGGGCTCCTCGGGTCCTTCCTCGTCCTTGGTGTAAGTTGTACCGGCGATTTGGACCTTATCGGGAGTTGCCTTTTTGAATTGACCATATTTGTAAACAGTCGTGTCTACGGGGAGCAACTCCATATTTCCGGTTTCATCATCGTAACTAACGATACAATAATGCTTATCTATAGCGCCACGAGCATTGTAGACAAGCACATGGTAAGTTCCGTCGAATACGCACTTTTTAGCTCCATTCGAATACGAGCCTTTAAGTTCGGGCATCTTTACCGCAGTTTCGGGCACCGGTCTTGCCTGAACGGTTCCTCTTGAGCTGCTGATATAAAGGCACTTATCCGAACTATAAAAATACCACTTCTTCTCGGCATTTCCCGGATTCTCAACAGACTTATACATAAAGGTTCCGTCGGTGCTGCTCGTTATCGTGAAATGCTCAACGTTGCCCTCGATGTCCTTTGCCGTAATATTAGCTCCGTCGAATGTATAGATCTTGCCGTCAATAGCAAAGTACTCGCCTTTTAAGTCCGCAAGGTCGGGGAACGAGGGTTGCTCTTCCGCGCCCTCAAGCTTGTAGGTCTTTGTTGCGGGTTTTTCCTCTACAACAACTTCTTCGGTGATGGTCTTTGCTGTCTTATCGTAGGTAATGGTCTTAATGGAACTTCCGGCGGA